>NZ_AOSQ01000043.1:0-18669 GCF_000349605.1 Kocuria sp. UCD-OTCP
AAGCAGAAGACGGCATACGAGATGTGCGGACGTGACTGGAGTTCAGACGTGTGCTCTTCCGATCTGAGCTGCCGCTCCGCGCGCGGGTCCGGGCCCAGGGCGCGGACCACGGCGGCCCCGGCCTCGGGCCAGGGACTGCGCAGCAGGGCGCGGGCGGCGGGTCGCGCCGCGGCGGCGGGGAGAAGCCGGGCCGCGGGCAGCCAGAAGGCCTCGGGCTCGTCGTCCGGACTGAAGGGGCGGGGAGTGTGCGGCATGGCCTTCTCGCGGGGGGTCAAGAGGGGCCGTCCCGGTCGATCACGGGGCGTGCTGCGGGCGGGGGAAGACGTTTCTCGCCGGGTCGGGGGGCCGGTGGGGAACTACTGATCGTCAGGGTTCAGCGTAGCAAGATATGGGCCCAGATCGTCCGCCGCGACGGCCGTGCCGATGCCCGCCATCGCCTCGAGGTCGGGCAGGACCACGGACTGCCCGTCCGGGGACACGCCGAGGCCCTGATCGGGGGCCGTGGTCATCCGCAGGTCCCCGGCGGAGAGACCGGCCAGGTCGGGGGCGAGCCCGGCGATCCACGCCGCGTCGAGCCCCTCGCTCACCGTCAGGTAGGGCGAGAAGTCGCTGACCACGGTGTGCAGCCGGACCGGGTTGAGCAGCGTCTGCGGGCCGAGCAGCCGCTCGAGAGCGGACTGGACGTAGTTGCGCTGGTTCTCCACCCGCTGGAAGTCCCCGTCCTCGAAGGCCTTGCGCTCCCGGACGAACTCGAGCGCCCGTTCCCCGTCCATGTGCTCGGGGCCCTGCTCGAAGGTCATGCCCTCGTTGGACACGAAGTCCTGGGGCACGTCGACGGTCACGCCGCCGAGGGCGTCGGTGAGGGCCTGGAAGCCGGCGAAGTCCACCTCGGCGACCTGGTCGACCCGGGTGCCGAAGAGGTCCTCGACCGTCCCGACCATCAGCGGGACGCCGCCGAGATCGAGGGCGGCGTTGATCTTCGCCTCCCCCACCCCGGGGATCGGCACCCACGTGTCCCGCAGCACGGAGATGACGTAGGCCTCGCCGCCGTCCTCGGGGAGGTGCACCAGCATGATGGTGTCCGCCCGCACCCCCTCGACGCCCACGTCCGCCCGCCCGCCGGGCTGGCTGTCGGCGCCGAGCAGCAGCACGGTGGTGCCCCGGTCCTGGGCGGAGCCCGCGGCGGGGCGCCCGCTCTCGGCGGGGAACGCGTCGTCCACGACCTGCTTGCGGGCGTCGAAGGTCCGTCCCAGGTTCCAGACGAACGCGGCGGCCACCAGGGCGAGGACCAGCACGAGACCCAGGAGCACCAGCAGCACGCGCCGGACCGGGCGGCGGCGCGGCGCGGCCGCCGCGCGCTCGGCACCACGGTCGGCGTCGCGGGCGGATTCGCGGTCGTGGACGGTCATCAGAGGCTCCCCGTTCGGTGGGTCGGGCGGACGCCGGTCGCGGCCGGTGCGCCCATGCTAGGCCGCCGCTGCTCGGAGGTCGCCCGGAGGTCGCTGGGAGAGCCGGGGGCGGAGAAGGGCCACGGGCGGGTCAGGGCACCCGGGCGATCCACTCCGGGGTGGCGAACTTGGTGCGCACGAGCTCGCGGGCGGCGGCGATCTCGGCGTCCCGGACGGTGCCCTCCGCGGCGCCGTAGCGGCCCGCGAAGACCTCCACGAGCTTGCCCACGACGTCGGCGCGGGCCATGCCGGTCTGCCGGCGCAGCGGGTCCACACGCTTCTTGGCCGAGCGGTGCCCCTTGTCGGAGAGCTTCTCCTTGCCGATCCGCAGGACCTCGGTCATCTTCTGCGCGTCGATGTCGTAGCTCATGGTCACGTGGTGGACCATCCCGCCGCCCGCGAAGCGCTTCTGCGCCGCTCCGCCGATCTTGCCGTGCTCGGTGGCGATGTCGTTGAGCGGGACGTAGAACGCCTCCAGGCCCATCTCCTGGAACGCCTGCATGACCCACTGGTCGAGGAACGGGTAGGACTCCGAGAAGCTGAGCCCGTCCACGAGCGTCTGCGGCAGGTACAGCGAGTAGGTGATGCAGTTGCCCGCCTCCATGAACATGGCCCCGCCCCCGGAGACGCGGCGCACCACGGAGACGCCGTGCCGCCGGGCGCCCTCGGCGTCCACCTCGTTGCGCAGGGACTGGAAGGACCCGATCACCACGGACGGCTCCTCCCAGTCCCACAGGCGCAGGGCGGGCGGGCGCCGGCCCGCGCCCACCTCGCGGGCGAGGACCTCGTCGAGCGCGAGGTTCTCCAGGGTGGGGCGGACGGTGGGCGGGATGACCTCCCACGCGTGGTCGTCCCACGTCGTGGCGTGGGCCAGGGCCCGGCGGACCGCGGTGGCGATCGCCTGCGGGGAGAAGCCGAACAGCACGACGTCGGGCGCGAGGGCCGCCTCGACCGCCGCGACGATCTCCTGCGGGGAGGCGTGCTCGCTGAGCCCGGTGAGCGCCGCGTTGATGTCCTCGAGGGCCTCGTCGGGCTCGAGGAAGAAGTCCCCGTTCACGGAGACGTCGGCCAGCCGCCCGTCGACCACGTCCAGGTCCGCGACCACGAGCTTGCCGCCCAGCACCTTGTACTCCCCGTGCCGCCGCTCCTGCGCCATCCGTGTCCTTCCCTCGTCCGTGCCGGTGGTCCCGGGTCAGCCTACGCCGGGGACCGCGGGCACGGCGCAGGCCCGGACCGGTGCGGTCCGGGCCTGCGGGCGATCGTGCGGGGCCCCGCGAGCGGGACGGAGATCAGCTGCTGGACTTGCCGAAGTTCTTGAAGCGGGCGTTGAAGCGCTCCACGCGGCCGGCGGAGTCCATGATGCGCTGCTTGCCGGTGTAGAACGGGTGGGACTCCGAGGAGATCTCGACCTCGATGATCGGGTACTCGTTGCCGTCCTCCCACGTCTCGGTCTTCTTCGAGGTGGCGGTGGAACGGGTCAGGATCGTCTTGCCGGAGGCCAGGTCGCGGAAGAGGACCGGGTGGTAGTCCGGGTGGATGTCAGTCTTCATGGGGTTCAAACCTTTGTCGTCGGTGCCTGGATTTTGCCAGCCACGGTTTCGCTCGGTGGGCGGTGCGCCGTCGTCGTCCGTCCGCGCGGTCCGGGAAGGGCGGGGGCATCGGGCACCAGCGGTCCAGCGTACCGGATCGCCGGTGAAAATTCACCCGCCGTCCCGCGGCGCGGGGGGGCCCGGTGCTTGCCGTTCCCCCCCGCGCCGCTGCCCCGGCCGCGGCGCCTCACCACCGGTGGGCGACGTCCACGACGAGCCGCGACCCCCGGCCCGGCCCGTCGAGGACGAACACCCGGAACGGCAGCCGCGCGCGCACGCCGAGGCCGACCGATGTCCGGGCCTCGTAGCTGCCGCCCCACGCGACCTGGCGGAACGTGCGGTAGCCGGCGACGTCCACGAGCTCCCGCCGGTCGTCGAACTCGTAGGTGGGCCTGCCCCTGCCGTCGTAGGCGGGGGCGCTGGCCGTGATCACCAGGTCGGTCCCCCGCAGGGGGATGGGGTCGCCGGAGCCGATGCCCGTGAACCGGGCGTAGCGCACGTCGTAGCCCCGCAGCCTGCCGTCGAGGTCGATCACCATCCGGTCGAAGCAGCGGTGCTGCCCCGCCCGGACGTCCGTGACGTGGGGGTAGCGGGGCGTGGTCGCCTCACCGCTGCGGGCCTTGGCCCCCGATCCCCACGTGATGCCGCAGTACGGGGCCGCGGCGTTCGCGCTGCCGGGGACGATGAGCCCCAGCCCCATGGCCAGCACGAGTGCCGCCAGCCATGAGATGACTTTCTTCATGATGCACCTTCTCCAAGACCCCTCGGGCCCCGGTGGGCTCGAGCGGGTGCTCCCATGATCCGCCTTTCCGAATGCTAAGTCTCCAGGTGAGGGTGAACTGGGTCAGCAATCGTTATGGGGCGGGGCCTCAGCGGCCGGGCCGGGTCTCCCAGAAGGCCACGGCCGAGGCGGCGGCGACGTTGAGGGAGTCCACGCCGTGGGACATCGGGATCCGCACGGTGAGGTCCGCGTGGTGGACGGCGGCGGCGCTCAGCCCGTCCCCCTCGGTGCCGAGGACCAGGGCCAGGCGCTCGTCGCGGCGCGCCGACAGCTCCTGGAGGGTGATCGAGTCGTCGCTCAGGGCGAGCGCCGCAGTGGTGAAGCCCGCGTCCTTGATCCGCTGCAGGTCGGCCGTCCAGTGCTGCAGCCGGGTCCACGGGACCTGGAACACGGTGCCCATGGAGACCCGGATGGAGCGCCGGTACAGGGGATCGGCGCAGCGCGGGGTGACGAGCACGGCGTCGACGTCCAGCGCGGCGGCCGAACGGAAGATCGCCCCCACGTTGGTGTGGTCGACGATGTCCTCGAGGACCGCCACCCGGTGCGACGACGCCAGGAGCCGCTCCAGCTCCACCGGCTCCGGGCGCTGCATGGCCGCGATCGCCCCGCGGTGCAGGTGGAAGCCGGTGATCTGCTCGAGCACCTCGTCCGGGCCGACGTACAGGGGCACGTCCGGGTGCTCGGCGAGGACGTCCGCGAGGTCCTCCAGCCACTTCTCCGCCATGAAGAAGGACCGAGGGGTGTGCCCGGCCGCGAGCGCCCGGCGGAGCACCTTGGAGGACTCGGCGATGTACATGCCGCGCTCGGGCTCGAGCTTGCGCCGCAGCCGGACGTCGGTCAGGCGGGCGTAGTCGGCCACCCGGGGGTCGTCGGCGCTGTCGAGGCGGATCATCTGGGGGAGGTCGGTCACGGGGGTCTCTTCGGGGTCGGGGTTCGAGGCGGGCGGGGTCGGGGCCGCGGAGGGGGTCCGCCCCGAATGGTAGCCGGAGCCCGTCCGGGGCCCGGCCGGTCTCAGAGCAGCTGGGACACGAGGCTCACGAGGGCCACGACGCCGAGCACCACGATCACGGTGCGCAGCAGGACCGGGGAGAGCCGGCGGCCGATCTTGGCCCCCGCCCAGGCGCCCACCGTGGAGCTGAGGGCGATGAGCAGCACCACCCACCAGTTGATCCGGTCGAACGCGAAGAGGATGTAGGACACGGCGGCGACGATGTTCACCGCCGCCACCAGCACCACCTTGACGGCGTTGGCGGCCTGCAGCGAGGCGAGCAGGAAGACGCCCAGGATGCCGAGCAGCAGCACGCCCTGGGCGGCCACGAAGTACCCGCCGTAGATCCCGGCCAGGAACACCAGGACGTACAGGGACGCGGGCTGCGGGGCCCGGTCCGGGTCGAGGGTGCGGGGGGTCTCCCCCCGGGCCCGGGCCGCCGCGGCGGCGGCCTCGGCCTGCTCGTCCTTGCGCCGGCGCACCAGAGCCTGGAGCCGCGGCTGGAAGACCACGAACAGGAGGGCGACGACGATCAGCCCCGGCGCGGCGTAGCCGAAGACCTCCTCGGGCAGGTGCAGCAGCAGCCACGCGCCGATCACCCCGCCGAGCGCGGAGCAGGGGATGAGCTTGAGCAGGGTCCGTTCCACGCCCGCGAGCTCGTGGCGGTAGTTCCAGGCGCCGGTGAGGTTGCCGGCGATCAGGCCCATCGCGTTGGACATGGACGCGGTCACGGGCGGGACGCCCATGGTCACGAGCACGGGGAAGGTGACGAGGGTGCCCGAGCCGACGATGGTGTTGATCAGTCCGGCGGCGACGCCGGCGAGCAGGATGAGGGCGGCCTGCCACCACTCGAACGGGAAGTCCGCGGCGAGGGCTGCGAGCGTGTCGGGCACCACGTCGGGTCAGGACCGGCCGAACGCGGCGAAGCGGTTGCCGACCTTCACCAGCTTCAGCGGGAGGCCGAAGGTCTCGGAGAGGTTCTTCTGCGTCATGACGGTGCGGACGGGGCCCGCGGCCACCACCCGGCCCTCGCGCAGCAGCAGCGCGTGGGTGAAGGCGTCGGGCACCTCTTCGAGGTGGTGGGTGACCATGACGATCGCCGGGGACGCCCCGTCGCGGGCCAGCTCGTCCAGCCGGGCCACCAGGTCCTCCCGCCCGCCCACGTCCAGGCCGGCGGCGGGCTCGTCGAGCAGCAGCAGCTCGGGGTCGGTCATCAGGGCGCGGGCGATCAGGACGCGCTTTCGCTCCCCCTCCGAGAGCGAGCCGAAGCGGCGCTCCGCCAGGTGCTCGATCCCCCACGCGGCCATGAGCTCCTGCGCCTGGGCCTCGTCGGCGTCGTCGTAGCTCTCGATCCACCGCCCCGTCACCCCGTACGCGGCGGTGACCACGCAGTTGCGCACGGACTCGGCGTCGGGGATCTGGGTGGCGAGCACGGCGGAGGTCAGCCCGATGCGGGGGCGCAGCTCGAACACGTCCACCGCGCCGAGGATCTCGTCCAGGATGTCGACCATGCCCCGGGAGGGGTGCAGGCGGGCGGCCGCGATGGACAGCAGGGTGGTCTTGCCGGCGCCGTTGGGGCCGAGGATGACCCAGCGCTCGCCCTCGTTGACGACCCAGTCCACGGAATCCAGCAGGGTCTTCTGTCCGCGGACCACGCTGACGTCCACCATCTCCACCACAGCACTCATACCCGCCACTCTAGGACACGCGGAGCGCCGCACCGGCGTGCCGGTGCGGCACGCACCCCGTCAGGGACGGGCGGAGCGGCGCGGCCACCGCCCACGGATGATCGACGCGCGGTGCTCCCTGCCCTTCCCGGCGGCGCCGGAGCGGGCGGCCCAGAAGTCCTCCCCGGCCCAGCGGAAGCGGGGCGTCTCCTTGGCCAGGAACGCCCGCTGCCCGATGCGGGCGTCGGGTCCGTCGAGGACTTCCCGGAACAGGGCCTCGGAGATCTCGTCGGCGCCGAGCCCGGCCGCCTCGCCCTCGTCCGGGGAGGCGAGCGCGATCAGGTGCTTGTGGGCCTGCACGGAGAGCTGGGACCGCCCCGCCAGGTCCGTGACCACCTGCTCCAGGGCCGACTCGAAGCCGGCGTCCTCCACCACGCGGGTGAGCATGCCCCACCGCTCGGCGTCGGCGGCGGTGACGGTATCGCCGGTGAGCAGCAGGTAGGAGGCCGTGCCGGGGCCCACCAGGCGGACCAGACGCTGGATCCCGGAGGCCGGGAACACGATGCCGATCCGGGCCGGGGTCAGTCCGATGCGCAGGGAGGCCGTGGCGATGCGCAGGTCGCAGGCGCCGGCCAGCATCCAGGCCCCGCCCATGCAGTACCCCTCCAGGGCCGCCACGGTGGGCTTGTGCACCGCGGCCAGGGCCGCCTCGGCCTCGGTGAGCAGCCCGCCGCGGGGCAGCCCGGTGCCGGGCTCCCCCAGGCACTCGAACACCTCGGCGATGTCGGCCCCGGCGGAGAACACCCCGCCCGCCCCGCGCAGCCCGATCACCCGCACGCCGGGGTCGGCGTCCAGCTTCTCCAGCACGCCGGGCAGGGCCGCCCACATCGCCGGGGACAGCGCGTTGCGCCGGTCGGGGCGGTCGAGGACCACCCAGGCCACGGGTCCTTCCCGCCGGACCTCCAGGGCGCCGGTGGACATCTCGGGGAGGGGCTGAGCGGTCATCGGAGGGCCTCCGCCTTCGGGTCGGTGGTGTTCCCGGTGGGGCCGGCCCCGGTCGCGGTGCCCGCGAGCCAGTCGCGGACGGAGGCACCGTGCTGGTCGAGCACGGGCGGGGCGGCGTGGTCCCGCCGTGTCGTCTCGTCCGTGTCGCCGGGGGCGAAGAACCGCACCGCGGGTCCGGGCAGCTCGACGGGACCGAGGACCTCGTGGTCGACGCCCACGACCAGCCCCTGCGAGCGCACCTGTTCCCAGGCGTAGACCTCGTCCAGGGTCCGGACCTTCCCGGCCGGGATGCCGATCCCGGCCAGCAGCTCCAGCAGCTCCTCGGGACCGTGCGCGGCGAAGGCCTCCTCGACGGCGGCGATCACGGCCGGTCGGTTGCGGACGCGGTCGGCGTTGGTCGCGAACTCCGGCCGGTCGGGGTCGATCCCGAAGGCCCCGGCGAAGGTGCGCCACAGCTTCTCGCTGCCCACGCTGATCTGCACCTTCCCGCCGCGGCAGGCGAACAGGCCGTAGGGCGCGATGGAGGGGTGGTGGTTGCCCTGGGCCCGCGGCACCTCGTGGGCCACGGTGGCGCGGGTGCCCTGGAAGGCGTGCACCCCGACCACCGAGGACAGCAGGGAGGTGCGCACGACCTTCCCGGCCCCGGTGCGCTCGCGCTCGTAGAGGGCGGCCAGCACGCCGTAGGCGCCGTTCATCCCGGCCAGCAGGTCGGCGATGGGCACGCCCACCCGCTGGGGGTCGTCCGGGCCGGAACCGGTGAGCGACATGAGCCCGGCCTCGCCCTGGACGATCTGGTCGTAGCCGGAGCGCCGGGACTCCGGTCCGTCGTGGCCGAAGCCGGTGATGGAGAGCACCACCAGGCGGGGGTTCAGGCGGTGCAGCTCCTCGACGGAGAAGCCGAGCCGGTCCAGCACCCCGGGCCGGAAGTTCTCCACCAGGACGTCGGCGCGCTCCACGAGCGCCCGGAGCACCTGCCCGCCGTCCTCGGACTTGAGGTCCAGGGCCACGGACTCCTTGTTGCGGTTGCAGGACAGGAAGTACGTGGCCTGCGGGTCGTCCTCGGGTCCCACGAAGGGCGGGCCCCACCCGCGGGTGTCGTCACCCGTGCCGGGGCTCTCGATCTTGACGACCCGCGCGCCCAGGTCGGCGAGCATCATGGCCGCGTGCGGGCCGGCGAGGGCACGGGACAGGTCCACGACGAGGGTGCCGGCCAGGGGGCCGCCGGACGGCGAGGGCTCCTGGGGGTCGGTGCGGGGCGGGGTGCCGGTGGCGGGCTGGATGTCGGTCATGGCGGGTTCCTCCGTGATCGGGTCGGTGGGCATCGGCGGGGCGGGGCTGCGGGCTACAGCCAGCCGGGGGCGACCATCACGGCCCAGACCAGCAGCGGGCCGATGACGACCACGCCGGTGGCGTAGACGAGGATCTTCTTGTAGAAGACGTCGCGGTCCACGTCAGCGGGGGCGTTGGCCAGCACGAGCGCGCCGTTGGTGGAGAACGGGGAGACGTCGACGATGGTCGAGGCCACGGCCAGGGCGCAGATCAGCCCGGTGGCCCCGACCTCGCCCGCGAGCAGGAAGGGCACGGCCAGGGGGATGAGCGCGGCGAGGATGGCGGTCGAAGAGGCGAAGGCGGAGACGACGGCGCCGATGTAGCAGATCAGCAGCGCCGCCAGCAGCGGCATCCCCAGGCCGGCCACGCCGTTGGAGACGTACTCGATGGTGCCCGCCTCCTGCAGCACGCCGACGAAGGTGAGCATGCCGCCGAGCAGGAGCACGGTGGACCAGTCGATCTTGTTGACCGCGCCCTTCTGAGCCTTCGGGGAGACCAGGGCCAGGACGACGGCGACGGTGATGGCCACGAAGCCCACGTCCACGCCGAAGCCCAGGGCGACGACGGCCAGTACGACCAGGCCCAGGATGGTGGCGGCCTGCGGGAGCAGTCCGTCCCTGCCCTCGCGCCGGACCGGGGGCTCGGAGGATCCGGCCGGGTCACGGGGACCGTACATGCCCGAGCCGAAGCCCTTGAAGTCCACGTCCCGGTCCCCGGCGTGCCCGGCGGCGACCCGGCTGCGGGACAGGCGGGCCTCGGAGGCCCGCTCCACGAAGTCCTCCGCGCGGGCCGAGACGAGGCCGCGCCCACCGAGGGTCACGAACAGGCCCACGGCGATCAGCAGGTTGAAGACCAGGCTGGAGAGGAACACCGCGGTGGGGCTGACGTCCAGGCCGGCCCCGGCGACGATGCCGTTGACGGTCACTCCGTAGACGGAGATCGGCGAGAAGCCGCCGCCCTGGGCGCCGTGGATGACCATCATGCCCATCATCAGGGGATTGATCTTGTACTTGGCGGCGAAGCTCAGCGCGATCGGGGCGATGATCGCCACGGCGGCCGGGGACAGGGCGCCCACGGCGGTGATCACGGCAGTGATGAAGAACATGATCCACGGGATCAGCGCGACCCGGCTGCCCACCAGTTTCACCGCCGCCTGCACGAGCAGGTCCACGGTGCCGTTCTTCTGGGCGATGGCGAACAGATAGGTCACCCCCACGATGGTGAGGAACAGCCCGCCGGGGAACGCCTCGAGGATCTGGTCGGTGTCCATCCCGAGGACGAACACCCCCAGCACGAACGCGCCCACGAAGGCCAGCGCCCCCATGTTGACGGGCAGGACGGTGGCCACGACGAACATCGCGGCCAGGATGATGATGGAGAGCACTTCTGGGCCCATGGGTCTTCCTTCGGACGAGGACGGTCCCGCCGGTGAGGGTGGAGCTCCTGCGGGAACAGTGGTGTGGATCACACCGCCAGTTTTGGACTAGCCAATAGGACACTAGGGGTCCTTGTCAATCGTTGGGCTAGCATAGGGGCCGGACGCCACTGGGTGGTGCCGCGCCGCCGGGACGCTCCGGCGCCGTGCGACCGGGGAGGACGGACATGGCAGGGCCCAACAGGATCGACCGGGTGGAACGCCCTCGGCTCTACGAGCAGGTGGTGGAGCGGCTGCTGGACCACGTCATCCAGGACCGGCTCGAGACCGGCGACCGGCTCCCCCCGGAGCGGGACCTCGCCGACAGCCTGGGCGTCTCCCGGGCCACCGTCGCCCAGGCCCTGGTGGCCCTGGAGGTGCTCGGGGTGATCGACGTGCAGCACGGCAGCGGGGCGGTGCTGCGCTACCGGCCCTCCAGCGCCGTGGTGCTGCGGGGACTGCGCGAGCACGCCGATCGGCTGCCGGACATCGTCGACGCCCGCAGCGCCGTGGAGACCAAGATCGCCGCCCTGGCCGCGGCCCGGCGCACCCCCGAGGACCTGTCCGCCATCGAGCACGCCCTGGCGCTCATGGCGCAGGACATCGCCGGCGGCGGCCGCGGACTGGAGGGCGACGAGCTGTTCCACGCCGCGGTCACCGCCGCCGCCCACTCCTCGGTCCTGGCGCGGATGATGACCGAGATCTCCGGACTCGTGCGGGAGACCCGCATCGAGTCCCTGAGCCAGCAGGGCCGCCCCGAACGGTCCCTGGAGTCCCACCGGACGATCGTGGACGCCATCCGCGACCGGGAGCCCGAGCGGGCGGCCCGCGCGATGGCCGAGCACATCGAACTCGTCTCCGACGTCGCGGTGCTCCGCCCCGAGTGAGGGCCCCGGTCGGCCGTTGCCCGCGCCTGCCGATAAGCTGGCGCACATGACCACCGACCTCGCCGTCATCGCGTTTGCCCAGAATCCGGACCCTGAGGCCCGTGAGCGCATCCTCACCCTCGTGCAGGACGCCGGCGCCGAGGTCGAGCGCTTCTCCACGGTGCGGGTCACCGGCCCCGGTTCGGCCGGGCCGGACTCGGAGGTCCCCGGCTACAACGCCTTCACCGCGCTCGTGCACGGCTCCGACGCGACCGCCCTGCTCGCCGCCCTGCGCCCCGACCCGCTGACCCAGATGCTGCCGGGCGTGGACGTCAACGTGGTGCCGACCACCCTCTTCGACCCCGGGCGCAAGAAGCTGCTCATCATGGACGTCGACTCCACGCTCATCCAGCAGGAGGTGGTGGACATGCTCGCCGCCCACGCGGGGCGCGAGGCCGAGGTCGCCGCCGTGACCCGGGCGGCCATGCTCGGGGAGCTGGACTTCGCCGAGTCCCTGCTCGCGCGCGTCGAGACCCTCGCCGGGCTGCCCGCGTCCGTGCTCGACGAGGTCCTGGCCGCGGTCCGGCTCTCCCCCGGCGCGGACGTGCTCGTCAAGGCCTTCCTGCGGGAGGGGCACGCCGTGGCGGCGGTCTCCGGCGGCTTCCTGGGCGTCCTCACCCCGCTCGCCGAGCAGCTGCGGCTCACCCGGCACGCGGCCAACACCCTCGAGGTCGTCGACGGCACGCTCACCGGCAGGGTGCTCGGCGAGGTCGTGGACCGCACCGTCAAGGAGCGGTGCCTGCGGACCTGGGCCGAGGAGCTCGACGTCGCCCCCGAGGACGTCATCGCCGTGGGCGACGGCGCCAACGACCTCGACATGCTCACGGCCGCCGGGCTCGGCGTGGCCTACAACGCCAAGCCCGCCCTGCGCGCGGCCGCCGACGCCCAGGTCAACCTGCCGAACCTCGACGCGGTCCGGTTCTTCGCCGACCTCTGATCCCCCGCCCCCGCCGGGACCCCGCTCCCGGCGGCCGACCCGGGTCGTAGAGTGGGATGCAGCACGCGCGGCCCTCGAGCACGAGACCGCGCCCGGCCCCGAGGAGAGACAGTGACGGCACCCGGTGCGCCCCGGCAGCGCCCCGGCTTCCTGGCCCGGATGATGCTGCTGCACCTCGCCGTGGTGACCCTCGTCGTCGCCCTGTGCGGGGGCGTCTACGCCTGGCTGACCTACGAGCGGCTGGGCCGCGACGCCGAGGGCCAGGCGCTGTCCATCGCCCGGTCGGTGGCCGCCGACGACGACGTCCGCGCGGGCGTGGCGGACCTGCTCGACGCCGGTCCCGCGGACCTCGACCCGGAGGTGCTGTCCGGGGGCGCCCTGCAGACCGCCGCGGAGGAGGTCCGCGACCGCACGGAGTCCCTCTTCGTGGTGATCACCGACGACACCGGGCTGCGGCTCTCCCACCCCAATCCCGAGCAGCTGGGCCGGCCCGTCAGCACGGACCCCACCGAGGCCCTGGCCGGGCGGGAGGTCACGAGCCAGGAGCGCGGCACCCTGGGGCGCTCCGCCCGGGCCAAGGTCCCGGTGTACGCCCCGGGAACGGACGACGCCGTGGTGGGCGCCGTGAGCGTGGGGATCTCCCGCACGGACATGCTCGCCACCCTGCGGGAGGACATCACCCCCGTGGCCGCCACCGCCGTGGGCGCCCTCGGCCTCGGCGCGGCCGCCTCCGCGGCGATCGCGCGCCGGCTCAAGCGCCTCACCCTCGGCCTGGAGCCCGAGGAGATCGCCACGCTCGCCCAGGACCAGGAGGCGGTGCTGCGCGGGGTCGACGAAGGCGTCATCGGCATCTCCCCCGAGCACCGCATCACCGTGGTCAACGCCGAGGCGGGACGGCTGCTGGGCGTGACGGAGCCCGCCCGGCTCGTGGGGACCCCGCTGGCCGAGGCGGGCCTGCCGACGTCCTTCGCGGCGCTGCTCGCCGCGGCGACCCCCGCGTCCCCGGCCGTGGAGCAGGTCGTCGGCCGGCACGTGCTGATCCTCTCCGCCCGCGCCGTCCGGCCCGACCGCCCGGGCCTGCCCCCGCTGGGCTGGGTGGTCCTGATCCGGGACCGCACCGAGCTGCAGTCCCTGACCCGCCAGCTCGACGCCGTCGGCGCCCTCAGCACCGCCCTGCGCGCCCAGCGCCACGAGTTCGCCAACCGCCTGCACACCATCGCGGGGCTGCTCGCGATCGGCGACGCCGAGGAGGCCCGCCGGTACGTGGCCGAGGTGACCGAGACCGGCCCCCTCAGCTACCCCGCCGAGGGGGCCCAGCTGCTGCGCGACCCCTACCTGCAGGCCTTCCTGGGGGCCAAGAGCGTCGAGGCCGCCGAGCGCGGCGTGAGCCTGCGCATCGGCGCCGACACCCTCGTCCGCGGCCGCATCACGGACCCGCAGGACGTCACCACCGTGATCGGCAGCCTCGTGGACAACGCCGTCCGCGCCGCCGTCCAGGGCGCGGCGGGAGACCGATGGGTCGAGGTCGAGCTGCTCGACGACTGGACCGGCGGGGAGGGCACCCTGCACCTCGTCGTGGCCGACTCCGGCGACGGGCTCCCCGTGGCGGACCCCGAGCCGATCTTCGCCCAGGGCTGGTCCACCGCCGTTCCCGCCGGCGGATCCGGGGACGAGGGCGCAGCGCCGTTCGCCGTGCTGCCCGACGTCCACGGCCAGGGCTTCGGCCTGTCCCTGAGCCGGGAGCTGGCCCGCCGGCGCGGCGGGGAGGTGTGGGTGGCCGATCCCGGACGCCCCGGCGGGCCGGGAGCCGTCTTCTGCGCCCGCCTGCCCGGTACCGTGGTCCGCGACCCCGGGCCCGGGGCCGACGTCGGCGGCGAACGGTCCGCCGGCAGATCAGGAGGTGCAGGATGAGCGACGACCTGGTGGTCCTCGTGGTCGACGACGACTTCCACGTGGGACGGCTGCACGCCGGCTTCGTCAACGCCGTGCCGGGCTTCACGGCCCTGACCCCCGTGGGCACCGCCGAGCAGGCGATGCGCACCGTCCACGCCCACCAGCCCGACCTCGTGCTGCTGGACGTCTACCTGCCCGACGCACTCGGCCTGGACCTGCTGCGGGCCCTCGACGTGGACGTCATCATGCTCACCGCGGCGGCCGACCCGGCCTCCGTGCGGACCGCCGTCCGCCGCGGCGCGCTCGCCTACCTCATCAAGCCGTTCCCGAACGAGCGGCTGGCGCGCACCCTGCGGGCCTACGCCCGGTACCGCCGGCTGCTCACCGACCGGGACGCGCTGACGCAGGAGACCGTGGACCGCGCCCTGCACGCCCTGCACCCGGGCGAGACCGCCTCCCCCGGCGAGCGCACCCGGTCCGCGACGGAGGGCTCGGTCCTGGCGGCCCTGGAGGCCGGGGTGCCCCTCTCGGCCGCGGAGATCGCCCGGAAGGTCGGCATCTCCCGGGCCACCGCCCAGCGCTACCTCTCCGCACTGGCCGAGGACGGGTCGGTCGAGATCCAGCTCCGCTACGGGAGCACGGGCCGCCCGGAGCACCGCTACGGGCCCGCGGCCTCCTGATCCCAGGTTCATGCTCAGGGCCGGTCCCTAGACTGCCCGCCATGGCGAGCAGGGTGCGACCGGAACCACAGGACCAGTGTCTCTCCTGGCCGGACGAGATCTGCGGCGACCCGGTGGCGGAGCGGGCGAGGCTGTTCGCGCTGAACCTGCGGGCGGCCGCGGGGTCCCGGACGCTGCGGGAGCTCGGGGCGCTCACCGGTGTCGACCACACGGCGCTGTCCCGGATCCTGGACGGGCACGTCTGGCCGGACGGGTACACCATCGCCCGCCTCGAGGTGCGGCTGGGGGTCAGCCTGTGGCCCCCCTACGAGGAGTGATCCGCACCGCCCGGGCACGGCCGCCGCGCCCAGGCCGGGACGGTCCCGGGGCCGGTCAGGGCGCGGTCAGGTCCAGCCAGTAGGTGTCGCTCTGCTCGTCGTGGTGCAGCAACCGCTCCAGCGGTCCGGCGTAGGCGTCCAGGGCGCGGCCCACGAGCTCGCGCACGTCCCGCGCGGCGACCGTGACGGTGCCGCCGAGCTCGTCGTCGGCCGTCTCGCGCACCACCACGACCCGGCCCGGGTCGCCCCAGACGTAGTCGCCCGCGGCGTCGCGCAGGGCGTCGACGAAGAACTCCTGGTCACCGTCGTGACCGAGCACGTCCAGGCGCACCGCGTCGGGGTGGCGGCGCGCCAGCTCGGCGGCCACCAGGCGCAGCAGCTTCCGGGCGTAGCTGCGCCGGGCCCGGTCGAGGGCCTCCTCGGCGGCCTGGAGCACGTGGTCGGGGGTCAGGACAGTGGTGGTCACAGGCATGCAGTGTATGTGTGCGGAAGCAACGAGGGTGGGCGCCACCCCGGTCGCGCCGCCGGACCGGCCCGCCCCCGCGCACCGCCCCACGGTCTCGGGCAGAATGACCGCATGATCGACGCCCACCTGCACGTGGTCGACCCGCGGTTCCCGCTGGTACCCAACCAGGGGTACCTGCCGCCGACCTTCACGGTCGGGGACTACCGGCGCAGGGTCCGGGAACTGGGCGTGGCGGGCGGGGCCGTGGTCAGCGGCTCCTTCCAGGGCCACGCCCAGGAGTGGCTGCGCTCGGCGCTGGCGGAGCTCGGCCCCGGATTCGTCGGCGTGACCCAGCTGCCGCCCGCCGTCCCGGACGAGCAGGTGCGCGAGCTCCACGGGGCCGGGGTGCGGGCGGTGCGCTTCACCCTCCGCCGCGGCGCCGACGCGGACCCTGCCGGCATCGAGCGGCTCGCCCGGCGGGTGCACGACCTCGCCGGGTGGCACGCCGAGTTCTACGCGGACGCCGCCGCGCTGGAGCACCTCGCCCCCGTGCTGCGGCGCCTGCCGCGGGCCGGCGTCGACCACCTCGGCATGAGCGCGGCGGGGCTGCCGCGGCTGCTCGAGCTCGTCGAGCGGGGCGTGAAGGTCAAGGCCACGGGGTTCGGGCGCGTCGACCTCGACGTGCCGGACGCGCTGCGCCGGATCCACGCCGTGGACCCGACCGCCCTGCTCTTCGGCACCGATCTGCCGAGCACCCGGGCGGAGCGCCCGTTCCGGGACGCGGACGTCGCGCTGGTCGCCGAGACCCTGGGCGCCGGCGCCGCGGCGGCCGTGCTGCACGACAACGCCGCGGCCTGGTACGGGCTGCCGCGCGCGGCGGCGGAGAGCGGCTACTCCGGCCACACCTGCCGGTCCGGGCCCTCCAGGACGTAGCGCAGCTCCACGGCGCCGCCCTCGAAGTGGGTGGTGCGCTGGAGCCGCAGGTCGCGCGCCGCTGCGGTCGGCAGGACGGGATGTCCTCCGCCCAGCACGATCGGCATGTAGGTCAGCCACAGCTCGTCGAGCAGACCGGCGTCCGCGAACTGGGCCGCGAGCTTCCCGCCGCCCACCACCCACAGGTTCCGCTCGCCCGCGGCGGCGACCAGGGCCTCGGCGTGCATCGTGACCGGTCCGCTGACGAAGGTCGGCTCCGCCCCCGCCGGCCGCGGCAGCTCGCGGTGGGTGAAGACCCAGACCGGCAGGTCCCCGTAGGCCCAGTCCCCCTGGTCGAGGACGAACTCGTACGTGCTCGCGCCCATCGCGAGCGCGCCGACGTCGCCCAGGAACGCGTCGTAGTGCTCCTGGTAGGCCTCGAAGCCGTACTGCAGCAGCCAGTCGAGGTGGTTCTCCCGGTCGGCGATGTACCCGTCGGCGCTGGCCGCCACGTAGTACTGCGTTCTGCTCATGCGCACCAGGTTACGCACCCCTCCGGCGGCTTCCCAGGGTTGCTTCCCCCGCGCCGCGGACGGCGTCATGATGGGAGCATCGACCGATCGACGCGGAAGGCCCGGCCATGCCCATGCTGCTCAATCCCTACTTCTCGTTCCGGGACACGGCAGAGGAGGCGATGACCTTCTACCGCTCGGTGTTCGGCGGGGAGCTGTCGGTCAGCCGGTTCAGCGAGTACGGGGCCAGCGACGACCCCGCGGAGCAGGACAAGGTGATGCACTCGATGCTCACCACCGGGACCGGCATGGTCCTGATGGCCGCCGACACCCCGAACAGCATGGACCTGGCCGTCGGCGAGAACGTCTCGGTCTCCGTGAGCGGGGACGACGAGTCCGTGATGTGCGGCTGGTGGGAGGCACTGGGCGCGGGCGGGACCGTCACGATGCCGCTCGAGGAGGCCCCCTGGGGCGGTCTGTTCGGGATGTGCACCGACCGGTTCGGCATCCACTGGATGTTCAGCGTCGGCGACGCCGGCTCCTGACGCGCCCCGCGCCGCCCGACCCGAGAAGGAGCGTCCCATGCGCATCACCCACACCAGCGTCTTCGTCGACGACCAGCAGCAGGCGCTGCTGTTCTACACCGGCAAGCTCGGCTTCATGGTCAAGCACGACGTCCCCGCCGGCGGCGCCCGCTGGCTCACCCTGGTCTCGCCCCAGGCGCCCGAGGGCGTCGAGCTGGTGCTCGAGCCCTCCGAGCACCCCGCCGTGGGGCCGTTCAAGGCCGCGCTCGTGGCCGACGGCATCCCTTTCACGAGCTTCGGGGTCAAGGACGTGCGGGCGGAGTACGAGCGGCTGCGCGAGCGCGGCGTGCACTTCGTCCAGGAGCCCACGGTCTCGGGCCCGTACACCACCGCGGTGCTCGACGACACCTGCGGCAACCTCATCCAGATCGCGAGCCCCCACCCCGGGTGAGACCCGTCCGGCGGGGATCAGTCCCGGGCCCGGAGCTGCTCGGCGAGCGGCCGGTAGTGCCCGGACATCGCGGGGTGGTAGTCCCGGGCGAAGTCGACGGCGTCCGGGTCCCCGCCGGTCTCGGCGGCCACGAGCCGGTCCAGGTAGTACTCCCAGCCGGGCCCGACCGACTCCACCTCGTCGGGGTCCGGGTACCGGTGGGTGAGCCGCAGGACGGTGGTGCCGTTCTCGTCCTGGAGGTCGAGGTCCACGCGCCAGGCGTCGGCCGCCGTGCCCAGGGTGAGCGCCAGGTGCCGGGGCGGGTCGCAGCGGCGGATCAGCAGGGGCTCGGGCTCGTCCAGGTCCTCGACCGTCAGCAGCACCTCGACGCGCCCGGTGGCCGGGTCACCGCTCCACGTCCCGTACCACCGGGCCAGCCGGGCGGGGTCCGTCACCGCGGCCCAGACCTCCTCGACGGGGGCGCGGAACGTCCGGGTGAGGACGAGGTGACCGCCGGGGTCGAGGCGTCCGGTGGGCTGTGGGGTCATGGTGGCTCCTCGCTCGGCTCCGCACCGCGCGGAGGTGCTCCTGGCCGAGGCGCGATCGGCCTCGTGCCGTGGAGTCCATGATTAGCACCCCCGGAGGGCGGACGGCGTCACATTGCGGACGGTTTCGCGCCGCCGCGGGCTCCGGTGGCGGCAGGGACGACGGCGGGGCGGTCACCCGGGAAGGTGACCGCCCCGCCGTCGTCGGGAGCCGTGGGCCTAGCGGCGACCGGCCTTCGCCAGGAAGTCGTCGGCGCCGCCGACGAGCTCGACGTGCCCGGTGGGGACGTCCGCGGTGACCATGCGGGCGATCTCCTCGGCGAACTC
>NZ_AOSQ01000044.1:0-18546 GCF_000349605.1 Kocuria sp. UCD-OTCP
ATGACCGCGGTCTGGGTGGTGGCGCTGCGCTGGACCTGGATCGCCTCCAGGGACTCGTTGGCCGGCTCGTCCTCGGGCCGGGTGCGCGGGGCGTCGTAATCGGTGGCCATGATGTGGTGCGTGCTCCTTTGAGCAGGAAAAGGGGTGCTGGCACCGATCACAACTGGGGTGGGACCTCCGCTATTCCAGGATGTCGGGTAGCGCAGAGCACCCCGCAGTACGATTGTTGACACATCAAGTTACTGAAGTGTATGAATTGGATTAAGTCCAGTTCAAGCTCCAGGAGGCACCCTGATGGCAAACGCACTGATCATGGCGACCACCGGTGCCGGAAGCCTCACGTCCGCAGTGGCCACCGTCGGACTATGGCTCTCCATCCGGGTCGAGCAGGTGCCCGATCCGGCCGCGATCGCTTTGCTGGTGGTCGGAGTGGTGTTGCTGGCCATCGGGTTCACGGCGCACTTCGAGCACCAATCACGCCTAGGGACAGCTCAGATGGAAACGCAGCTTCAAGTACGCCGACGTGAGTTACAGGCGCTGGGGATCATCCATGGGCAAGCACCACAAAGGTCCTGACGGAGCATGGCGGATGCACGCGGTCGACAAGATCTCGAGGATCCCCCGCCCCGCGTTGCTTTGCACAAGGCCCGGTTATCCGCGGCTCATAGTTGGCGTCGTCTAACGGGCTCTTACTGAAACTTTTGAGCGGCTCAGCCATCACCGGATGCGGAGCAGCACAGTGACTGGCCCTCGACTCGCCGATAGCGGGTCGAGGGCCAGTGTTCACTGGGGTGACCTGTTCTCACCCGCCAGGGGGAGGGCAAGCGTCCTTGTCAGCATGAACCTCGGAACCGATGACATTCCGCCCGAAGTTGGTGTCCTGGTCCCCGTCTTGGGCGAACCCCTGCGCGACACCACTGACTGTGGTCCTGCCGAAGGGGTGGAGGTTTTTGGCGCCCCCGGATGCGGAGCGGGCGGTGCAGCTGGAGTTGGGTCCAGGGTCTGCAGTTGCCGGTGTCACATTGAGCGATACCGCACCTAGTGTGAGCGTCGCTGCCAAGGTGGTGGTGCTAAGTTTTTTCGCCCACTTGTTCATGACTCTCCTGAGGTATGGGACAAGGTGAGCCCCAACCTAGAGCTGATAGCGGCCCATGAGAATGGGGGCGTCGAAGAAGACCGAGTTGTGACTGGCAGGCAGCCCGAGGTGGTCCGCCAATGGCGGATTACCTCGGGCTCTTCCGTTCGGTGGCCCCACGTTATGGAAGCCGTCCACAGTCGGCGGATACGGAAGTGCACCGGTCGCGGGGGAGGTGACCTGCCGGCTGTGGGCGGGTGGTCGGATGGGGTCCCCGTGTCCATCATGGGTGCGGGAAAAGCCGCGGAGCGGTTGGAGCTTTTGCCGTGCCCATGTGGGCACGGGGCCAGGAACTCAGCCACGGCTGTTCAGGTCGCGTTTCGCGCGCACCTGGTGTGCTTCGCGCCAGATAACGAGCAAGGACACCACCAAAAACAGGCCAGAGATCAACCCGATTTTCGAGCCCCGGGCCACCAGGGCGATGGAGAGGACCAGGAGTGTCCCGTAGCAGGAAGTGAGAACCCAGCGACTGGGCGTCACTGCTCCGACTCGGTGCCGCCACCGTTCTGAGTGGACGAGGCCTGCGTGTCCGGGGTGGGCTGAGTGGCCTTCCGCCGGCGCTGCACACGCTGCACCTTCCCGGGTGTCGAGAGGCCGATCTTGCGCAGCTCGTCCTCGGTCCAGCCGCCGTTGTTGACGGCGGCCTGGAACGCCTGGGCGTCGTTCTTCTCGGCCTCCTTGAGTGCCTCACGGGCCTCATCGAGGGCGCCGCGAGTAGCAATCGCCCGGCGGACGTAGTCCATCCGGTCGTTGAGCAGCCGCTGGGCGGCTTCCTCTGCCTGCTGGGGGTCAGTGAGCTTCGCCATGCCACCAGGTTAACGCACGCACACGTTCCGTTCCAGAGACCACGCCCGCACCGCTGGCGCTTCGCACCCATGGTGCCCCTACGGAGCAAAGCTATGTTTTATGTGCCATAAAACGGGTGCACCGCTGGCCCTGCCGGTTTTGCGGTGGCACACTGGTCGTGTGGGGCCCACGAAGTGGGGGCGCTGCGCTGGGCCAGCAAGGAGAGGAGGTGCTGTGGTGGAGCAGGAGAATCCGCGCCACGTGTGGAAGTCGAGGCGGAAGCGGATCGAGGGCAAGACCCAGTACGTCCGGGTGTCCATGTCGGAGTCGGAGCGTGCTCAGTTGATGGTGCTGGAGCAGCAGACTGGGCTCTCGCCCTCGGCGCTGATGGTCGAGGCGGTGTTTGGTTCGGCGGATCCGGTGGCGGTGCAGTTGCGGCGGAATCAGCTGGTCGAGTTGCTGGCGATGCGCCGGCTG
The DNA here is from genome assembly GCF_000349605.1 of Kocuria sp. UCD-OTCP. Classification (NCBI taxonomy): domain Bacteria; kingdom Bacillati; phylum Actinomycetota; class Actinomycetes; order Micrococcales; family Micrococcaceae; genus Kocuria; species Kocuria sp. UCD-OTCP. The sequence goes on from NZ_AOSQ01000044.1 coordinate 2,399, forward strand.
ATGGCGACGATCTCGAACAACGTGAACCAGATTGCTCGGCACGCCAACAGCACCGGTGAGGTGTTGCCGGAGGCGGTGGAGACGATGCGGGAGGCTCGGCGGTTCGGTGAGGAAGTGTTGGCGAAGCTCGAGGAGCTCGCGCCGTGATCCCGAACATCACCAAGGGTGACAAGCCGGTCGGGTTGATGAAGTACCTGGTGGGTCCGGGGAGGGCGAACGAGCACACCGACCCGCACCTGGTGGGCGGCTCCCCGCTGATCATGGCGTGGCACGACGATGTGCAGCTCAACGAGGAAGCCGCGGTGGGGATCGCCCGCGAGGTGGACCTGAACCGGCGGATGCTGGGGTTTGATGCAGACACCAAGCACATCTGGCACTGCTCGTTGTCGATCCCGTACCAGGACCGGGAGGTCACCGATCAGGAATGGTCGGACATCGCCGCCCGGTTCATGGACGAGATGGACTTCACCGAGGCCGGGTCAAAGGCTCCGTGCCCGTGGGTGGCGGTGCATCACGGGCGCTCGACCAAGGGCAACGACCACATCCACATCATGGCCTCCACGATCCGGGAGGACGGGACGAAGTGGGCCGATGGCAACGACTACGCGCGGGCGCAGAAGGTCGCCCGCGGCATCGAGAAAGACTTCAACCTCATCCAGCTCGGCAACCACTCCGAACGGTGGCTGCAGCAGGGCGAGATCAACCGGGACAGCACCCGGGAACCGACCCGGTTCACGCTGGAGCGCACCGTGCGCGCGTGCGCGGTGGCCGCCGAATCGGAGGCGCAGTTCGTCCGTTTGATGCGGCGGGCGAACCTGCTTGTCCACCCGAGGTTCGCCGCCGGCACCGACTCGGTGGTGACCGGGTACTCCGTGGCGGAGCGTCCGCCGAAGGGGATGCGGCCGCTGTGGTTCGGTGGCGGCAAGCTCGCCCAAGACCTCACCCTGCCCTCACTGCGGACCCGCTGGTCGGACACCCCGGTCTCGGCGCAGGAGTCGTCGGAGGAGTGGATGGCGGCCAAGCGGCACCGCCGCATCGTGCACCCCGACGCCCCCGGTGAGGCCCTGGACGAGGAGACCGCCCGGCGGTTGGCCGGGGAGCTGAAAGAGGTGCGCCGGCGGCTGGTCACCATCGCCCCGGACGATCACCAGTCGTGGGCGCATGCGGCCCGGGAAGCCTCCGGGGTGTTCGCGGCGTGGTCCCATGCGACCGAGGACGGCCAGGGGCCGCTGGGGCGTACTTCCCGGGTGCTCGCCCGGTCCGCGCATCGGTCCGGGGTGAAGATCACCACCCCAGTGGAGGCGCCGCTGCGCACCAGCGGTACGGCCGCGTTCCTGTTGGCGGCCACCCGGGCGCCGTCTCCCATGGCGCAGGCGCTGATCATGAATCAGATGCTGCGAATGACCCAGGCGTTCCACGAGATGCACCAGGCCAACAAGGACCTGCGCGAAACCCAGCTGCTCAACGACGCCTTCGAGCAGCACCTGGCCGCCGTCGCCGCGCCCTTGCCCGAGGTGGAGACCTCTGCGGCGGCGCGCTCGGCCTCCCACGCCGGCCCCGCCCGTGAGCGCGGGGTGCTGCGGGAGACCCAGGGACCCGCCGCCACGGTGCGCCCCTACGTGGACCACACCCGGGACGAGCACGGAATGGAGCTGTAGCGACATGAGCACACAACCCGATGGCGTAAACGACCTCCTCTCCCGGGACCTTCAAGCGGCGATGGCCGTGGCCGGGCGCTGGGGCGAGATGATGGCCCGGCAACGCGCCGAGCAACTCCGCCAACGCCTCATGGAACAGCAGCACCGCCGACGCGAGCTCGAGGAACGCTTCGAGGCCGAACGCGCCGTGATGCGCACCGAGCTGGCGCCGGTGGACCAGGACCGGTTCTGGGAGAACGCCAAGTCGGAAGACATCGCTGCCTACTACGGGTTGGCCCGGCAGTGGGAGCACCACGACCAAGTCGCCAAGGCCGCCCGAGGACGTATCGAGTCGGAGGTAAAGGACCGCCACGGACTGCCCGTGGAGGACTACCTGCACGACCACACCCCGCAACAACTGCGCAATGACTCCCTGGAGCAGGAGCTGGGCTCCCGTGAGTCCGTCGACGCGCGGCGAGACCACGCAGCGGCCGCCCGCAACGCCGCAGTGGCCGGGCAGGGGAACCTGCAGAATGACTCGGACGCCCGCCAGACGGCCGCCGAAGCCGAAGAGCTCTGGGACTCCGGAGACCGCCGAGCACGCCTCGCAGACAGCCTCATGGCAACCCTCGGCGGCACCGAAGAAGGTCGCGACGGGGTCCAAGCCCGAATGGCCGCCGAACGGGACCAGAGCACGCCACCCATCGATGCGGTGCGATCCAACAAGCGCGGCCCCAAAGCCCGCAAAACCACCGGTCGCGGTCCGGGCCGGGAGAGGGAAATGGGTCTGGGGTGAGACCTCCACAGGCCTGGTACACCGATTGTCCGGCAAAGAGGGATGATTCGCAGTAGCCGCATAGGTTCAGTGATCAACCGTTAGGCACGGAGGTTGATGGGGATGGACTGCGTCTTCTAGACCCTTGAGTAGGGCTACGGCGCGTGCTTTGACACGTGAAGTGTCAGAGCACGCGCCGTTGCCTTACTGGCTTATCACTTTCAAAAGACCCCAGACTGGGACCTACTGGCCGGGGAATTTACTCCAGCGCAACTGTGGCACTAGAACTTCTACTGCACTACCCGCCGGTGGTCTGACGCGGGGCTCCTGACAGATCTGTTTCCGTGGTGCTTCCGGGCTCGCGGGGTGGGCCATACCCCATGGAGGTGCCGTCGGTGATCTCGACTTCGTCCTCCCAGGGCACCCGGTAGCGTTCCGCGGCGAGGTCGGTCATGTAGGTGTATGGGCAGTCCTGGGCTCCGCCGCGCACGGCGACGTATCCGCGGTGCCCCAGTTGGTAAATATTGTTCTCCACACCCCAGCTCCGACGGGCTTGATCGGCGCGGGCGGGAACCACTTCACCGGTGACGATCCGATCCGGCGAGTTGTCGCCGTGCTCCAGAACTGTGCCGTCGATGTCGCAGATCATGGCTTCGCCAATGGACCAGATGCCGGTTGCGTCCCCTCCGGTCAGTGCCACCGAGGCGGTGTAGGCCACGTTCGTGAAGGCGTTAACCTGGTTCGTGATGCGCCACGCATGGCGTACGGGGTCGGTGTAGCCTGCCGTGCGCAGGATGACGTTGGCGCCCTTGTAGGCCGCTTCACGAGCCATCTCGGGCAGCATCCCGTCATGGCAAATGATCAGGGCCAACTTGGACCCGGCAGGCCCATCGCACACCGGAATGCCCAGATTTCCTGGTTCCCAGGGTTCCAACGGAACCATGGGGTGCATTTTTCGGTAGTACAAGACGATCTCGCCCGTGGCATCGACGATGATGCCGCTGTTGTACGGAGCGCCGTCAGGGTTGCGTTCCATCAGCGAGAAACACCCCCAAACGTTGCTGTCCGCGCAGGCAGCACGCAGGATTGCCACCTCGGGCCCGTCCAAGTCGCACAGCATTTCGTCTCGCGCCCACACCTTGGGGTTGAGTCCGTTCAAGCTGTACTCGGGGAACACCAGCAGGTCTAGTGTCGGCAAGCCAGCCTTGGCCCCCTTCACCATGCCGGCGATCTTATGGGCGGTGCTCTGCAGGTCCTTAGGATCATTGACGATGGGCACTTGCTGTTGAACCATGCCCAAGACCAAAGCGCCCTCTGAAGGGTTCAGTCCTCCTAATCCGGTCATTGACAGCACCTCTGGAAACACGAAGAAAATTCGAGCATGACGTCTCCTTACTTTTTCAGGGTCGGCTTGAACTTGTTCGGTGGCCACCATGGCGAATAGATCTTTAGCCCAGGCTCGGAATCAATCACGTATTACGCAGACGGGGTCGCCATGGAATGTTCTTTCAGTTGCGCTCCTAGCGTTTCTACAGCGTTGACCATGAGGTGAAGCCCATTTATTAGGTCTTCGTCTTTTGTCAGTTCGTGGTGGTTATGGGTGTATCCGGCCACGCTGGGGATGAAGAAGAACAGGCTGGGTACTGCTGCGTTCAGCACGAGGGCATCGTGGCCGGCGATGGTCTTCATCCGCCGGTGGGACAGTTGGCACCTGTCTGCCGCTTGCTCCAGGATCTGGGGTCCGTGCGGCCACATGCTGGTGGTCTCACGCAGTGATTCACCAGTGATTTCCACGCCGGCCCCTGTTTCACGACCGATCTCGGCGAGGACAGTTTCCAGCTCTGACCTCGCCGCGGTCAGGATCTCAGGGTCATCGGATCGCAGCTCGACCTTGGAGCGGACCTCGGAGGGGGTGCAGTTGGGGGAGTCGGGGGTGATGCGCAGGGATCCCACCGTGGTGTGGAGTCGCCCTGCGGGGTGGTCGAGGCCCATCCGGTGCACTGCGGTGACGAGCAGTGCAGATGCGTACAGGGCGTCCACGCGTTCTGCCATGGGTGTCGGCCCGGTATGTGTCTGACCCCCCTCAATGCGGATGTCCAGTTTCGCAGCCCCCCAGGCGCCTTCGACGATGCCGATGTCCACGCCTTCGCGTTCCAGTACCGCCCCTTGCTCCACGTGGACCTCCAGGTAGGCCGCGGGGAGGGGGACATCGTCGGTCCCCAACGCCTCGATCGCCGCCAGACTCTCCCCGAGCGTGGTGCCGTGGAAGTCTGTCGCCTCGAGGGCAGCTTCGACCGGGACGCGGCCGGTGAAGACGCTGCTGCCGAGCACGCTGGGTTGGAACCGCGCGCCTTCCTCGTTCGTCCAGTTCACCACGCCCAGGTTGAAGGGCAGCTCGCCGGAGCGAATCCGGTCTTCGAGCACATGTGCTGCCCATAGTGCGGTGACCACGCCGGTCTGACCATCGAAACGCCCGCCATCCGGCTGGGAGTCCAGATGTGAGCCCAGCAGGATCGTCTGCCGGTCATCAGGGGGAAGAACGAACCCGAACAGGTTCCCGACGGCGTCGCGCGCCACGGTGTATCCGCGGTCCTGAAAGGCAGAGACCAACAGGGCCCGGGCCGCACCGTCTTCGGGTGTTCCAGTGAGGCGATGAAGGCCACCGTTCTTCGCTCCGATCTCGGAGAAAGCGCCGAAGGTGTGGAGGAACCCGTCCCGATGGTTGGAGCTGATCATTAGATCAGCTCCAACCATTCCTCGAAGCGCGGATGCCTGGAGATCAGGAAAGTTCGGTAAAGCTTCCAGGTCCCGTACTTGTAGTAGTCGAACTCCTCATCACGGACCGCGTTGTTGATCAGACCCCACAGTCCCCATTTGGTGTCCGCGATCATCCGGCAGACCATGACACGAGCGAAGAAGCGTTCGTCGTCGTGGCCGCGGTAGCGCGCGACGAGTGCTCGGGCATCTTCCTCACTGACGAACATCTCGGCGAAGATCAGGGCCAGTTCGTAGGCCACGTCGTTGTTGGCCGCGTAGTCGAAGTCGATCAGCTTGACCGAGCCGTCATCACCGATGAGGAAGTTACCCGGCATCGGATCATTGTGCGCGGGAACGATATCCAGCCCGGAGGCCCGGAAACGCTCGGCCGCTCGACCGTAAGCGTGGATGACATCGTCGGCCCAGGAAGGCAGGGCGATCGCGGAGCCGCGGACCTGGTCCAGGTGCTCATCCACCATGTCGAACATCGTTTTCGTTTGGGGCAGCGGCGGCGTCTTGTGCCAGGCCCGATAGACGTCCATGACCCGCTCGAGAAGATCCATGTTCTGGAAGTCGAGGGTAGTGGCGGTCCGGAAGCCTTCCCCCATGAACTCTGAGTACTCGATCCCGGTCTGCTCGTCGAAGAACATCACCTGCGGGCTGATGCCGACCTCGGCGGCCTGACGGGCCGCGGCGTTGGCCACGGAACGGTCGATGAACGCCTCAGTGCCCGGGCCCGGGATCTTGGCGAAAATCTCGTGTCCGACACCAGTGATGGACAGCCGGAAGTTGTGGTTCGTCAGGCCTCCCGGGACGGGGTTGATGGACGGGGGATTGCCCTCCCACTCCGGGTTGCGGTTGCAGCTATCCAGCAGTGCGTCGAGGTTGGTTTGGGTAGTCATCAGGACAGTTCCTTCTCTAGTCCGGCCATGAGCTCATGGTCTGCGAGGGCTATCTCGGCGAGGGTCATACGCCAAAGCCCGTACTTGATGGAGTCGAGGTTCTCGTCCGGGTCGGTGGCCGCCCGCAGGGAGGCGAGCAGGGCCCACCGCAGGTGCTCGATGAGAGAGATGAGCTGGATCACGGCGATGTCCTTCGCCGTGGATTCCGGGAGGACCTCGCGGATCAAGGCCTCCGAGCTGAGCACTGTGGGGCAGGCTTCCGAGACCAGGAGGGCCGTGTCATGAACCTGGGACAGCTGTGCGGCGGAGCCCCAGCCGACGATCTTGACCCGACCGTCCCGGTGGACCATGAGGTTGGACGAGGTGGCCTCGCCTTGGGAGGGCTGGAATTCCACGCTGGAGCGGTAGTCGAGCAATGCCTCTTTGAAGCGCAGCACCTGCTCGAGCGAGGAGGTGACTCGTGGGTCCAGGGAAATGCCTCGATCCCGGCACTCTTCTTCGAGCTGAGTCAGTTCCACGATGGGACTGCGAGGGGTGAGGTTCAGATCCAGTGCAGCGAAGGCACGGCGCGTGCTGAGGAGGTTCGAGCGGAAGTCCGGGTCGGCGTAGTAGTCCAGGCGGACAACGCGCCAGTCATCGGTGAGCTCCTCCACCACGAGGATGCCGATCTCCTGGTCGTGGGCGTGGACCACAGGGCCCACACCATTCTCGCCGGCGGCCACCGCGGCCTGGATCATGCTGTGGCGGTTGCGCCAAGACCAGGCGTGGCGGCTCATCACCTTGGCGATGACGCGGCCGAGTGTCTTGCTCTCCCCACGGATGAGGATGTTGTCAGAAGCCCACCAGCTCGGGGAGGGCAACTGGGGGATGGGGGCGGACCATTGAATATCGTCGAGGTCATGCAACCGCGTGAACTCGGCGAGTCGTTCTTGAATGGGCATGGTGTCTCCTCGGGTGGTTAGGTTCGGATCCGGAGTCGTTGCTCTGCGGTGGAGTAGTCAGCGGGGGCAACGTCGTGGACGCGCGACATCCCTTGGGCCGCCAAGGCCGTTCCGATGATCACCATGACCAGCGGCAGACTCAGCGGTATCACCCCGTAGGGTCCGAGGAACTCACTCAGCGCTCCAAAGAGCAGAGCAGACGTGCTGGCGCCGACGATCGCGACCGCCACGGAACGCCACTGCGCCTCCAAGGCAATGCCGCCCAAGGCCACGGCCACTACCGCACCGTTGTAGCCCCACAGGCCCAGGTAGATCTCGTATCCGTCTGCGCCCATGACTATGGCGGTCAGTGCTCCCGTGAGTGAGCCCGCCACCGCGAGCCCCGCGGCGATGGGCGAGCACAGTGCGATGGCGATGATCACCAGCACTCCCACCAGGACGCTGTCCAGCAGGAGCACCTCGCTGAGTCCCCGCAGGGTCGCATTCAACAGCCCTTCACCGACAGAAACGTCCCCACCAGCGGCGGCGCTGCGCAGGACCGGGTCGGCCGGAACTGCGAGGCGCTCGACCGGAACGATGAGCGCGGGGTCGGCGCGGCCGTAGGCGACCGAGGGTGCCAGCAACAGCAGCAAAATCCCCAGGACGCCGAAGGTGACCGACAGGGCCGGCACACCCAGCTTCTCGACAAAAATAATGATGGTGGTGTGCATGATGGGGGTGCTCAGCGCGGCTGCCAGCAGGGTGAAGACCGCGACCCACAGATTCCAGTCTCCGGCCAGGAAAACCGCCCCCAGAATGCCGATCAGTGCACCGTTGAATCCGTAGAGCCCGGCCCGCCAGACATCCCGGGGCATCCCCAGCAAGACCGCTGTCAGGGTGCCCACCAGCGACCCACCCAAAAACAACAACGCACCCCACGGAGAGGCGGTGGCCACCGCCACGACCAGCAACAGACCGGAGAGCGGATTGTTCATCAGGAAAATCTGCCCCACGCCCCGCAGTGTGCCGTCCAGGACGGAGAGGGCCTGGGCCTGTTTCGGGAGGTTCTGCGACAGTGAGAAGGTACCCGTGTAGCGGTCAAACCACGCATTTCTAATGGAGTTGCGCTGATACATGTGGCTCCCCATGAAGGTTGAGGCCGGCGTCGTCGACGCTTCGTCCGGCTGTGTGGGTGAGGGTGGTGAGGGTGGCGTTGAACAGGTCATGCGAGAGCTCCACGGGTACGCCGGCCTCATCTCGGGATACCCGTTCGATGTCGAACAGCGGGGTCCCGATGGTGATCTTCAGCAGCTGGGCCACACTCGCGCTGGCTCGAGAGATATTGATGTCTTCATCCACTGACGCCAGGGTCACGTCGTAGTCCCGCTCGAACATTTCGTACAAGGAGTTCAACGATCGATCCAGCAGTCCCGGAAACCGTGCGGCGGGCAACGTCATCTGCTCCAGGGACAGCGGCTCCGAGTTGGCCAGGCGCAGACGAAGGATCACCAGGACACGTGAGCCGGCAGTCAGCCCCAGTTTCGTGGCCTCAAGATTGTTGGCCCCGCGTTCCTCGGTCTTGAGCACACGGGTGGCGGACTCGATGCCCTGCCCGCTCAACAATGCCGGGACACCTTGGATCCGGTGCAATTGGCGCTGCACCTTGAACGGCGCATGCGGATTGAGGCCCTCGAGCTGCATCACCGGATGCTCCTGCCGGATCATGATGCCCCCGTTGCGGCCCACCCGGCGCTCCACGATTCCCTCGTCCTGCAGCCGCTCCAGAGCCTTGCGCAAGGTCCCGCGGGCCACACCCAGCTGAGACGCCAAATCACGCTCAGACGGAAGCCGTGATTCACCGCGATCACGTAGTTCGGCCATCAGCATCAACAAGCGATCGACGATGACGTCCACCTTATTTGGTTCATCGACTTGGACCATTTCATTCCCCTTTGGCGGGTTTCGCGCAGCTGAAGCCCACTATATGATCCAGAGCACACCAGTTGTCTAGGTCTTTTTTTACCCCCACTCACCGCACGAGGAGTCGACATGACCGCAGCACTACCGCGCTCATTGGCCGAAATGCGCGACAAGAATCCTTCTGACATGGAGGTTTATCGGTCCGTCATCCCCGCTTCGGTGGCTGTCGCGCGGGAGGCCATGCGCGATCTCCGCGCTATGACCTGTGTAGTGGATGATGCGGATACGGCCGGAAGTCCAACTAAGTCGGACGCCCCAGAAATGGTTCATTTACATAGACCATTAGAAGGTGTTCCGCTGGTGGTGAAGGACAGTTTCCACGTCGCGGGCTTACCGCGGTGGCATGGCAGCGCCATTCATCCGGGTCATCTATCGGATGCGGACTCGGCGCCGGTTGCCCGCTTGCGTGAAGCAGGAGCGGTCATCGTGGGGAAGACGGCGATGTCTGAGTTGGGGTTGCTGGCTTCGGGCAACAACTCCCAGTTCGGGGACACTTTGAACCCGTGGAACCCCGACATGTCACCGGGGGGCTCTAGTTCTGGCACCGCGGCGGCGATCGCTTACGGGGTGACTCCGGTGGGTCTGGGCACGGACATTGCGGGCAGTGTGCGTTTGCCGGCTGCCCAATGCGGCATTGTCGGGTTCAAGCCCACGCAGGGCGCCATCCCGTACGCCCCGGCGAGTAATTGGCGTTCGGCCGGTCCCATGGCCACGACTGTCGCCGATGTCCGAGAGATTTTCGGTGTGGTCTCCCGCACCGACGTTTCTGATCAGTGGTCCTTTGCCTGCGATCTGGGGAAGCCGGCGGTCCGTGACGCATCGGTTGAACTGGGAGGACTGCAGGTCGGCGTCATGGAGTGGCCTGGGTACGGGCCGCAAATGGATGCCGAGACCCGTGAGCTCTTCGAGCGGTTTCTGGGCCTGCTTGCCCACGCTGGCGCGCGTTTGTCCGAACACGGTCCTGGCCTCAGTGAGGCGGATTTCATGGAACTGGACCTGTGCCTCAAGACCCGGTGTGAAGCCGAGGTACGTGCAGCCCCCGCTGACCGCCAGTCAAAGCTATTGCCGGTCGTGGCCCAATGGGTAGCATCCGCACCGACCCGTAGCGCTGCCGACTACTACGACAGTCTGGAGCGCCTATCAGCTCGGGCGGCGCATCTGTTAGCTGCCAGCTCCCCCTTTGATCTCCTGGTGTCCCCTGTGATGGGTATCCATCAGTTCCCGGCTGATCAGTTCGGCCCCGATACCACCATGCCGCTGCTGTACCACACCAACTACACGGCTTGGTTCAACCAAACGGGCCAGCCGGCGCTGAGCCTGTGCATGGGGTTCTCCGCCGGCGGGATGCCGATCGGTGTGCAACTGATCGGACGACGCCGTCAGGACGAATGGCTGCTGGACATCGGGCAGCGCGTAGAAGAACTTCTCTCGCTCACACCCCAGTGGCCCAAGACCAGCCAGGACGCACACACTCCCTTGAGAGGCTCAGAATGACCATCGATACACGCTTTCAAAACGCCCTCGACATCCTCGAGGCAGGTGCCGGGATGGCGCGATCCTGGTTCGACGACGCTCATTTCCGCGTCGAACGCAAAGACGACGGAACGCCTGTCACGGAAGCCGATCGTAGCGTCGAGCGGCACCTGCGCGATGAACTTTCCAAACACTTTCCCGAAGATGGCCTGCTAGGCGAGGAATTCGCAGAGGTCGAGGGGACCTCCGGCGGACGCTGGATCATGGACCCGATCGACGGCACCAAATCCTTCATCCACGGGGTGCCCTTGTACTCCACCCTCCTGGCCTATGAGTCAGCGCAAGGACTCGAATTTGGGGCCATTGCCCTGCCCAGCCTGGGCCGCCTGGTCTACGCCCAGTCCGGCCGCGGATGCTTCGATGGACAAGGCCGGCAACTAACCACCTCAGACCGCCGGGAAGTGCAAGACGCCTACGTCATGTCCACCTGGCTCGAGGACTGGCCACTGGAACTCATCAACCGTCTCCAGAATCAAGACGGCGTCATCCGCACCTGGGGAGACGGATTCGGCTACGCCCTCGTGGCCGCCGGACAAGCCGACGCCATGCTCGACTTCACAGTCTCCCCCTTCGACGTAGCACCCATGCCGGTCATCATGCGCGAAGCCGGCGGAGTCTTCACCGACTTCGACGGTGTCGAGTCAATCCACTCCGGCGTCGGAGTGGCCGCAGCAACACCCGAGCTACGCGACGCCGTCCTGCGGGAGATTGCACAAACCACCAGCTCGCCAACCTCCACGCTCATGGAATAGGCGCCAGCACTTTCGGTACGGGCAGTCCTCACCGCTGCCCCCACGAGGAAGCTATTGCGGCCCACATCGACGCGCCGCCATCTCCCAGCGCTGACGAGGGGAGGTACGTCATCGCTCAGGTCCTCCGCCCGTTCTCTCGTGACGGAATCCACGAAGGAGAAGTTTCCTTTCGAGACCGACCAAACCGAAGCGCACTCACCCCGACCACACCTTTCCCTGTCCCCGCACCCAAGGATCCAACCGATGACGACAACACCGAAGCACACCCGCAACAACCGAATGCTCACCGTCGAGCAGCTACGGCAAAAAATCACCGACGGACAGATCGACACCGTAGTCCTGGCATTCACCGACATGCAGGGCCGGCTCCAGGGCAAGCTGTGCCACGGCCAATTCTTCCTGGACTCGGTGCTCGACGAAGGCGCCGAGGGGTGCAACTACCTACTGGCCGTGGACACCGAGATGAACACCCCCACCGGCTACGCCATCACCAGCTGGGACTCCGGCTACGGGGACATGAGCTTCGCCATGGACCTGGACACGATCCGGCTGATGCCGCACAACCCCGGCCAGGTCCTCATCCAGTGCGACCTCACCGGCCACGACGGCCAACCCATCCCCATGTCCCCGCGATCCATGCTGCGCCGCCAGCTCGACCGCGCCCGGGACCTGGGCTTCACCATGCTCACCGGCACCGAGCTGGAGTTCTGCGTCTACAACACCAGCTACGAGGACGCCTGGACGTCCAACTACCAAATTCTGGACCCGGCCAACCAGTACAACGTCGACTACAACCTCCTGGGCTCCCAGCGGGTCGAGCCGCTGCTGCGGGAGATCCGCAACGCCATGTACACCGCGGGCATGACGGTGGAATCCGCCAAGGGCGAGTGCAACTTCGGCCAGCACGAGATCGCGTTCCGCTACGACGACGGGATGGTCACCGCGGACAACCACGTGGTCTACAAGCTGGCCTCGAAGCAGATCGCCCACCAGCAGGGAAAGTCCATCACCTTCATGGCCAAGCCCAACCAGCGCGAGGGCAGCTCCTGCCACATCCACATGTCCCTGCGCGGGCCCGACGGTGAGCTGGTCTTCTGGGACCAGGAACGCGGGACCCGCAGCGCCATCTACGAGCACTTCATCGCCGGGGTGCTCAAGGGAATGCGGGAGCTATCCATCTTCTACGCCCCGAACATCAACTCGTACAAGCGCTTCGTCGAGGGCAGCTTCGCCCCCACCTCGGTGGCCTGGGGCGTGGACAACCGGTCCTGCGCCGTGCGTCTCGTGGGCAGCGGGCAGTCCGCCCGGATGGAGAACCGGCTCCCCGGCGGGGACGTGAACCCGTACCTGGCGCTGGCCGCGATGCTCGCCTCCGGGCTGCACGGCATCGAGCAGGAGCTCGAGCTGGAGCCGATGACCGAGGGCAACGCCTACGAGTCCGACGCCCCCGTGGTGCCCTCGACCATGCGCGAGGCCCGGGACCTGCTGGCCGGCTCGGAGCTCGCGCGGGAGCTGTTCGGCGAGGACGTCGTGGAGCACTACGTGCACTACGCCGACGTGGAGCTGGCGGCCTTCGAGGCCGCCGTCACCGACTGGGAGCTGCGCCGTGGCTTCGAGCGCCTCTGAGCCGGGCGGGCCCGGGTACCGGCCGCGGATCGGGCTGACCACCTACTACCAGGAGGGCTCCTGGGGGGTCTGGAACTCCGTGGCGGCGATCGTCCCGGGCGCCTACGTCGAGGCGGTCGCCGCCGCGGGAGGCACCCCTGTGCTGCTGCCCCCGGTCGGGACCGATCCCAGCGTGCTGAAACTGCTCGATGGGCTCATCGTCATCGGCGGCACCGACGTCGACCCCGACTTCTACGGGGCCGACCGGCACGAGGAGACCTACTCCCAGCCCTCCCGCGACGAGCACGACCTCGCCCTCACCCGGGCGGCCCTAGACCAGGGCCTGCCGTTGTTCGCCATCTGCCGTGGCGCCCAGATCCTCAATGTCGCCCTGGGCGGCACGCTCATCCAGCACCTGCCGGACGTCAACACCGAAGCCGACCAGCACCGGCCCGGGCCCGGACTGTACGGGAAGGTCCAGTTCACCACCACACCCGGCAGCCGGTGCCATGAGCTGCTGGGGGAGACGGCCTGGTCCCCGTGCTACCACCACCAGGCCCTGGACCAGGTCGCCGAAGGCCTGCAGATCACCGCCCGGGCTCCCGACGGCACCATCGAAGCTGTGGAGACCACCAGCGGGCCCTGGGTCCTGGGCGTGCAGTTCCACCCCGAAGAGAACCGCAAGGATCCACGCCTGTTCGAAGGGTTCATCGAGGTCGCCCGCCGATTCGCCGACGACCGAGACGCTGGCCCCCGCATCGGCCACGACCGAAAGGACACGTTCATCTCGTGACCACCACTCAGATCATCAACCCCACCACCGAAGAAATCATCGACACCGTCACACTGGTTTCCCTGGAAGAAACCGACGCCGCCATCGCCGGCGCTCAGCAAGCCTTCGAAACCTGGCGTACCGTCGCCCCGGCCGACCGTGCCCGTCTGCTGCGCCGCTTCGCCGACGCGGTCGAAGCCGATCTAGAAAACCTCGCAGCCCTGGAAGTGCGCAACGCCGGGCACACCATCGGCAACGCCCGATGGGAGGCCGGCAACGTCCGGGACGTGCTCACCTACTACGCCGGAGCCCCGGAGCGACTGTCAGGACGCCAGATCCCGGTCCCCGGCGGAGTCAACATCACCTTCCATGAGCCACTGGGGGTGATTGGCGTCATCGTCCCCTGGAATTTCCCGATGCCCATCGCCGCCTGGGGTTTTGCCCCTGCCCTCGCGGCAGGTAACACGGTGGTGCTCAAGCCGGCGGAAATCACCCCGTTGACCGCCATCCGCCTGGCCGAGCTGGCCCTGCAAGCCGGGCTGCCCGAAGGCGTGCTCACCGTGCTACCTGGCAAGGGCTCGGTGGTGGGGGAGCGCTTCGTGACCCACCCCGCCGTCCGCAAGATCGTGTTCACCGGCTCCACCGCCGTGGGCAAGCGGATCATGGCCGGCTGCGCAGACCAGATCAAGCGCCTCACCCTGGAACTGGGGGGCAAAAACTCCAACATCGTCTTCGCCGACGCCGACCTCGAACAAGCCGCCGCCACCACTCCGGCCGGTGCCTTCGACAACGCCGGCCAGGACTGCTGCGCCCGGTCGCGGGTGCTCGTCCAGCGCTCCGTGCTGGAGAAGTTCCTGGAGCTGCTCGAGCCCGCCGTGCGGGACTTCGCCTGCGGGGACCCGTGGGACGAGGGCACGCAGATGGGGCCCCTGGTCTCCGCCGCGCACCGGGACTCCGTGGCCGGCTTCCTCGACGACGACGCCCCGGTTGCCTTCCGCGGCACCGCCCCCGAGGGCCCCGGCTGGTGGTTCCCGCCGACGGTGCTCACCCCGTCCCCGGACTCCCGGGTGTTCCGAGAGGAGATCTTCGGCCCCGTGCTCGCGGTGGTTCCCTTCGAGGACGAGGCCGAGGCCGTGCGGATCGCCAACGACACCGAGTACGGGCTCTCCGGGTCGATCTGGACCCGGGACGTCGGCCGCGCGCTACGGGTCTCCCGCGCCGTCGAGGCCGGGAACCTCTCCGTCAACTCGCACGCCTCGGTGCGCTACTGGACACCCTTCGGCGGCTTCAAGCAGTCCGGCTTCGGCCGGGAGCTCGGCCCCGACGCCACCCAGGCGTTCACCGAGACCAAGAACGTCTTCCTCTCCACTGACTGACCACACCCTCACTCGCATGCCCCCTGGCATGCGACCCACACCAGACCTAAGGAGATCCCATGGACGTCAACGCCCGCCGCCTGGTCGGCCGCAGCGCCGTCATCACCGGAGGAGCCAGCGGCATCGGCCTGGCCACCGCCCGGCGCCTGGCCGCCGAAGGAGCCTGCGTCGTCATCGCAGACATCGACCCAAAAACCGGCCAGGAAGCCGCCTCCGAGGTCGACGGTCTGTTCGTTAAGGTCGACGTCACCAACCCCGACGACGTCAAAAACCTCTACGCCGAAACCCATAAAGCCTTTGGCAGCGTCGACATCACCTTCAACAACGCTGGCATCAACCCCACCGACGACGGCTCAATCCTCGACACCGGCATCGACGCCTGGCGCAAGGTGCAGGACGTGAACCTCACCTCCGTCTACTACTGCTGCAAGTACGCCCTGCCCTACATGCAGGATCAAGGCAAAGGCTCGATCATCAACACCGCGTCCTTCGTCGCCATCATGGGGGCGGCGACCTCCCAGATCTCTTACAGCGCGTCGAAGGGCGGGGTGCTGTCGATGAGCCGGGAGCTGGGCGTGCAGTTCGCCCGGGAGGGGATCCGGGTCAACGCGCTGTGCCCCGGGCCGGTCAACACCCCCCTGCTCCAGGACCTGTTCGCCGCGGACCCGGAGCAGGCCCAGCGCCGGCTCGTGCACGTGCCCGCCGGGCGGTTCGCGGAACCGGAAGAGATCGCCGCGGCAGTGGCCTTTCTCGCCAGCGACGATTCATCCTTCATGACAGCCTCCACCTTCCTGGTAGATGGGGGAATCTCCGGCGCCTACGTCACGCCCAACTAAAACTGGTTCTCTGCCGTCCGTCTCGAGGCGGACGGCAGAGAACATCCCCCGCTCCTCGCATCACTACAGATTTGACCAGGAGCCGGAACCAACCATCCACTAACACCTCCGCCGCAGGGCAACCACATCCAGCACAGAGACGATGGCCCACCCGGGGACACTTACGACAGCTACGGTCAACGACGCCACCCGCCACAACTCCCATGGCTAAACCGGTGGGACTGTCCGATAAACGGTGTGTGGGGCCCGGCGGTTTTCATCAGTGAGTGGTTCTCTCGAACCGTCCGGCGAAGGTGATCGCGA
>NZ_AOSQ01000045.1:0-23094 GCF_000349605.1 Kocuria sp. UCD-OTCP
ACGTGACTGGAGTTCAGACGTGTGCTCTTCCGATCTTCCGCGTCCGGGGCGGCGTTGGCGTCGCCCTGCGTCGTGAAGCTGCGCCGCCCCTCTCCGTCCACCGCGACGCCCACGATCCGGTGGGTCACGAGGGTCGGGTCGTCCGGACGGGGCATGAACGTCACGACGTCCCCGGTGCTCAGTCCCGCGGCGTCGTCCTCAAAATCGATTCGAAAAACGGGCTGACCGCGGCCGAGGCCACCAAGATCTGCGGCTACCCCTTCAGCACCACCTACCGGCTGCTCAACGCGCTCGTCCGGGACGGCTTCGCCGAGCTGCAGGAGGACAGGCGCTACGTTCTGGGGCTGAAGATCTTCCACGCCGCCCACAGCGTGGCCCAGCGCCTCGGGATCACGGGGACGGTCGTGCCCGTGCTCCGGCGGATGGTCGAGCGCACGGGGGAGTCCTGCCTCTTCGCCGTCCTGGACGGCGACCGCTTCCACACCCTCGCCAAGGAGGACGGGCCGGACTTCCGGGTCACCTCCGACCCCGGCTACCGCGGCGCGCTGCACTCCTCGGCCCTCGGGCTGTGCCTGCTCGCGTTCGCCCCGGAGGACGTGCGCGAGCACCTGCTCGGCACCATCGAGCTCGAGGCCCGCACCCCGGCCACGCTCACGGACCGGGACGAGCTGCGCCGGCGGGTCGAGCGGATCCGGCGGGAGGGCTGGGCCACCCAGGACCAGGAGCACGACGTGGGGATGGTCGCCGTCGCGGTGCCCGTCCTGCGGCCGGGCGGGGGCTGCATCGGCTCGCTCGCGCTGTCCGCGCCGGTGTTCCGGCACCGGCTGGAGGACCTCGTGGACATGGTGCCCGCCCTCCGGGAGGCGGCCGGCGAGCTGGGCGCGCGGCTCACGGGCTGAGCGGCCGGGGCGGGCTCAGGGGACGGACTGGCCCCGCGCCGCCGTGAGCAGCGCGTACCAGTCCTCGTGGCCGAGCCGGGACGCGAGCTCCTCCGCCGCGGCGCACGCGGCGATCCGCTCCGGGTCGGTGGTCCCCAGCACCGGGCGGATCCCGCCGGGGTGCTTCATGAGCCACGCGAGGACCACCGCCTCGCCGGGGACGCCGTGCGCCGAGGCGATCCGGTGGACCGTCTCGGCGGTGGCCGCGGCGTGCTGGTCCTCCGGCGGGATCGGCGCACCGGTGTACAGGCCGCGGGCCAGGGCGCCCCACGCCTGCACCTCGATGCCGTCGGCCGCGCAGTACTCCAGGAGCCCTTCCGGGAAGGAGTGCTCCGCGCCCTCGGGGTGGTTGGCCAGGATCTGCTGCTCCACGAAGCTCCGGTGCCGCAGGCTCAGCTCGAGCTGCACCGCGGTGACGGGCGTGCTGAGCACCTGCTGGTAGCGGGACACCTGGCGGGTCGACATGTTGGACAGGCCCACGGAGCGGATCAGCCCCTCCTTGCGCAGCTCGTCCAGGGCCCCCGCGACCTCTCGGGGATCGGCCAGTGGGTCCGGCCGGTGCAGCATGAAGCGCTCCACGGAGTCCACGCGGAGCCGGCGGAGGGACCCCTCGAGGCCGCGCCGGATCGTGTCCCGGTCCAGCCGGTAGTGGGTCGGCGCGCCGGGTGCCGCGGTGTTGCCCGGCAGGCGAACCCCGCACTTGGTCTGGAGGCGCACCCTCCGGCGCAGCTCCGGGTCCTCCGCGAGGAGCTCGCCGAAGACCTCCTCGGACTTGCCGTGGGCGTAGATGTCGGCGTGGTCGAAGTCGGTGATGCCGGCGTCCAGCGCCGCGTGCACCGCGGCCCGGGCACGGTCCACGGTCCCTGCGCTCGGCGGGGCGTCGTCCCACGACCCCCCGATGGTCATGCAGCCGTAGATCAGGCGCGAGCTCATGAACGGTCCTCTCCGTCGGGCACCCCGGCGTCCCGGGTGGGGCTCTGCTGCTCCAGGCGCTGCTGCTCGGCGGACCAGCGCAGGCGGGCGGCCGCCGCGTAGGCGGCCCCGGACTCCTTCATCCGGCCCGCGCGCTCGTAGAGCCGGCCCAGGGCGGTGAAGCACTCCGCCTGGTCCGTGGCCGTGGCCTCGGTCTCCTGGTAGAAGTCCAGCGCCCGGTTGTAGGCCGTGATGGCCTGGGTGTGGCGCTCGCCCAGCTCGTACACCCGTCCCAGGTTGACGTGGCACTGCGCCTGGTCCTGCGCCTCGTGCGGGGCGTCGAGGTACTGGCCCAGGGCGTCGAGGAGGTGCTCCTCCGCGTCGTGGGCGCGGTCCAGCTCGAGCAGCAGGCTGCCCAGGATCAGGTGTGTGCGGGCCAGGTGCTTGCCGCTGCCGGGGATGCGGCAGAACAGCCCGAGGGCGTTCTCGTAGGCGGTGACGGCCCGGCCGGGGCGGTTCATCCCGAGGTAGAGATGACCCAGGTTGTAGTGGCAGGCGGCCTGCTCCTGGAGGCAGTCGCCCTCCTCCTCGAAGAGCACGATGGCCTGCTGGTAGGCGGTCTCGGCCTCGTCGAGCCGTCCGCGGTCCTCGGCGTCCAGGGCCCGGGTGAAGAACCCGTGCCCGTCCTGGGTGTAGCTCATGCGGAGTCCTTTCTCGGCCGGGTCCTGCGGGGGTGTCGGCGGGCTACGCGGGGTGCGGGTCCTGCGGGCGCGGGGCCCGGCGGCCCAGCGCGAACCACAGTCCCGCGCCGGCGACGGGGAACGCGAGGATCACGAGCAGCCACAGCAGGCGCAGCACGGGATCCAGGGCCGGGTTGCGCAGCAGGGAGACCGTGGCGGTCACCATCAGCACGACGACGACCGCTCCGGCCACCGTCGCACCGCTCTCCCACGCCCCCGTCCGCACGGCCTCGGCGCCGCCGGCCGCGAGGGCGGTCCAGGTGCTCATGCATCGATCCTCGCACCGTGGGCCCGGGCGGACAAGGGCGGGCGCTCCGGCGCGCCGGTCCCCGGTCCCCCGTAGAGTGGAATGCGCCACAGCTCAGCACGCTGATAAAATGTGGCTGTCGACTGCAACCCCGAGGAGAGTCCACGATGTCCACCTCCGACGACCGCCCGTACGACCAGGAGTCCGCCCACGAGGAGCCCACCGCCGGGCGCGCCGGCGGGCGGGACGCGGACGACACCGGGGTGGAGCGCCACGCGCCCAACTCGGCGACCGAGCTCTGGGACCACAACGCCTACGGGCGGGAGGACGGCGACATCGGCGGCTCCGCGACCTCGGGTGCCACCGACACCCGCGACCCGCGCGGCGGGGCTCCCGCCTACAACATCGACGCCGGGGACGACGACGCCGTCCGTCACGGCGACGACTCAGGCCGCGACGACGGCTCGCCCGTGCGCGGGACCGGCGAGTCGCTGACCGGGGCGGACGCCACGGCCGGCCATGACCGCGAGAGCGTGGGCGACGATCGGTCTGACGACCGGCGCGACCACGGCCGGCGCGACGAGCCGTCCGGCGCCGGCGGAGGGGCCTTCGACCAGGAGGCGACCGGCCGGGACGCCACCGGCCGGGACGTCACCGGCCCGGACACCGCCGACCTGGACACTGCCGACCTGGACACCGTGGAGCGGGACGCCACCGGCCCGGACACCACGACCCGGGACACCACGGACCGGGACACCACGACCCGGGCCGGGGCGGAGCGCGGTGCCGGCCGCCACGCCGCCGGGGACGCGACCGGTGACCTCGGGGGCGGTGGTCGCTCCGGCGAGACCCCCTCCGTGGTCCGGCACGAGGAGCGGCTGCAGGTCGGGACCGAGCGCGTCGAGTCCGGGCGGGCCCGGCTGCGCAAGTACGTGGTGGAGGAGCCGGTGCGCGCGGAGCAGACCCTGGCGTCCGAGGACGTCGAGGAGGTCCGCACCCCCGTCACCGAGGAGGAGCGCGAGGCGTTCCTCGCCGGCCGGGAGCTGCCGGTGGGGGAGGACGAGGTCATCCTCTACCGGGAGGTGCCCGTGGTGCACACGGTGCGCGTGCCCTACGAGCGGGTGCGCCTGGTGGTGCGCCGCACGGAGCGCACGGAGGTGGTCGAGGAGACCGTGCGCCAGGAGCGGGTCGACGTCGAGGAGGACTGAGCCCCTCCGTCCCGGACCCCCTCGGCCACGGCGCCGAGGGGGTCCGTTCCGCTCCGTCCGGGGAGTCCGCCCGGGGCGCGGTCGGCTGTTCACCCAGCGCGGAGGCGGGTCCGGTGACTTGTGCCCTGCCTCACGGGAGTGCACTAATGGTAAGTGAGCTGGTCGTTCCCGTCCGTCCGGACCGGGACCGGCCGGTGTCGACCGCACTTCGACGACCGGGAGGTCCATCATGCGCAAGAGGCTGAACAGGAAGAGGCAGAGGACCGAGGGGCAGGCGCCCATGGCTCCCGGCGTCCCCGGCAGCGAGACCGCCCCGCTCGCGGAGCCCACCACGCCCCGCCCGCCGCTGCCGCCCAAGCCGGACCAGGGCACGCCGGAGCCGGTGAGCCCCACGGGCCAGGACACCGGGATCGACCCGACCCTCAACGCCCAGGGCGGCGAGCACCTGACCACCGCCCACGGCTCCCGGCGCGCCGACACCGACCACTCCCTGAAGGCGGGCCGGCGCGGTCCCGTGCTCCTGCAGGACCACCACTTCCGGGAGAAGATCAGCCACTTCGACCACGAGCGCATCCCGGAGCGCGTGGTGCACGCCCGCGGCGCCGGCGCCCACGGCGTGTTCCGCTCCTACGGCACCGCGAGCAGGATCTCCTCCGCCGCCGTGTTCGGCAAGGACGTCGAGACCCCGGTCTTCGTGCGCTTCTCCACCGTCCTCGGCTCGCGCGGGTCCGCCGACCTCGCCCGGGACACCCGCGGCTTCGCCACGAAGTTCTACACCTCCGAGGGCACCTGGGACCTCGTGGGCAACAACATCCCCGTGTTCTTCATCCAGGACGCCATCAAGTTCCCGGACGTCATCCACGCGGGCAAGCCCCACCCGGACCGGGAGATCCCGCAGGCGCAGTCCGCCCACGACACCTTCTGGGACTTCGTCTCCCTGCACACCGAGGCGCAGCACCACACGATCTGGAACATGTCGGACCGCGGCATCCCCCGGTCCTACCGCACCATGGAGGGCTTCGGCGTCCACACGTTCCGGCTCGTCGACGACGCCGGCCGCAGCGTGCTCGTGAAGTTCCACTGGAAGCCGAAGCTCGGCGTGCACTCGGTGCTGTGGGAGGAGGCGCAGATCGCGATGGGCATGGACCCGGACGTGCACCGCCGGGACCTCGCGGACGCCATCGAGGCAGGCGCCCACCCCGAGTGGGAGCTCGGGGTGCAGGTCTTCGAGGACAACGAGGAGCAGGTCTTCGAGGGCATCGACCTGCTCGACCCCACGAAGATCGTCCCGGAGGAGCTCGCGCCCGTGGAGCCGGTCGGGCTGATGACGCTCAACCGCAACCCGTCCAACTACTTCGCCGAGACCGAGCAGGTCGCCTTCAACCCGAACAACCTGGTCCGCGGCATCGACGTCACCAACGACCCCCTGCTGCAGGGCCGGCTGTTCTCCTACCTGGACACCCAGCTCAGCCGGCTGGGCGGGCCCAACTGGACCCAGCTGCCGATCAACCGCCCGCACGCCCCGGTCAACGACATGCTCCGGGACGGGATGCACCAGACGGCCGTGCACAGCGGGGTGGCGCCCTACCACCCGAACTCGCTGGACGGGAACAACCCCTTCCCCGCCGACGAGCCGGCCCGCCCCTTCATCGACCACCCGGCCCCGGTCGCGGAGTCGGTCAAGGAGCGCGGGAACCCCGTGACCTTCGAGGACCACTACACCCAGACCCGCCTGTTCTGGCTGTCGATGAGCGACGTCGAGAAGGAGCACATCGCGCAGGCGTACACCTTCGAGCTCGGCAAGTGCTGGGAGCAGGCGGTCAAGGAGCGCCAGCTGCAGGCCCTGGCCAACATCGACGAGAAGCTGTGCGCCGTGGTCGCCCAGGGCCTGGGCCTTCCGGCGCCGAAGCCGACCGTCAAGCACGGGAGGATCAAGCCCAGCCCCGCCCTGTCCCAGGTCGGCGGGCAGTGGCCCCTCGACGGCCGGCAGGTCGGGATCGTGGTGGGCCCCGTCCCCGACGAGAACGACCTCCTGGCCGTGGTCTCCGCGATCGACGACGCCGGGATGGTGCCGCTGGTCATCGCCCCGCACGGCGGGCCGGTCGGGCGCGGCGGGAAGGTCGTGGCCCACCGGACCTACCTCACGGCGCGCTCCGTCGAGTTCGACTCGGTGCTGGTGGCCGGCGCCGTCCCGCCGGCCCCGGACGCCCGGCAGGGCCTCGACGCGAAGGCCGGAGCCGTCGCCCCCGGCGGCGTGGACCCGCGCGTGCACCTGCTGCTCGGCGAGGTGTTCCGCCAGGCCAAGGCCATCGGCACCTGGGGCGCCAAGGGCCAGGTGCTCGCCGCGGCCGGCCTGCCCGAGGGCGCGCCCGGCGTGGTCTCCGGCAAGGACGCCGCCGCCGTGGTCGAGCAGGTGGTCACGCTCATGAAGAGCCACCGCGCCTGGGAGCGGTTCCCGGTCTCCGGCCGCCTCTGACGGCCGTCCTGCCGCTGACCCACCACGTCGGCCCGGGCACCCCGCGGATCCGCGGGGTGCCCGGGCCGACGTGGTGGTCCCGGCGGCGGCGGGCGGGCCGGGGCGGGTCAGAAGCGGCCCAGCTCCTCCCGCAGCGCCGAGCCGAGGTCGGGGTGGCGGAACCGGTAGCCGCGGTCGATGGCCCGGTCCGCCGAGACCCGCTGGTCCGCGAGCGCCATCAGCTCGGCGCCCTCGGAGCCGAGCACGAGCTTCGGCCCGAACCCCGGGGTGGGCAGCAGGGCCGGCCGGCCGAGGACCTTGCCGAGGGTCCGGGCGTAGTCGCGGCCCGTCACCGGCATCGGGGCCACGGCGTTGACGGGCCCGTGCAGGCCGGGGGAGAGCACCGCGTGGGCGAACAGACCCACCGTGTCGTCCAGCGAGATCCAGCTCAGCCACTGGTCCCCGGAGCCGAGCCGCCCGCCCAGCCCCGCGAGGAACAGGGGCAGCTGGGCCTTGAGGGCGCCGCCGGCGGGGCTCTGCACCACCCCGGTGCGCACCGTGACCACGCGGGTGCCGATGGCCTCGGCCTCCTGGGCGGCACGCTCCCACGCCGTGCAGACCTCGGCGAGGAAGTCGTCGCCCGGCGGGGACTTCTCCGTGACGCTCTCCCCGTGCGTGTCCGCCCCGTAGTAGCCGATCGCGGAGCCGTTGACCAGCGCGGCGGGGGCCTCGTCGCCGAGCGCGACGAAGGCGCGGACGAGCAGCCGGGTGCCGAGCACCCGCGAGTCGTGGATCTGCTCCTTCGCGGCGTCCGTGAGCCGCCCCCCGATGCTGCGCCCGGCGAGGTTCACCACGACGTCCACCCCCCGCAGCGCGGCGGGGTCCAGCTCCCCGGCCGCCGGGTCCCACGAGATCTCGAGGGGGGTGCGCGCCTCGCGGCGCACGAAGCGCAGGACCGTGTGGCCCCCGGTGCTCAGCAGCGCGGCCAGCTGCACGCCGATGGTGCCCGAGGCCCCCGTGACGGCGACGGTCAGGGGCCGGCCGGGATAGCGGCTGTGGAGCTCGAGGTCGGCGGCCAGCCGCCGGGCGCGGGCCTCGAACTGGCGGCCCAGCGCCGGGCTCATCAGCCGGTCCCCGAACGCCCTGCTGCCCGGCAGCGCCGCGTACTCCACGGTGTCCGTGACCACGGTCCCGCCGTGCCCGTCGTCGTCGAACCGGTGGTGGTGCTCCCACGAGGCGAGCGGGCCCTTCACCATCCGGTCCCGGAACTCCCGGCCGGGGACGAAGCCGTGGTGCTCCGCGGTCCAGGGCACCGAGGCCAGCCCGTAGGAGCCCGGCACGGCCACCCGCAGCCGGGACCGCGTCCCGTCCTGCAGCGGGGGCGAGGACTCCTCCACCACGGAGCCCGTCCACGCGGGCGTGAGCCGGGTGAGCGCCCCCGGGCGGGCGTGCCAGGCGAAGACGTCCTCGACGGGGTGGGGCACGCGGGAGCTGAACGTGAAGGTGGTCATGCGTGCCACTCAACCCGCATTGCCCCGGTTCGTCCAGGACCTCGGGCCGCGGGCCGTCCGTGTCCTGGCCCGGAGGGCCGGCGGCGGCCGGGCGCGGTGCGGTGCCCGGGCCCCCGCGGACCGGGGTTCCCGCCGTCCCGCTTGCCCCCCGGCGGGCCGTCGCCCAGAGTGGGGGACGTGAACACCCCCGGACGCATCGTGCTCATCCGCCACGGCCAGACCGACTGGAACCTCGAGGAGAGGCTCCAGGGCGCCACGGACGTCCCGCTCAACGACGCCGGGCGGGAGCAGGCCCGGGTCGTCGCCCGCCACCTGCACGCCGAGGCCCTCGGCTGGGACGTCCTGGTCTCCTCGCCGCTCGGCCGTGCCGTGGAGACCGCCCGGATCATCGGCGAGGCCCTGGGCCTCGAGCTCGCGGCGACCTACGACGAGCTCGTGGAGCGCAGCTTCGGCCCGCTCGAGGGCTCGCGCCTGGCGGGTCTCGAGGGCGCCGCGCGGGAGCAGGTGCTCTCCGCCGGGGAGCCGCCGGAGGCGGTCGTCCGCCGCGGTCTGGCGGCGCTGCGCCGGATCCGCGCCGACCACCCCGGGCGCCGCGTGCTGGTGGTGGCGCACGGCTCGCTCATCCGCCTGACGGTCTCCGAGCTCAACGGGGAGGCCCATCCCCGGGTCGGCAACTGCGAGGTGGTCCCCGTGCGGACGGAGGCCCTCGGCGCCGCGCGCCTGCGAGATGACGCGTCGGAGTCCACCGCACCCTGACAGTCCCGGCTTCGTTCAATAAGCTGGGACCCACCAGGGACGGTCCCACGAGGTGCCGTCCACCCCCTGGGGCGGCGAGGGCGGCGCACGGACCGTGCCCCCTGCCGTCCACGGCGACGAAGGCGTGATGCGGCTGTGGCCTCTGACCAGTACACGATCCCCGACGAGGACCGGACCGAGGCGCTGCAGGTGATCCCGCGGGCCCCCGAGTGGTCCGGGGACCGGGCGTGGATCAACGAGTACTACCGCCACGTGCCCCAGGAGGACCTGCTCGCGCGCACCGAGGACCAGCTGCGCGAGCGGGCCGACCACCACCACGAGGTGGGCCGGGTCCGCGCGCCCCGGGAGATCGCCGTGGGCGTGCGCCAGGAGGACTCGACCTCCGTGGTCTTCGTGGTCACCGAGGACGTCCCCTACCTCGTGAGCACCGTGTCCGCGGAGATCGCCGCGAAGTGGGGCGGTGCCCGCCTGCTCATCCACCCCGTGCTCGTCGCCGCCCGGGACGCCGGGACGCACGAGCTGCGCGAGCTCCAGCAGGTCCCGGACTTCTCGGCCACCTCCAGCGGCGACACCACCGCGCTGCCCAGCCTGGCCGGGTTCCGCTCGGACGGGGGCACCACGCACGTGGTGGAGTCCTGGATCTCCGTGGAGCTCTCCCGGCAGATCTCGGACGAGACCGCCCAGGAGCTGGTGCACCGGCTCACGAGCCTGCTCGAGGACGTCCAGCGGGTCGACGACGACCAGGTGGAGCTCAAGGAGCGCGTCGGACGGCTCGCGGACGAGCTCGACCGGCTGCGGCGGCTGGACCTGCCCGAGGGCGGGCACCCGCCGCTGGTCGGACCGTCCCAGGAGTTCCTGCGCTGGCTGGTCCGGGGCAACTTCATCCTCATGGGCTTCAAGGAGTACGACCTCGAGGACTCCGGCGACGGCCTCTCCCTGGTCAGCCGTCCCGGGACCGGTCTGGGCCTGCTCGTGGAGCACGACCGCAAGCCGCACCGGCAGGTCCTGACCGGGCTGGGCCGGGAGCACGCCCGCGAGGCCGGCACGCTGTTCATCACGAAGGCCAACCGCCGCTCCTCGATCCACCGCCGGGAGTACCTGGACTACATCGGCGTCGCGAAGTACGACGACGAGGGCCGGATCGTGGGCGAGTACCTCGTGCTGGGGCTGTTCACCCGCCGCGCCTACAACACCCCGGCCCGCGAGACGCCGCTGATCAAGGACAAGATGGCCGAGGTCGCCGAGCGGTTCGGCTTCCTCGAGGACTCGCACTCGGCCCGGGACCTGATGGGCAACATCGAGGACTACCCGCGCGACGAGCTGTTCCACATGACCGCGGACGAGCTCTACGACATCATGCGCGGCGTCATGGGCCTGGACGAGCGGCGGCAGACCCGGCTGTTCCTGCGCCAGGACCACTTCGGGCGGTTCATGTCCGCGGTCGTCTTCCTGCCCCGCGACCGGTACAACACGTCGGTGCGCGGGCGGATCGAGGCCGAGCTGAAGCGCACCTTCGACGCCGAGTCCATCGACTTCGACGCCCGGCTCACCTCCTCGACGCTCGCCCGCCTGTTCTTCCGCATCCGGCTGCCCTACACCGGTCAGGTGCAGTCCTTCGACCGCTCGGGCCTGGAGGCGCGGCTGCGGGCCGCGGTGCGGTCCTGGTCCGAGGCGCTGGCGCGCGCGATCCACCGGGACTTCTCGGAGGAGCTCGCGCGGACGCACGCCGAGAACTGGGCGGAGGCGTTCCCGGACGCCTACCGGGCGGACTACGAGATCGAGGAGGCGGTCGAGGACCTCCAGCGCTGCGAGGAGCTGTGGGGACGGGACCCGGACCTGCCCGCGGAGGTGCGCGTCGTCGACGACCCCGGGGGCGTGCGGCTGAACATCTACCTCACCCGCTCCCTGTCCCTGACCGAGCTGCTGCCGATGCTGCAGAACCTCGGCCTGACGGTCCTGGACCAGAAGCCGTACGAGGTCACCCCCGCCGACGGCCGCCACTTCCAGCTCTACGACTTCGGGGTGCGGCTGCCGGAGGGCGTGGACGCGACCGGCCCGGAGGACGCCAAGACCGAGGACCTCATCGAGGACACCCTGTGCGCGGTGCTGTCCGGGCGCTCCGAGTCCGACTCCCTGAACCGGCTGGTCCTGACGGAGCGCATGACGTGGCGGACCGTGGCCGTGCTGCGCTCCTACGTCCGGTACCTCCTGCAGCTGGGGCACCCCAACTCCTTCGACTACATCGCGGACACGCTCCTGGGCTTCCCGCGGGTCACCCGGGCGCTGGTCGAGTTCTTCGACGCGAGCTTCAACCCGGCGCTCGACGACGCCGTGCGCGGCTCCCAGCGCGACGCCGCGCAGGGGCGGCTCACCGAGGCCCTGGACGAGGTCCCCACCCTGGACGCCGACAAGCTGCTGCGGGCGCTGGCCGAGTGCATGGCCGCCACGCTGCGCACCAACGTGTACCGGCACCGCCCCACCATGGCGTTCAAGCTGGACCCGCGGCGGATCAGCACGGCCCCGCTGCCGCACCCCATGTTCGAGGTCTGGGTGTGGTCCCCGCGGGTCGAGGGCACGCACCTGCGCTTCGGGCCCGTGGCCCGCGGCGGCCTGCGCTGGTCGGACCGCCGGGAGGACTTCCGCACCGAGGTCCTGGGCCTGGTGAAGGCGCAGATGGTGAAGAACTCGGTGATCGTCCCCAACGGGGCGAAGGGCGGGTTCTACCCCAAGCAGCTGCCCGAGCCGGCCGCGGACCGGGACGCCTGGGTGGCGGAGGGCCGGGAGGCGTACAAGCTGTTCATCGCCTCCCTGCTGGACATCACCGACAACCTCGTCCGCGACGCGTCCGGCCAGGACGTCGTCGTGCACCCCGAGAACGTGGTGCGCCGCGACGGCCAGGACTCCTACCTGGTGGTGGCCGCGGACAAGGGGACGGCGTCCTTCTCGGACACCGCCAACGCGATCTCCGCGGAGTACGGGTTCTGGCTCGGGGACGCCTTCGCCTCGGGCGGCTCGGTGGGCTACGACCACAAGGCCATGGGCATCACGGCCCGGGGGGCGTGGGAGTCGGTGAAGCGGCACTTCTTCGCGCTGGGCGTCGACACCCAGGCGGAGGACTTCACCGTGGTGGGCGTGGGGGACATGTCCGGCGACGTGTTCGGCAACGGCATGCTGCTGTCCGAGCACATCCGGCTGCTGGCCGCGTTCGACCACCGCGACATCTTCCTCGACCCCGACCCGGACCCGGCCGTCTCCTACGCCGAGCGCGAGCGGCTGTTCGGCCGCCCGCGCTCCTCGTGGCAGGACTACGACCCGGAGAAGATCTCGGCCGGCGGCGGCGTGTACTCGCGCACCGCGAAGTCCGTGCCGATCTCCCCGCAGGTCCGCGAGGCCCTCGACCTCGACGACGGCGTCGAGGAGCTCTCCCCGATCGAGCTGATGCGGGCGATCCTGACGGCGCCCGCCGACCTCCTGTACAACGGCGGGATCGGCACGTATGTGAAGTCGGCGCAGGAGACCTCCACGGACGTGGGGGACAAGGCCAACGACCCGATCCGCGTCGACGGCGGGGACCTCCGGGCCAAGGTCGTCGGCGAGGGCGGCAACCTGGGCTGCACCCAGCTCGGCCGCGTGGAGGCCGCGCTGAACGGGGTGCTGATCAACACGGATGCGATCGACAACTCCGGCGGCGTGGAGTCCTCCGACCGCGAGGTCAACATCAAGATCCTCGTGGACCGCATGGTCGTGGCGGGCGAGCTCTCCGCGGCGGAGCGCGCCGGCTTCATCGAGGCCATGACCGACGAGGTCGCCGGACTGGTGCTCGAGACGAACGTGGCGCAGAACGTGCTGCTCACCACGGAGCGCTCGCGCGTGCGGGCCCTCAACGAGGCCTACATCCGGTTCCTGCACTGGCTCGAGGACGAGGCCGACCTCGACCGGGGCATCGAGTTCCTGCCCTCCGACGAGCAGCTGCGCGAGCGGGTCCGCACCGGCCACGGGCTCACGTCCCCGGAGTTGTCCGTGCTGGCGGCCTACGCCAAGATCCAGCTCTCGGAGGCGCTGGTCGAGGGCGGTCTCGCCGAGGACCCGTGGTTCGGGGAGGTCCTGGAGGCCTACTTCCCGGAGCAGATCACCCAGCGCTTCGGCGAGCTCGTCGGCACCCACCCCCTGCGCGCCGAGATCATCTGCACGATGGTGGCCAACCAGATGGTCAACTACGGCGGCATCCCGTTCGTCTACCGCGTGATGGAGGAGACCGGGTGCGGGCCCGTGGAGGTGGCCCGGGCCTTCGTGGCGGCCGTGCAGATCTACGAGATCGACCGCTACGCCCACCAGCACCGGGAGCTGCCCGCGGAGGTGCCCACCGAGGTGTGGGACCGGATGTTCCTGGACATGCGGCGCCTGCTGGACCGCGTGGTGCGCTGGCTCATCAACCGGGAGGAGACGGCCAACCCGGTGGCCGAGGTCATCGACCGCTACAAGCCCACCGTGGACATCCGGTTCCTCGAGGACCGGCTGCTCGGGGAGGACTCCCGGCAGCGGGTCGACTCGCGGGCGGAGGCCGCCGCGCGGCAGGGCGTCCCCGGGGCGCTGGCCACGGAGTGGTCTCAGCTGCTGGACGCGTTCGCGCTGCTCGACGTCGCCCGTCTCGCCCACGCCTCCGGCGAGGCGATCGCCGAGGACGGCGGCCTCGACGAGGAGCAGATCAAGACCATCGCCAAGGTCTACTTCCGGCTCTACGACCGCTACCGCATCGAGAGCCTGCTCAACCGCATCACCGGCCTGCCGCAGACCACCCGCTGGGAGAACCTCGCGCGGATGTCCATGCGGGAGGACGTGTACGCGACCCTGGTGGCCCTCGCCGACCAGGCGCTCGAGGCCCCCGGCCGGGACGCGCGGGAGAAGGTGGAGTCCTGGGAGTCCAGCAACGAGTCCCGCCTGGGCCGGCTGCGCGAGGTGCTGGGGGAGATCGAGGCCGAGGACACGGGCGAGGCCTCCGCGGAGCTCGCGTCCCTGTCCGTGGCGCTGCGGACCATGCGCAGCGCCCTGGTCGGCTAGGACGGCCCGTGCAGGGGACGGCCGCGGTCGTCGGCTCGGGGCCCAACGGGCTCGCCGCGGCCGTGGTGCTGGCCCGCGCGGGCCTCGACGTCACGGTCCACGAGGCGGCGGGCTCGGCCGGCGGCGCGGCCCGCTCGGCGGCCGTGCTCGGCCCCGGCACGGTGGTGGACCTCGGCTCCGCCGTCCACCCCTTCGGCGTGGCCAGCCCGCTGTTCGCGCAGCTGGGCCTGCACCGGCACGGCCTGGAGTGGCTGCACCCGCCGGTCGTGGCCGCGCACCCGCTCGACGACGGCCCGCCGGGCCTGCTGCACCGCTCGCTCGAGCGCACGGCGGCGGGGCTGGGCGCGGACGGCCGGGCGTGGTCCCTGCTGCACCGCGGCGTGGTGGAGCGCTGGGAGGAGACGGTCGAGTCGGTGCTGGGCCCGCTCGTGCGCGTGCCCGAGCACCCGCGGGCACTGGCGTCATTCGGTCTGCGCGCGCCGTGGCCCGCCGCGGCCACGGCGCGGGCGCTGTTCCGCACCGAGCAGGCCCGGGGGCTCTTCGCCGGGTCCGCCGCCCATGCGGTGCTGCCCCCGCGGCACGCGCTGACCTCCGCCTTCGGGACGCTGTTCGGCGCCGCCGCCCACGCCACGGGGTGGCCGGTGGCCCGCGGCGGCACCCAGGCCGTCGTCGACGCCCTGGTGGCCGATCTCGAGGAGCACGGCGGGCGGGTGCTCGTCCACTCCCCGGTGACGGACCTCGCCCAGGTGCGGCCGGCCGACGCCGTCCTGCTGGACCTCACGCCCCGGCAGGTGCTGGGCCTGCGCGGGCTCGAGCTGCCGGACCGGTACCGGCGGGCGCTCGCCCGGTGGCGCTACGGCACGGCCTCCTACAAGGTGGACCTGCTGCTGGACGGCCCCGTGCCGTGGCGGGACCCGCGCGTGGCGGAGGCCGGGACCGTGCACGTGGGCGGGACGCTCGCCGAGATCGGCGCCGCGGAGCAGCAGGCGCGGGCGGGCCGGCTGCCGGAGCGCCCGTTCGTGCTCGTGGCCCAGCAGGGGGCCGCCGACCCGTCCCGGGCCCCCGCGGGTCGGCAGGTGCTGTGGGCCTACGCCCACGTCCCCCACGGGTGCGACGACCCCCGGGCGGGGGAGCGGGTGCTCCGGCAGCTCGAGCGCTTCGCCCCCGGGGTGCGCGACCGGATCCGCGAGCGCGTGGACACCTCCCCGGCCGGGCTGGAGGCGTGGAACGCGAACCTCGTGGGCGGGGACATCGGCGGCGGCTCCCTGGACGGGCTGCAGCAGCTGTTCCGGCCGGCCGTGCAGGCCGACCCCTACGCCACCGGCGTGCCGGGGGTCTGGCTGTGCTCGTCGTCGACGCCCCCGGGCGGCGGGGTGCACGGCATGGCCGGGTACCACGCCGCCCGCAGGGCGCTGCGGGGCCTCGCGAGGAGCCGGCGGCCCGCCGGCTGACGAGCGCTCAGGCGCCGACCCCGGCGTACGTCGTGGCCGCGAGCTCGCGGATCTGCGCCACGTAGCCGCGGGTCTCCGCGAACGGGGGGATCCCGCCGTGCCGCAGGACCGCCGTGGGCCCGGCGTTGTAGGCGGCCAGCACGAGGTCGATCTCCTCCCGGGCCGAGGCGGGCGCCAGTCCCCGCACCATGCGCCGCAGGTCCTTGAGGTAGAGGCCCTGGGCCCGGATGGCGGCCCGCGGGTCGAACGGGTCGCCCCGGCCGTAGTGCTTCCACGTGTCCGGCATGAACTGGGCGAGGCCCTGCGCCCCGGCGGGGCTGACGGCCCGGGGGTCCCAGCGGCTCTCGACGTCCAGCTGGGCGGCGACGATCTCGGGCGGGAGCCCCGAGAGCTCGGCGGCGGCCAGGACGTCATCGCCCCACGGCTCCGGGACGGGCGCGGTGCGGATCGGCTCCTCGCCGAGGGACGCCCCGCAGCACCCGGGGGCGTTGGCGTGGAAGAGCCCGCCGGTGCCGATCAGGAGCAGCACCACGGAGGCCAGCAGGAACCACCGGGAACCGCGCGGGGCGAGTTCCTCGGTGCCGGGGCGCGCGGGGTCCAGGACGGTGGTGGCCATTTGTTCCAGGCTAGGGCGGCCCGCCCGCCCCGGTCTGCGGCCTCTTGGGGGGACAGCCTCCACGCCCGCCCGGTGGACGGGAGGGTCAGCCGGTGACCTCGATCAGGCCGCGGGCTCCGCGCTCGGCCTCCACGAGGGAGTGGTTCACGAAGGGATAGGTGCCGGGCTCGGAGAACTCCAGCTCCACGAAGCCGCCCTGGGCAGGGGCGAGGTCGAGGGCCTGGGCCCCGCCGGATCCCGCGCCGCCGCGCTCCAGGAGGTAGGCGCCCTCCTTGTGCACGGTGTCGAACTGAGCGCCGACCACGTGGAAGCTCAGCCCCGTGGACGGCCCGGCCGCGAGGACCCGGATCCGCACCCGCTCCCCGGCGCGGGCGGTCAGCGGCTCGTGCAGGTACTGGGTGGCGTGGCCGTTGAAGACCGTGAAGCTGGGGACCCCGCCCGGGATCCTGGCCGGGTCCACGGCGGCGTCCACCCCCGTCCCGTCGCCGGCGTCCTCCCCGGGCGGGCCCAGGTACGTCTCGTTCTGCACGAGGAGGTAGTCGCGGTCCACCTCCGGGAGCCCCGGCGGGTCGATCACCACGGCGCCGAACATGCCGGCCGCCACATGCGTGCTCATCGGCGCGGTGGAGCAGTGGTAGAGCCAGATGCCGGAGCGCACCGCCTCGAAGCGGTAGACGAGGGAGTCCCCCGGGGCGAGGGTGCGCATGTTCTCGTCGGGCGCCACCGTGCCCGCGTGGAAGTCCACCGAGTGGCCCATCGTTGCGCCGTTGGTCAGCGTGATCTCGAAGACGTCGCCGACCTCCCCGTGCAGCGTGGGCCCCATGTAGCGGCCGTTGTACGTCCACGCCCGCATGCGGACGCCGGGGGCGATCTCGTGCTCGCCCTCCGAGACGTCGAGGTCCACCCGGTGCACCCGCCGGCCGTCCTCCTGCACGCCCGCGCCGACGGGCTCGAGCACGGGGGAG
Organism: Kocuria sp. UCD-OTCP; assembly: GCF_000349605.1. Lineage (NCBI taxonomy): Bacteria > Bacillati > Actinomycetota > Actinomycetes > Micrococcales > Micrococcaceae > Kocuria > Kocuria sp. UCD-OTCP. The sequence continues at coordinate 16,858 of NZ_AOSQ01000045.1, forward strand.
CGGACCTCGACGCCCTCTCCCGGGGCGGCCCCGAGGTCCGCGCCGTCGGCCGGATCGGTGCCGGAGGGGACCACGCCGGGCGCCCCGCGCCGCTGGCCGGCCGCGGAGGGCGCGTCGAGGGGAGCGCCGTCCGCGCCGACGGCGACGACGTCGAGGGTCATCCCCATGCTGCGGTGCCCGACGATCGAGCACCACGCCTCCAGGGGTCCGTCGACCACACCCGCCTCCACGGTCACCGTCTGTCCGGGGCCGACGCGCCCGGAGCTCGTGCCGGAGGCCAGGACGAGGTCGTGCACGTTGGTCGGGTCGTCGTTCGTGAGCTCGATCACGAGCTCGTCGCCGAGCGGGACCTCCACGACGGAGGGCTCGAAGCGCATCCCCTCCCGGGCACTGACCTGCACGGTGGTCGTCCCGCCCGTGGCCGGGGCCCCGGAGCCGCCGCCGCGCAGGTCGAACCCCGCCGCGGCGGGGTTCACGGCGATGCCCGCCGCGACGCCCAGGGCCACCACGAGCACCCCCGCCAGCGCCTCGCGGGCCGGCCGCGGAGGCGCGGCGGGGGCGACGGCCTCCGGCATGGGCACCGGCTCCCCGGCCCGGCGGGCCATGGCCGCCCGGCGCCCCGCCAGCGAGGTCCGGGCGGCGGAGACCATGAGCGGGACGAACGCGAAGAGCGCCGCCGCGCCCAGGACGGAGACCACGGCCCGGACCCAGGAGGGCACCGCGCCCGGTGGGAGCGCGAAGAGCAGCACGCACAGGTTGACGACCACCACGCGGAACGTCCCGGCGCGGTTGATGGCCCGGTGGGCCGCCCGCACGGTCGCCGGCCCTCCCCCCATGGTCACCGGCAGGAGGTAGGTCATGGCCCCCAGCAGCACCTGCACCAGGAAGCCGGCCACGAACGGGACGGTCAGCTGTCCCAGCGCCGCCGCGTCGAAGCCGTGCAGGGCCACCACGAGGACGGCGGCCACCACGGTGACCGTCCACCACAGGACGCCGGCGGCCACGGACCAGCCCGCGTAGTCGGAGGGACGGGCCCGCACCGCGGTCCGGGCCATGACCGCGACCACGGCACCCAGCCCCGCGGCGTAGACCGCCAGGCCCGCCGCGGCGAGCACGGGGGACCCGGCCAGTGCCGCCGTCCCGGTGAGCACCAGCCCCCCGGTCAGCACGGGCAGCGCCGCGGTGCTGACCCGGGTGGAGAGCTCCGGCATGCGCGTGCGCAGGATCGTGGGCCACAGGGTGAGCGCGGTCCCGGCGACGGTCAGGCCCACGAAGCCCAGGACGTTGGTGACCTCGTGGGCGAGGAGCAGGCGCGCGTGCCAGGCGCCGGCGGGGCCGGTGGTCAGGAGCGCGCCGAGGACCGCGCCCACCGGCAGCAGGAAGGCCGCGACCACGTAGTAGCGCACGGTCACGGCGAACCGGGACGGCAGCGCCGTGCGCAGCTGCCGGAGCAGGGCCGCCCCGTGCCAGGCCACCGCGGCGCCCACGGCGGTCGAGGCGACGAGCACCAGCACGTACCAGCCGGTGAGGAGTCCCACGACGAGCAGCACGGTGCCGGCGTTGAGCAGCCCGATCCGGGCCAGCTGCCGACCCCGGGCGTCGTCGGGCACCCGGTTCTTCAGCAGGGAGTCGGTGAAGTGCTGTGACCACACCAGGACCGAGTTGGTCACGAGCCCCAGGGTGACGAGGTGCACCAGCAGCCACCGCGTCTCCGGGAGCCAGCGGTGGAAGAGCACGACGAGGAGCAGGGCCGCCATCCACAGACGGACCGGTCTGCCGGCCCGGCGGTGCCAGGACGTCCGTCCCCGGGGGCGTGCGGATGCGTGCACGGAGCTCACCTGCCCATTTAATTTGCGGATCAGATACTAGTATACGGTGCGGCTGTCACCGGGTGTGCCGCCTACGATGAGGGCGTGACTGCCGAGATCATCGCGACCCTCATCACCGCCGCCCTGCTCGTCGTCGGGTGCCTCGGCATCATCGTGCCGGTGCTGCCGGGCTCGATCCTGATCGTGGTCGGCCTCCTCGTCTGGGCCCTCACGGTCCAGGCGGTCGAGGGCTGGACCGTGCTGGGGATCGGCTCCGCGCTGGCGATCGCCGGGATGGCCGCGAGCGCCGTGCTCACCGGCACCCGGCTCAAGCGCCGGCAGATCCCCAACCGCTCCCTCCTCTACGCCGCGGCCGGCGCCGTGGTGGGCCTGTTCGTGATCCCGGTGGTCGGGATCTTCGTGGGGTTCTTCGTGGGCCTGCTGCTGAGCGAGACCGCCCGCCAGCGGGACCTCCGGGCGGCGCTGGACTCCAGCTGGGCGGGTCTCAAGGCGGCGGGCCTGGGGATCGTCGTGGAGTTCGCGTGCGCGCTCGCCGCCTCCACGGTCTTCGTGCTGGGCGCGCTGGTCCTCTTCACGACCGTCTGAGCCCGCGAAGCCGGGGACGCCGAGGGCCCGGACACCAGCGGTGTCCGGGCCCTCGGCGTCCCACGGCGCGTCAGCGCCAGGGCAGGGGGACCACCTCGACGTCCTGCCCGGCGGTCACGCCGCCCGGCGGGACCACGGCGATGACGTCCGCGTGGGCGAGCCCGCGGAGCATGTTCGCGCCGACCCGGTCCCGGGGGGCGACCGTCCCGTCCCGGAGGTAGGCGGGCACCAGGGCGGTGACCTTCTGGCCCGGCAGGTCCTCGGCCGCCGGCAGGGTGCGCGTGGCCGGGGGCCGGTCGCTGTGCAGCTTGGCGAGCAGGGGCTGGGCCACCGTGAAGATGCTGGTCATCGCCGCCAGCGGATTGCCGGGCAGGCCCACCACGAAGGGGCCGTCCTCGGGCAGCCGCGCCAGGAACGTGGGGTGGCCCGGGCGCTGGGCGAGGCCGTCGAGCAGGAAGACCGCCCCGAGCTCCTGGAGCGCCGACCGGACGTGGTCGGCGTCGGAGTGCCCGGTCCCGCCGGTGGTGATGACCACCTCGGTGCGGGCGTCGAGCACCGACGCCATGCCGGAGGGCGCCTCGGTCAGGGCGGAGAGCATCGCCTTCGCGGTGTCCTCGACGCGCCGGAGCTGGTCCACGGACCCGCCCAGCATCTCCACGAACGTGGGCAGCTGGGGTCCGAAGGCGTCCCGGACCTGGCCCGGCTCGGGGATCCCGTCCTCGACCACCTCGCTGCCGGTGAGCAGGATCGTCACGCGCGGACGGCGGCGGACCGGGAGCATGTCGTGGCCGCTGACGGCGGCGAAGGCGATGTGCGCCGGGTTGAGCAGGCAGTCGGCGTGCAGGATGACGTCCCCGGCCGCGACCTCCTCGCCGGTGCGGCGGATGTTCTGCCCGTAGGGGATGTCCTCGGCCGAGGGGGCGTGGGCCGCGATCGTGAGCACGGTGCCCTCCTCGGACAGCTGCGCGTACTCGTCCCGCAGCACGGCCCGGGCCCCGGCGGGGACGAGTCCGCCGGTGACGATGCGGGTGGCCTCGCCGGGCTCCAGGTTGAGCACCGGGCGGTAGAGCTCCCGCGGCGGGATGGTCAGCATCTTGCGGGGGTCGGTCTCCACGGGCTCGGGGAAGACCACCGTCCACGGCTGGGGGCCGGCCACGGCGTAGCCGTCCATGGCGGAGGAGGCGTAGTGCGGGACCGGGATCGGGGCGGTGACGTCCTCGGCGAGGACCTCGCCGAGCGCCTCCTGCAGGGGCAGCCAGTGGCTGGGCAGCGCGGTGGCGATGTCGTAGGAGAACTGCCGGGCCCGGTGCCAGTCGGCGTCGTGGACGGTCTCGACCTCCTCGGGGGCGCTCTCGGGCGTGCCGCTGTCGTCCTCGATGACGGGCAGCGCGTGCGTGTAGGGGCTGTTGGTGTCGTGGGGCAGGGGCAGTCCGGACATCAGTTCTCCTCGGGGGTTCGGCGGGCGGCGGGGACGAGACCGTCGACGGTCTGCAGCGCGCGGTCCAGGACGCGGCGCTCGTCCTCGCCCGCGGCCGCGGCGCGGCCCACGTGGTAGCCGAGCAGGTAGGCGGTGGGCGGGACGGCGGGGCGCACGGTGCCGTGGGCGATCCTGCCGGTGAGTCCCAGCACGGCGTCCAGGGGGAGGCCGGCGTCGGGCACGTCCAGGGCCGCCCGCACGGCCTCGACCCACCGCTCCAGGATCTCGTGCTCGGACGGGCTCAGGTCCTTGGGCATGCGCCGCTCCTCCCGGGCGGTGGGGCCGCCCGCTCGTGGTCAGGTCAGGTGGTGCCTGTGCACATCGTCCCACGTATCGACGTCCGCGGTGGCGTCCTCGGGCACGGTGACGTCCCGGAGCGGGAGCTCGCGCACGAACGAGAACACGGACCGGTCCGCGGCGTCCTGCCCCGCGAAGGCCCGGCGCAGCACGTCGCTGCGGTAGAGGGCGGCGAGGGGCTGGCGGTGGCCGTCGGGCGGGACCGACACGTAGCCGGCGGCGCCGTCACCGGTCCGGGCCGCCTCCAGCAGGAGGGGCACGGCCCGTGACACCCCGGGCATGTCGCACGCCAGGATCAGGGTCCACTGCGCGGCGGGCAGGGCGTCGAGGGCGCGCAGCCCGGCGGCGATGCCCGCGGCCGGCCCGGAGAACGGCGGGTCCTCCCGGGTGCGCAGCACGTGCGCGGGGACGGCCGGGTCCGCCGGGCCGACGACGACGACGCCCGCCGCCTCCCGGACCGCGTCCAGCGTGAGCTCCAGCAGGGTGCGCCCGGCTCGCCGCAGACCGGCCTTGGGCCGTTTTCGAAGATCTTTTGCTCACGGGAGGNGGGCGGAGCGGCCGCCCGCCAGGACCACGGCGTGGAAGACCGGGGCCGGTCCCGGGGCGCTCACGCGCTCATCCGCCGGAGAAGGGCGGCAGGACGTCGAGCACCGCCCCGGACGGGACCGGAGTGTCGGGATCGGGGCAGGCCACGCCGTCGAGCAGGAAGCTGGACCGGGCCAGCACCTGCGCCAGCGGAGGCTGTCCCGGCGGCGGCTCGGGGTGGGCCCGGGCCAGCAGGTTCTCCACGTCCCGGCGCGTGCAGGGCCGGTCGTCGGGGACCTCCAGGGTCTCGGCGTCGGTGCCGGCCGCAGCGCGGGCGGCGGCGAAGTAGCGGATCAGCATCCCGGCTCAGCCCCCGATCGCGCTCATGGGGCGTTCCGGCTGGACGTAGTCGGAGGAGTCCAGGCCTACGTGGTCCATGCCGTGGGCGGCCGGTTTCGCCCACATCGCCGCCCGCCAGCGCTCGGCCAGNCAGGCCTACGTGGTCCATGCCGTGGGCGGCCGGTTTCGCCCACATCGCCGCCCGCCAGCGCTCGGCCAGCTGGGCGTCGGTGGCACCGGCCCGCAGCAGCGGCAGCAGCTCGACCTCCTCGTGGGAGAACAGGCAGGACCGGATCCTGCCCTCGGCGGTGATCCGGGTCCGCTTGCAGTCGGCGCAGAATGGCTCCGTCACGGAGGCGATGACGCCCACCGTGCCCAGCGGCGGGTCCTGGGCGCCGGGGCGCAGGGCGGAGGACGCGGCGGGGGGCGCCGCGGACGTCGCGTCCGAGGTCGCGCCGGAGTCCACGGGGGCGGCGCTGGCCGTGCGGGCGTGCACGTCCCAGAGTTCGGCCGGGGCGCCCTCGCGCGGGCCCGGGTGCGGGGCCAGCCGGAACCGGCCGGCGAGCCGGTGGCGGATCTCGGCGGCGGTGACCATCTCCGCCCGGGTCCAGCCGTGGTCGGCGTCCAGGGGCATCTGCTCGATGAACCGCNCGAGCCGGTGGCGGATCTCGGCGGCGGTGACCATCTCCGCCCGGGTCCAGCCGTGGTCGGCGTCCAGGGGCATCTGCTCGATGAACCGCAGGGCGAAGCCGCGCGCCAGCGCCCACGCGAGCAGCTCCGGGGCCTCGTGGTCGTTGACCCCGCGCATCAGCACCGCGTTGATCTTCACCGGGGTCAGCCCGGCGGCGGCCGCCGCCTCCGCCCCGGCCAGCACGTCGGTCAGCCGGTCCCGGCGGGCCAGGGTGCGGAAGGTCGCCGCGTCCAGGGAGTCCAGGGAGATGTTGATCCGGCTCAGCCCGGCCTCGGCCAGGCCCTGGGCGCGGGCGGCCAGACCGATGCCGTTGGTGGTCAGCGAGACCGGCAGGTCCGGGTGGGTAGCCCGGATCCCGGCGATGATGTCCTCGAGGTCGGCCCGGACCAGGGGCTCCCCGCCGGTCAGGCGCAGCTCGGTGACCCCGAGCTGCTCGACGCCCACGCGCACGATGCGGGTGATCTCGGCGGGGGTCATCAGCTGGGCGGCGGGCA
>NZ_AOSQ01000046.1:0-24220 GCF_000349605.1 Kocuria sp. UCD-OTCP
GCACCTGCACGAGACCGCGGTAGGCGGCGCGGCCGCCGTTGCGGGCCACGGACTTCGAGACGATCGACGACGACGTGTTCGGGGCGATGAAAACCATTTCGAAAACAGGCCAGGACGCGGACCGCCGCGGGGAGCACGTCCACGCGCACGGGCAGCGGGCCGAGGCGCTCCCCGTCCGCGTAGACGGTGACGTCCGGGGCGTCCACGGCCACGGCGCGGACCCGTTCGATCCGCACGCTCTCCAGCGCCACGTGGCGGCCCGAGAACAGCCGGGGGAACAGGAGCAGGAACCGGGCCCGGCCCAGGGGCGCCACGGTGAACAGCTCCAGCAGCCCGTCGTCCGCCCGGGCGTCGGGCACGATCCGCAGGCCGCCCCCGATCGACGACGTGTTGGCGACGTTCAGCAGGACCCCGTCCCGGCGCTCCGTGCGGCGCCGGCCGCCGGCGTCCTCGATCTCGAGCCGGTAGTGGACGGTGCGCAGCCGCGCGATCTCCACCAGGACGGCCAGCAGGTAGCGGGAGGAGCCGGCCGGGCGCAGCCACCGGTTGGCCCGCTCGTTGACCACGGCGTCGAAGCCCGCGCACAGGGCGGTCGCGAAGCAGGACGTGCGGCCGTCCGCGAAGCGCACCCGGCCCACGTCGAGGCGGCGGTCCCGGGGATCGTCGAGCCGGCGCAGGATCCGCCCGGCCGCGGCCACCGGGTCCCGGAGCGGCACGCGCAGGTGGCGGGCCAGGTCGTTGCCGGTCCCGCACGGCACCACGCCCAGCGGGACGTCGACGCCCTGCGCGGCGAGCTCCGCGAGCACGCCGAGGCCGGCCTGCACCATCCCGTCCCCGCCCACGACCACGAGCGCCCGGGTGGTGAGGGCGTGCGCCCGCAGCCGGTCGCGCACCAGCCCCACCAGGGTGCCGAGGTCCGCGGCGGAGAGCACCACGGCCTCGTCGCCGCCGGTCCGCAGGAGCTCCGCGGCCCGGTGGGCGTCCTCGAGGGCCCGGCCGCGGCCGGCGCACGGGTTGACCGCCAGGACGAAGACGCCGCGGGACGGGCCCGGCTCAGCCATCGGCCCGCCGCGCCGCGCAGGCGGCGCACAGGCCGGTGATCTCGACCGTGTGGTCCACCTCGGTGAAGCCGTGGGCGGCGGCGGTGCGCCCGGCCCACTCCTCGACCGCGGGGGCCTCGAGCTCCACGGCGGCGCCGCAGCGGCGGCACACCAGGTGGTGGTGGTGGTGCTCGGCGGCGCAGCGGCGGTAGATCGCCTCGCCGTCGTCGCTGCGCAGGACGTCCAGCTCGCCGAGCTCGGACATCGACTGCAGGATCCGGTAGGTCGTGGCCAGGGAGACGGAGTCGCCGCGCTCCCGCAGCAGGGCGTGCAGGTCCTGCGTGGAGATGAAGTCCTCCAGGGACGCGAGCGCCCGCGCGACGGCGCGGCGCTGCCGGGTGTTGCGGACCTCCCCGGCGCTCCCCCCGCTGGTTCTCACGCTCACGCCTCGTCCTCTCGTCGCTGGTGCCCGGGCCGGGCACCAGCTTAACAAGGACCGCGCGGAACGTGCCCGGCCGGCCGGTGGGACCCGCGAGGACCCGGGGTTAGGGTGGGCCCATGGAGCTCATCAAGTACACCCACTCGTGCGTGCGGCTCGAGAACGAGGGCAGGGTCCTGGTGATCGACCCGGGCAAGTTCTCCGGACGGGAGGAGCTGGCGGAGGCCCTCGACGGGGCCGACGTCCTGCTCGTCACGCACGAGCACCCGGACCACCTCGACCCCGAGCCGGTGCACGCGCACCTCCGGGCGCACCCGGAGGTGCAGGTGTACGCCCCGGCCCCGGTGGCCGCGGGGCTCCGGGAGGCCCTGGGGGAGGGTCACGCGATCCACGACGCCGAGCCCGAGACCGTGCTGGAGCTCGAGGGCTTCACCGTGCGGACGTTCGGCGGCCAGCACGCGCTGATCCACACGCTCATCCGCACGGTGGACAACATCGGCTACCTGGTCGAGGACACGGTCTACCACCCCGGCGACTCGCTGGTGGTCCCGCACGGGCTCTCCGCCCCCGTGCTGCTGGCGCCGATCCACGCGCCGTGGAACAAGCTGGCGGAGGTCGTCGACTTCGTGGTGTCCGTGCGCCCCGAGCGGGTCTTCCAGATCCACGACGGCCTGCTCTCCGACAACGGCCTCGGCGTGATCGAGGGCCAGCTCACCTCGTTCGCCGCCAAGTACGGGGCCGAGTACCGCCACCTCGCCGTCGGCGAGCGCGTCGCCCTGTAGCCGCGGGACCGCCCGGCCCGCCGACCGCACCCGACCCACCACCGAAAGGGAGCACCTGTGAGCACCGTCTTCACGAAGATCATCGAGGGGGAGATCCCCGGCCGTTTCGTCTGGCAGGACGAGCGCTGCGTCGGCTTCCTGTCGATCGACCCGCTCGCGCAGGGCCACACGCTCGTGGTCCCGCGCGAGGAGCACGACCACTGGGTCGACCTGCCGGAGGACCTGGCGGCGCACCTGATGGTGGTCTCCCAGCGCATCGGGCGGGCCATCGACGCCGTCTGGCGGCCGGCGCGGGTGGGCCAGATGATCCAGGGCTTCGAGGTCCCGCACACCCACGTGCACGTGTGGCCGGCGGAGACGGTCGAGCAGTTCCAGTTCGTCAACGTGCTCCGCGACCCGGACCCCGCCTGGATGGACGAGGCCGCGGAGCGGATCCGGGCCGCCCTCGTCGAGGCCGGGCACGGGTCCGCCGTGCCGCAGGCCTGACCGGCCGCCGGGTCAGGCCCGGGCGGCCCCGAGGGCGTCCTTGAGGGCCTTGCGGATCCGCTTCTCCGAGACGGTGTGGGCGGTGCCCAGCTCCTGGGCGAACAGCGAGACCCGCAGCTCCTCGATCATCCAGGCCACCCGGCGCAGCTCGTCCGGGACCGGGGCGTGCGTCGGCAGGGCGTCCAGCGCGGCGTCGTAGTCGTCCTCGAGCTTCTGCACGGCGAGCATCCCGACCGTGTCCCGCTGCAGGTGGCCGGCGAGCTTCTCGAGCCGCACCTCCATCGCCCGCACGTAGCGGGGCAGGTGCTGGAGCTGGTCGTAGCCGGTGGCGGCGACGAAGCCCGGTTGCACGAGGTGCTCGAGCTGGGCCTTGACGTCGTTGAGCGAGTTCACCGCGGCGAGCGAGGACGACCGCTTGAGCTGCTTGCGGATCCGGGCGGCCCCGGAGAGCACCTGCTCCACGAGCGCGGTGACCTGGAAGACGGTGTCGATGAGCTCGGCCCGCACGTGCTCGTGCAGCGCGTCGAACTCCGCCCGGGTGAAGGGGGGCTCGGGCGGCGTGAGCTTGTCGATGGCCGCGACCGTGCAGTCCGCGATGAGCTCGGTCACCGACCCGTGCGGGTTCTGCGTGAAGACCAGCTTCTCCCGGTTGTTGAGGTGCTCCAGCACGTACCGCTCGGGGGAGGGGATGCGCAGCTGCAGCAGCGTGATCACCCCGCGGCGCTGGGCGGCCCGCTGCTCGGCGGCGGTGGACAGGATGCGCACGGCCACCGTGGCCTCCCGGCCGGCGGGCCGGCTCCCCGCGGCCCGGGGACGCTCGGGGACGAGCGCCGGCCACCCGGTGATCCGCTGGCCCGCCACCGTCGTCTCCACGCTGCGCGGCAGGTCCTCCTCGGGCCACGCCGTCAGCCCCGAGCGCTCGAGCGCCGGCGGGGCCGGCGCCGCGTCCGGGGGCCGGGGCGCGGGGGCGCGCGGGCCGTTCCGGGCGGGGCCGCCGGCCGGGGCGCCGGGGGCCGCGCCGGGCACCGCGCCCAGGGACTCGGCCAGGGCGGCACGGATCTCGTCGTGCAGCTCCGACCGGAGCGCCTCGAGGTCCTCGCCCTCGCCCAGCACCCGGTTGCGGCGGTCCCGCACCTCGAAGCGCATCCGCAGGTGGGCCGGGACGGCCTCCCAGTTCCAGGAGCCCGGCGGGACCACGTGGCCCTTGAGCCGGCGCAGGACCAGCTCCAGGGACGGCTCGAGGGCGTCGACGGCGGGGTCGAAGTCGGCGTCGAGCATCGCCACCGCCTGGCGGGCGACGTCGGGGGCGGGCACGAAGTTGCGGCGCACGGCCTTCGGCAGGGACTTGATGAGCGCGGTGACGAGCTCGGTGCGGAACCCGGGGATCTGCCACCGGAACTGCTCGGGGTCCAGCTGGTTGAGGAACAGCACGGGCACGCGCACGGTCACGCCGTCCGCCTGGTCGGAGCCCGGCGCGAACTCGTAGGCGAGGTCCAGCACCAGCTCCCCGTCCCGGGTGCGCCGGACCCACTGGCGCGGGTAGAGCGACTCGTCGTAGCCGCCGGCCTCCTCGGCGATCAGGTCCTCGGGATCCAGGTCCAGGAGGTGCTCGTCCTGCTGGCGGGCCTTCTTCCACCACGCGTCGAAGTGCCGTGCCGAGACCACGGACTCGGGGATCCGGGCGTCGTAGAACGCGAACAGGGCCTCGTCGTCGATCCGCAGGTCCTTGCGGCGCAGCCGGTTCTCGAGCTCCTCGACCTCGGCCAGGCGCTTGCGGTTGCGCGCCCAGAACCGGTGCCGGGTCTGCCAGTCGCCCTCCACGAGGGCGTGGCGGAGGAACAGCTCCCGCGCCAGGGCGGGGTCCACCCGCCAGAAGTTGATCCGGCGCTGGGCCACGACGGGCACGCCGTAGAGGGTGACCTTCTCGTAGGCCATCACGGATCCCTGCGCGCGGGACCAGTGGGGCTCCGAGACGCTGCGCTTGACCAGGTGCGGGGCCAGCTCCTCGGCCCACAGCGGGTCGATCGCGGCGTTGACGCGGGCCCACAGCCGGGAGGTCTCCACGAGCTCGGCGGACATGACCCAGTCGGGGGACTTCTTGAACAGGTTGGAGCCCGGGAAGACGGCGAACCGCGAGCCGCGGGCGCCCTGGTACTCCCGCTTGCGCTCGTCCTTGAGCCCGATGTGGCTGAGCAGCCCCGCCAGCAGCGAGACGTGGATCTCCCGCTCCTTCCCGGAGGGGTCCACCTCGCGGCCCTTGCCGACCCGGATGCCGACCTGCTGGCCCATCTGGCGCAGCTGGGCGTAGAGGTCCTGCCACTCCCGGATGCGCAGGAAGTTCAGGTGCTCCCGCCGGCACAGCTTCCGGAACTGCGTCGAGGAGAGCTCCTCCTGCTGCTCCTGCACGTAGCGCCACAGCAGCAGCCAGCTCGTGAAGTCGGAGTTCTCGTCGAAGAACCGCTTGTGCAGCTCGTCCGCCTGCTGCCGCTTCTCCAGGGGGCGCTCGCGGGGGTCCTGGACGGTCAGCGCCGCCGCGAGGACCATGACCTCCCGGGCACAGCCCCGCCGGTCCGCCTCCACGATCATCCGGCCCAGCCGCGGGTCCACCGGCAGCTGCGCCAGCTGGCGGCCCACCGGGGTGAGGGGCCCGCCGCGGGCGTCGTCGTCCCGCCCGCCCCGCGGGGACGCGCCCCGCGGCTCCTTGAGGGCGCCCAGCTCCCGGAGCAGGGCCACGCCGTCCTTGACGGCCCGGGACTCCGGCGGCTCCACGAAGGGGAAGCGCTCGATGTCCCCGGGCTCCTTGACGACCCCCACCGAGGTCATCTGCAGGATCACGGCCGCCAGGGACGTGCGCAGGATCTCGGGGTCGGTGAACTCCGGGCGGGAGAGGTAGTCCTCCTCCGAGTACAGCCGGATGCAGATGCCGTCCGAGACGCGCCCGCAGCGTCCCGCCCGCTGGTTCGCCGAGGCCTGGGAGATCCGCTCGATCGGGAGGCGCTGCACCTTGGTCCGCGCCGAGTAGCGCGAGATGCGAGCCGTGCCCGGGTCGATCACGTACTTGATGCCGGGGACGGTCAGCGACGTCTCGGCCACGTTGGTGGCCAGCACGATCCGGCGGCGGCCCGACGGCGCGAACACCCGGTGCTGCTCCGCCATGGACAGCCGGCCGAACAGGGGCAGGATCTCGGCGTCGGCCAGGCCCCGGACCCGTTTCAGGGTGCCCTGCAGCGCCTCCTGGGCGTCGCGGATCTCCCGCTCGCCGGCGAAGAAGATCAGGATGTCCCCGGGCGGCTCCGCGGAGAGCTCCTCGACGGCGTCGCACACGGCGTCGATCGGGTCCCGGTCCTCGTCCTCCAGCCCGTCGCCGGCGTCCTCGGCGTCCTGGCCGCCGTCCCCGGAGCGCGGCTGGGCCAGCGGGCGCCAGCGGATCTCCACCGGGTACGTGCGGCCCGAGACCTCGATGACGGGGGCCCGTCCCGGCTCGTCGCCCTCGGTCTCCTCCGGCGCGAAGTGCCGGGCGAAGCGCTCGGGGTCGATCGTGGCCGAGGTGATGATCACCTTGAGGTCGGGGCGCCGGGGCAGGATCCGCCGGAGGTAGCCCAGCAGGAAGTCGATGTTGAGGGAGCGCTCGTGGGCCTCGTCGATGATGATCGCCGAGTACTTCTGCAGCAGGCGGTCGTGCTGGATCTCGGCGAGCAGGATGCCGTCCGTCATCAGCTTGACCCGTGAGTCCGCGCCCACCTCGGAGGTGAAGCGCACCTGGTAGCCGACCGTGCCGCCGATCTTCTCGCCGAGCTCCGAGGAGATCCGCTCCGCGACCGAGCGCGCGGCGATCCGCCGCGGCTGGGTGTGGCCGATCAGGCCGCGCTCGCCCAGGCCGAGCTCGAGGCACATCTTGGGGATCTGGGTCGTCTTGCCGGACCCGGTCTCGCCGGCGATCACGACCACCTGGTGCGCGGCGATCGCGCCCATGATGTCCTCGCGGCGCGCGGAGACCGGGAGGTTCTCGGGGTAGACGATGGTTCGGGGGCTGCTCAGGGATGCTGACATGACCTCCCGATCCTACCGGGGACGCGGGCCGCGGAGGGCCCGGTCCCGGTGGACGATCGGGCACCGCCGACACGCTGTCGGAGCCGTTATGTCACCACTTGTGAGCTGCCTCTCATTTTGTGACCGAACGGAAGGTAATATCGCTGACACCACTCGTTCCCGAAAGGACCCACCATGAAGCGACTGTTCCCGATGACGGCGGCCCTCGCCTCCACCGCTCTGCTGCTCACGGCCTGCGGCGGCTCCGACACCGAGCCCGCCGGCGGCGGGGGCGGCGGCGAGGCCGCCGAGGAGGCCACCGTCGGGATCAGCCAGTTCGTGGAGCACCCCTCGCTCGACTCCGCCCGGGAGGGCTTCCTCGCCGCGCTCGAGGAGGGCGGCTACACGGAGGGGGAGAACCTCACCGTCGACCTCCAGAACGCCTCCGGGGACCAGGGCACCTCCACCAGCATCGCCTCCAACATGGCGTCCTCGGACGCGGACCTCGTCCTGGCGATCGCGACGCCGTCCGCCCAGGGCCTGGCCCAGTCGGTCACCGACCGCCCGGTGCTGTTCACGGCCGTCACCGACCCGGTCGAGGCCGGGCTGGTCGACTCCCTCGAGAGCCCCGGCGGCAACGTCACCGGGACCACCGACATGAACCCGGTCGCCGAGCAGATCGCGCTGATCAAACAGCTCGACCCGGCGGCGGAGTCCGTGGGCATCATCTACAGCTCGGGCGAGACCAACTCCCAGGTCCAGGTGGACCTCGCGAAGGAGGCCGCCGCGGAGGAGGGGCTGGAGGTCGTCGAGAAGTCGGTGACCAACACCTCCGAGGTGGCCCAGGCCGCCGAGTCCCTGGACACCGACGCCATCTACGTGCCCACCGACAACAAGGTGGTCTCCGGCCTCGAGGCCGTGATCTCCGCCGCCGAGTCCAAGAAGATCCCCCTCATCGCCGGCGAGGGCGACTCCGTGGAGCGCGGCGCCCTCATCACCCAGGGCCTGGACTACGAGCAGCTCGGCCGCCAGACCGGCGAGATGGCCGTGCGCATCCTCAAGGAGGGCGGGGACCCCGCCTCCATGCCCGTCGAGTCCCAGGAGGACACGCAGCTGATCATCAACCTGCAGGCCGCCGAGCGGATGGGCGTGGAGGTCCCCCAGGAGCTCCAGGACTCCGCCGACCAGGTCATCGAGTAGTCCCGGGCGGCCGGGACGGCGCCGGCGTCCGGAGACCCCGGACGCCGGCCCGCCCGGCCCCCGCCCCCGCGGCACCCCTCCGACGGAGGACGCGCCCGCCCGATCGGCGGACGGCCCCCGTCTCCCACCAACCAGAACGGATCCAGCAGAAGTGATAGCCGGTATCGAACTCGGACTGCTCTACGCGGTCATGGCGCTGGGCGTCTACCTCACGTTCCGGGTGCTCGACTTCCCCGACCTGACGGTCGACCAGTCCTTCACCACGGGCGCCGCCACCACGGCGATGATCATCCTCGGCGGCGGCAGCCCCTGGCTCGCCACCGCCGCCGGTTTCCTGACCGGTGCGCTCGCCGGGCTCATCACGGGCCTGCTCCACACCAAGGCCCACATCAACGGGCTGCTCGCGGGCATCCTCACCATGACCGCGCTCTACTCCATCAACCTGCGCGTCATGGACGGGCGCGCGAACCTGTCGCTGCTGCGCGAGGACACGGTCTTCACCCCGCTCGCCGAGATGGGCGTGCAGGGGACGTGGATCGGCATCGCCCTGTTCCTGCTCGGGGTGGCCGTGGTCAAGGTCCTCCTCGACTGGTTCCTCTACACGGACGCCGGCCTCGCCATGCAGGCCACCGGCGACAACCCGGAGATGATCCGCTCCTTCGGCGTGAACACGGACCACCAGAAGATGCTGGGCCTGTGCCTGTCCAACGGGCTCGTGGGCCTCGCCGGGTCCCTCGTGGCCCAGTACCAGGGCTTCGCCGACATCGGCATGGGCATCGGCCTCATCGTCGTCGGCCTCGCCTCCGTGATCCTCGGCCAGGGGCTCTTCGGCTCGCGCACGGTGGTGATGGCGACCCTCGCCGTCGTCCTCGGCTCGGTCGTCTACCGTCTGGTCATCACCGTGGCCCTGCAGGCGGGCCTCAACCCGTCCGACATGAAGCTGATCTCCGCGGTCCTCGTGGTGGCCGCGCTCGTGGTGCCCCAGCTGCAGTTCTTCCGGCGCCGCAGGGAGCGGCACCTGGCGAGCGAGGCGGCGCGGCTCGTCGACGACCTCACCGACACCCCCGCGACCACGAAGGCAGGTGCCTGAGCCGTGCTCACCATCGACAACGTCCACAAGACGTTCTTCGCCGGGACCGTCAACGAGCGGCGCGCCCTCGCCGGAGTCTCGCTGACCCTGGCGGAGGGCGACTTCCTCACCGTCATCGGCTCCAACGGCGCCGGCAAGTCGACGATCCTCAACGCCATCTCGGGGAGCCTGATCCCGGACACCGGCACGGTGCGGGTCGACGACACCGACGTCACCCGGCTGCCCGAGCACAAGCGCGCCCGGTACCTGTCCCGCGTGTTCCAGGACCCCATGAAGGGCTCCTCGCCCACCATGACGGTCGAGCAGAACATGGCGATCGCGTACCAGCGGGGCAAGTCCCGCGGGCTCGCCCCGGGGCTCACCAGCGCCCGCCGCCAGCTCTTCCGCGACAAGCTGGCCAGCCTCGAGCTGGGCCTGGAGAACCGGCTGGGCGCCAAGGTGGGGCTGCTCTCCGGCGGCCAGCGGCAGGCGCTGTCCCTGCTCATGGCGACGTTCTCCGAGCCGCGCATCCTGCTCCTCGACGAGCACACGGCGGCCCTCGACCCGCAGCGCGCGGACCTCGTGTCCCGGCTCACCGCGGACATCGTGGCCGAGCAGCACCTCACCACGGTGATGGTCACGCACAACATGGACCAGGCCCTGCGCCTGGGCAACCGGCTCATCATGATGCACGAGGGCCGGATCCTCTTCGAGCTCGACGCCGCGCAGAAGCAGTCGATGACGGTGCCCGGACTGCTCGAGCAGTTCCGCCGGCTGCAGCCCGGGGCGGGGCAGGAGGCGTTCGACGACGCTACGCTGTTCGAGAGCGTCAAGACCGAGGACGGTTCCTGACCGGACGGCACCGGCCGCCGGTCCACGACCGGCGCGGACGAGGACGGGGCGGGCCGGGCACGGCCCTTTTCGAAATCATTTTCACGTCCAGCAGNCGCAATGCATTGAAAAACGATTCGAAAAGCCCCGTCGCGCGTCGCCGGGCGGTCCGCCCGGCAGAGCCCAGCAGCACGTCCAGAAGGCCAGGAGAGCAGCCCCGTGAGCCAGACCCCCGACCCGCACCACGCCCGCCGACGCACCGGAGGGTGGCTGCTGGCCGTGGGCGTGGTGGCCCTGTTCGTCTCCACGTTCACCGTGCCCGAGGCCATCCACCACCTGGCGCGCGTCTCGGCGGAGGACGGGACGGGCCTGAGCGGGCGCGCGGTGGTGGTCGTCGTGGTGGGCGCCGTGACCCTGCTCGGCGGAGGGGCCCTGGCGATCGCCGGGTTCAACTGGCGCCGCTCGGCGGGGGAGGGTCCCAGCCAGGAGGACCGGCTGCTCGACGAACAGTTCGGCGACGGGCCCGTGCGCCCCTACGACCCGGACGAGTTCCGCGGCCCGGGGCGCCGGGACCCCGGCGCCCGCGACTGACGGGCCCACGACCGGGGCCCCGGCCTCCTGCGCCGGGCGGTCGGCCTAGACTCGTCCCATGCTCAATCAGCCTGCTGACGGTCCGGGCCTCAAGAAGCACATCACCGGGCCCCTCCTGTTCCTGTTCATCCTCGGAGACGTCCTCGGCGCCGGGGTCTACGCCCTCGTGGGCATCATCGCGGGGGAGGTGGGCGGCGTCACCTGGGCGCCGATGCTCGTGGCGCTGCTGCTGGCCCTGCTGACGGCCGCGTCCTATGCCGAGCTCGTCACCAAGTACCCGCGGGCGGGCGGGGCGGCGGTCTTCGCCCACCGCGCCTTCCGCGTCCCGATCGTGCCCTACCTCGTGGGCTTCTGCATGCTCACCGCCGGCGTGGTCAGCGCGTCCGCGCTGGCCCTGGCCTTCAGCGGGGACTATCTCGCGGTCTTCGTGGACGTGCCCCCGGCTGCCGGGGCCATCGTGTTCCTCGTCGCCATCGCCCTGCTCAACGCGCGCGGGATCAAGGAGTCGCTGCGCGCCAACGTCGTCATGACGGCGCTCGAGGTCTCGGGGCTGGTCCTGGTCGTCGTGGCCGTCGCCGTGATGCTCGGCGGCGGGGGCGGCGACGTCGGGCGCGCGGTGCGCTTCGGCGAGGACGTCGACCCGCTGCTGGGCGTGCTGGGCGCCGCACTGCTCGCGTACTACTCCTTCGTGGGCTTCGAGACCTCGGCCAACATGGCCGAGGAGGTCCGCGACGTGTCGCGGGTCTACCCCCGGGCCCTGTTCGGGTCCCTCCTGGTGGCCGGGGCGATGTACGTGCTGGTCGGCACGGCGGCGTCGGTGGCCCTGCCGGCCGACCGGCTGGAGTCCTCGAGCGCCCCGCTGCTGGACGTGGTGACGGCCACCGGGGTCCCGGTGCCCGGCTGGCTGTTCAGCCTCCTCGCCCTGGTCGCGGTGGCCAACGGGGCCCTGCTGACCATGATCATGGCCAGCCGCCTCACCTACGGCATGGCCGTGCAGGGACTCTTCCCCGCCGTGCTGGGCCGGGTCCTGCCGGGCCGCGGCACCCCGTGGGTGGCCATCGTCGTCACGACCCTCGCCGCGCTGGCGCTGACCCTCACCGGTGGGGTGGCCGTGCTGGCGGAGACGGTGGTGCTGCTGCTGCTCATCGTCTTCATCAGCACGAACGTCGCCGTCCTCGTGCTGCGCCGGGAGGCGGTCGAGCACCGGCACTTCCGTGCCTGGACGCCCCTGCCGGTGCTCGCCGTCCTGTCCTGCCTCGTGCTGCTGACCCAGCTGGAGGCCGGGGTGTGGGCACGCGGTGGGATCGTCCTCGCCGTGGGCGTGCTGCTCTACGCCGTCGCCCGGGTCCGCGGCGGGCAGCCTGTCCGGTACCGGCGGGCCGAGGAGGCGGGGGACCGGGGCGCCGGCACCGGCCGACCCGCGGAGCGCCGCTGACCGGCCCGGGCCGGGCACGACGAAGGCCCCGGACCGAGTGGTCCGGGGCCTTCGTCCCGAGTGGTGCCCGCGGTAGGATTCGAACCTACGGCCTTCTGCTCCGGAGGCAGACGCTCTATCCCCTGAGCTACGCGGGCCTTTCACCGCCGCAGCGATGAACCTCGACGATACTAGCAGGTTTCGCGGGGTGCTCGTGGACCACCCGGCGCGGGCGCTCCACGGCGCCCGGTTACACTGGTCCGGTGACTCCAGAACAACTTTCTCTCGCCGTATCCGCATGCCTGCAGGACGCCGTGGCCCGGGGCGACCTCGCCCTCGCCGACGGCGCTCCGCTGCCGGAGGTGCGGATCGAGCGACCGAAGAACCGGGAGCACGGGGACTGGGCGACCAACGTCGCCATGCAGCTGGCCAAGAAGGTGGGGCGCGCCCCGCGCGACGTCGCCGCCGTGGTCCGTGACCGCCTCCAGGGCACCGCGGGCGTGGCCGCCGTGGACGTCGCCGGGCCGGGCTTCCTCAACATCACCCTGGACGCCGCCGCCGCCGGGGAGATCGCCCGCACCGTCGTGGAGCAGGGCGAGGCCTTCGGCCGGGCTCGGTCGCTGGCCGGGACGTCCGTCAACCTGGAGTTCGTCTCCGCGAACCCCACCGGCCCCGTCCACCTGGGCGGCACCCGCTGGGCCGCGGTCGGCGACTCCCTCGCCCGCGTGCTCGAGGCGCAGGGCGCGGACGTGGTGCGCGAGTACTACTTCAACGACGCCGGCGCGCAGATCGACCGCTTCGCCCGCTCCCTGCTGGCCCGCGCCCAGGGCGAGCCCGCCCCCGAGGACGGCTACGGCGGGGAGTACATCACCGACATCGCCGCGCGCATCGTCGCCGAGAACCCCGGCGTCCTCGACTCCGGGGACCCCCAGGAGGCGTTCCGCGCCGCGGGCGTCGAGCTGATGTTCGCCGAGATCAAGTCCTCGCTGCACGACTTCGGCGTGGACTTCGACGTGTACTTCCACGAGCAGTCCCTGTTCGACCAGGGCGCCGTGGAGAAGCTCCTCGAGCAGCTCAAGACCTCCGGCGCCCTCTACTTCGCGGACGGCGCCTGGTGGCTGCGCTCGAGCGCCTACGGCGACGACAAGGACCGGGTGGTCATCAAGTCCGACGGCCAGGCCGCCTACATCGCCGGGGACATCGCCTACTTCAAGGACAAGCGGGACCGCGGCGCGGACCTGTGCATCTACATGCTCGGCGCCGACCACCACGGCTACGTGGCCCGGCTCAAGGCCGCCGCCGCCGCCCTGGGCGACGCCCCGGACCGGGTCGAGGTCCTCATCGGCCAGATGGTCAACCTCGTCAAGGACGGGGTGCCCGTGCGGATGTCCAAGCGCGCCGGCAACGTGGTGACCATGGAGGACCTCGTGGAGGCCGTCGGCGTCGACGCCGCCCGGTACTCGCTGACCCGTTTCTCCGTGGACTCCAACATCGACATCGACCTGGGCCTGCTGACCCGGCGCTCCAACGAGAACCCGGTGTTCTACGTCCAGTACGCCCACGCCCGCACGTGCGCGGTGGGGCGCAACGCCGAGGCGGCGGGGGTCGCCCGCACGGACGAGCGGGGGGAGGCCGTGTTCGACGCCTCGCTGCTCGACCACCCGATGGAGGGGGAGCTGCTGGCCGCCCTCGGCCAGTACCCGTCGGTGCTCGCCCAGGCCGCCGAGTTCCGCGAGCCGCACCGCGTGGCGCGCCATCTCGAGGTGCTCGCCGGGACCTACCACCGCTGGTACGACGCCTGCCGCGTGGCGCCGCAGGGCGAGGACGAGGTCACCGACCTGCACCGCACCCGCCTGTGGCTCAACGACGCCGCACGCCAGGTCCTGGCCAACGGCCTGGGCGTGCTCGGCGTGTCCGCGCCGGAGAGGATGTGATCGCATGACCGCCGACCCGACCACCCGCACCGGGGGCTCCCCCCTGGCACCGGCCTGGCTCAGCGTCCCCGAGGACCTCGACGCCCTCGACCCCGTCATCTGGCCCGAGGCGTTCCGCCGCGGCGAGGACGGCGTGCTGGCCGTCTCGGGGATCCCCGTCCCGGAGCTCGCCGAGCGCTACGGCACTCCCTCCTACGTCTACTCCGAGGACACCTTCCGGGCGCGCGCCCGCGAGTTCCGCGCCGCCTTCACCGAGGCGTTCGCGCGGATCGGGGCCGAGGTCTCCGTCTACTACGCCGGCAAGTCCTTCCTGACCACCGAGGTGGTGCGCTGGCTGCGCGAGGAGGGCCTCAACGTGGACACCGCCTCGGGCGGGGAGCTGGCCGTCGCCCTGCGCGGCGGCATGGAGCCCGCCCGGATCGCCCTGCACGGCAACAACAAGTCCGCCGCCGAGATCACCCGCGCCCTCGACCACGGCCTCGGCCGGATCGTCGTGGACTCCCTCGCCGAGATCGAGCTCGTGGCCCACCTGGCGCGCACCCTCGGCGTCGTCGCCCCCGTCCTGATCCGGGTCACCCCCGGCGTGCACGCGTCCACGCACGAGTTCATCGCCACCGCCCACGAGGACCAGAAGTTCGGCCTGTCCCTCGCCCCGCCCGAGGGCGGCGGGGACAGCCCCGCGATGCAGGCCGTCGCCGCGTGCGTCCTGGAGCCCGAGCTCGACCTGCGCGGGATCCACTGCCACATCGGCTCCCAGATCTTCGACGCCGACGGCTTCGGGATGGCCGCGGAGCGGGTGCTCGCCTTCATGGCCGCCGCCGACGAGCGCTTCGGCCTGACCCTCCCGGAGCTCGACCTCGGCGGCGGCTACGGCATCGCCTACACCGAGGCCGACACCCCCCGCCCGGCCCGCGAGATCGCCGAGGCCCTCGCGGACCAGGTGGCCACCACGGCCCGGTCCCTGCGGATGGCGGTCCCGCACCTGTCCATCGAGCCCGGCCGCGCGATCTCCGGGCCGGCCGCATGCACCCTCTACACCGTGGGCACCCTGAAGACCGTCACCGCGGAGTCCGGCGCGCAGCGCCGGTACGTCTCCGTGGACGGCGGGATGAGCGACAACGCCCGGCCTGTGCTCTACGGGGCCGACTACACGGCCGTGCTCGCGAACCGCCGCGCCGAGGGGGCCCCCGTGCTCTCCCGGGTGGTGGGCAAGCACTGCGAGTCCGGGGACATCGTGGTCCGGGACGTCTACCTGCCCGAGGACCTCGCCCCCGGGGACGTCCTGGCCGTGCCCGCCACCGGCGCCTACTGCTGGGCCCTGTCCAGCAACTACAACTGGATCGCCCGCCCGCCGGTCGTCGCCGTGCGCGCCGCCGGCGACCGGCCGGAGGCCCGGCTCATCGTGCGGGGCGAGACCGAAGAAGACCTGTTCGCCCGCGACCTGGGAGCCTGATTGACCGCCTCGACCCCTGAGACCACCCGCCCGCCCTCGACCGTGAAGGTCGCCCTGCTCGGTGCCGGCAACGTCGGCGCCGAGGTGGCCCGGACCCTGCTCGACCACGGCCCCGAGTTCGCCGCCCGCGTGGGCGCGCCCGTGGAGCTCATCGGCATCGCCGTGCGCGACCTCGCCGCCCGGCGGACCGTCGAGCTGCCCGAGGAGCTGCTCACGACCGACGCCGAGGCCCTCGTCGACGCCGCGGACGTGGTCATCGAGCTGACCGGCGGCATCGAGCCGGCCCGCAGCCGCATCCTGCGGGCCCTGCACGCCGGCAAGCCGGTGATCTCGGGCAACAAGGCCCTCATCGCCCGGCACGGCCGCCAGCTCCAGGACGCGGCCGACGCCGCCGGCGTGCCCCTGTCCTACGAGGCCGCCGTGGCCGGGGCGATCCCCATCGTGCGCCCCATGCAGGACTCCCTCGCGGGGGACCGGGTGGACCGCGTGCTGGGCATCATGAACGGCACCACGAACTACATCCTCGACCAGATGGACACCACCGGCGCGCAGTTCCACGACGCGCTCGCCGAGGCGCAGGAGCTCGGCTACGCCGAGGCGGACCCCACCGCCGACGTGGAGGGCCACGACGCCGCGGCGAAGGCCGCGATCCTCGCGTCCCTGGCCTTCCACTCGACCTTCACCATCGACGACGTGTACTGCCGCGGCATCACCGGGGTCACCGCCGCGGACGTCGCCGCCGCCCGCGAGGCCGGCTACGTCATCAAGCTCCTGGCGGTGTGCGAGCGCTGCCCGGGCGGGGTGAACCTGCGGGTCACCCCGACCATGATCCCGCGGGAGCACCCGCTGGCCGGCGTGCACGGCGCCTACAACGCCGTGTTCGTCGAGGCCGCGAACGCCGGGTCCCTCATGTTCTACGGCGCAGGCGCCGGCGGCGCCGCCACCGCCTCGGCCGTGCTGGGCGACTTCGTCTCGGCCGCGCGCCGGCTCGTGCTCGGCGGCCCGGCCCAGGGCGCGGACCCCCACGCCCAGCTCGCCGCCGCGCCGATGGACGACGTCCGCACGAGCTTCTCGATCACCCTGACCGTCCAGGACCGGCTCGGCGTCCTGGCGCGGATCGCCCAGGTCTTCGCCGACCACGGCGTGTCGATCTTCACGATGCAGCAGACGGACCACCCGCACGGCGACCCGCAGCTCTCGGAGATCCGGCTCGTGACCCACCGGGGCGCGAACAAGGACCTCGTGGCCACGGTGGACGCCCTGCGCGAGCTGCCCTTCGTCGAGGAGGTCGCCGGCGTGATCCGTGTGGAGCACGCCGACTGATCCGCCCGGCGGTGCCGCCTGCGGGCGGCACCGCACCCGGAGGGGTGCCGCCGCACGCCCCCCGCGAGCACCCCGCACGAGCACCCCCCGCACCACCGAGTCCACAGGAAGAGATCCAGCACATGGCACACGTCTGGCAGGGCGTCATCAACGAGTACCGGGACCGGCTGCCGGTCTCCGGCTCCACCGAGGTCATCACGATGGGGGAGGGCGGTACGCCGCTGATCCGGGCGCGCGCCCTCTCGGAGCTCACCGGCAACACCGTCTGGCTGAAGTTCGAGGGCATGAACCCGACCGGCTCGTTCAAGGACCGGGGCATGACCATGGCGATCACGAAGGCCAAGGAGGAGGGCGCCGAGGCCGTCGTGTGCGCCTCGACCGGCAACACCTCCGCCTCCGCGGCGGCCTACGCCAAGCAGGCCGGGCTCACGTGCGCGGTGCTCGTGCCGGAGGGGCGGATCGCCATGGGCAAGCTCTCGCAGGCCGTGGCGCACGGCGCGGACATCATCCAGGTGGACGGCAACTTCGACAACTGCCTCGAGGTGGCCCGCAAGCTCTCCGAGTCCTACCCCGTGTTCCTCGTCAACTCCGTGAACCCGTACCGGATCGAGGGCCAGAAGACCGGGGCGTTCGAGGTGGTCGACACCCTCGGCGACGCCCCGGACCTGCACATCCTGCCGGTCGGCAACGCCGGCAACATCACCGCGTACTGGAAGGGCTACCAGGAGTACGCCCGGCCCTACGCCTCCGCCACGGCGGGGGAGCTGCCGGCCGTCTCGACGAAGCTGCCCGTGATGTGGGGCTTCCAGGCCGAGGGCGCGGCCCCGCTGGTCCTCGGCCACCCCGTCACGGAGCCCGAGACCATCGCGACCGCCATCCGGATCGGCAACCCCGCCTCCTGGGACTCGGCGATCGCCGCCCGCGACGAGTCCGGCGGGCTCATCGGCTCCGTCTCGGACGACGAGATCCTGACCGCCCACCGGTGGCTCTCGGCCAAGGAGGGCGTGTTCGTCGAGCCGGGCTCCGCCGCGGGCGTGGCCGGCCTGCTCCAGAAGCACGCCGCGGGGGAGGCCCCCACGGGGCAGACGGTGGTCATCACCGTGACCGGCCACGGTCTCAAGGACCCGCAGTGGGCGATCAAGGCCGCCGAGCGGGAGGACCCCTCGCTGGCCGAGCCCACGCGCGTGCCCTTCGACGTGGTCGCCGTCGCCGCCGCGCTGGGCCTGGAGTAGTCCCGGATGTTCGAGATCGGCCAGCGGGTGGCGGTGAGCGTCCCCGGCTCCACCGGCAACGTGGGCCCGGGCTACGACAGCCTGGGCCTGGCCCTGGGCCACTACGACGACCTCGCCGTCACCGTGACCGGCGGCGGCCTGGAGTTCGAGCTGCACGGGGAGGGCTCCGCGTCCGTGCCCCGGTCCGCGGAGCACCTGGTGGTCCGCGCCATGCGGGCCGCCTTCCGGGCCGCGGGCGTCGAGGAGCTGCCGGGGCTGCGGCTCGAGGCGACCAACCGGATCCCGCACGGCCGCGGGATGGGCTCGAGCGCCTCGGCCGTGGTGGCCGGCGTGCTCGCGGCGAACGCGCTGCTGCCCGCGGAGCGCGCCCTCGACGACCGGCGCCTGCTCCAGGTCGCCGCCGCGATGGAGGGCCATCCGGACAACGTGGCCCCGTCCCTCCTCGGGGGGCTCGTGATCTCGTGGACCGACGCGGACGGCTACCGCAGCGCCCCCGTGACCGTCCACGAGGACGTCGTGCCGGTGGTGGCGATCCCCGACTTCGAGGTCCCCACCCGCCTCGCCCGCTCCCTGCTGCCCGCGACCGTCCCGCACCACGACGCCGCGGTCAACGCCGGGCGGACGGCCCTGCTCGTCGAGGCCCTGACGCGGCGACCCGAGCTGCTGCTGCCCGCCACCGAGGACCGGCTGCACCAGCCGTACCGGGCCTCGGCCATGCCCCCCAGCGCCCGGCTGATGGCTGCGCTGCGGGCCCGCGGGCTGCCGGCCATGATCTCCGGGGCCGGGCCGACCGTCCTGGTCCTCGCCGGGGACCGGGACCAGGCGCAGGAGACGGAGCGGGCCCTCGCGGAGCTCGTCGCCCCCGGGGCCGATTCCGTCTCCTGGCGTGTCCTCCGTCTGCGCGTCGACGGTCAGGGTGCTAAGCTGGAGAGGCACCCGCAGCAGATCCAGGGGTAGGAGACCGCGCCCGGCGCGGCGAGGACAGCGGGCATCATGAGGGGCAGCGCCCCGGTCGGATGCCCCGGGGTCCTCGGCTCCACCGCCTCAGATCCTCCGGTGATCCCCCGCCGGCACCGGCTTCTTCGATGCCGTCGGCGCCCCGGCCCGCCCCGACACGGACCGGAGCGCACCATGATCTCCGGGTGACACCTTGTTCGCCCAGGCTGCCGCGCCCTGAAGTGCGCCCCGCCGCAGGCGGCCCGCGATCGCGGCCCGCCGGGAACCATCCACGGTCCTGGACTCTGAGATCCATGGGCCCCCCACCGAGGGAGAAGGACACTTCGTGACCGAGACCACCGACCTTTCCACGGGTACGGAAGAGACCACCACCAGCGACCCCCGGAACGCGGGACTGTCCGCGCTCAAGCTGGCCCAGCTGCAGGCGCTCGCCTCCCAGCTCGGGATCACCGGCGCCCGCCGGATGCGCAAGAGCCTGCTGGTCGACGCGATCGCCGCCCACCAGCGCGGCGGCGCCGTCGCCGACCGGGACCAGGCCGTCGAGCAGAAGATCGCGCAGACGGTCGAGAAGACCGCCGACGGCGGCGCCGACCAGGGCACCGCCCCGGCCGCCGCCACGACCGGCGAGGACTCCTCCGCCGCGCAGGGCGCCGACGGCGGCCAGCCGCAGCGGCGCTCGCGCTCCCGCCGCGCCACGAGCACCGGTGTGGTGTCCGTCCCCGTGCAGCATGGCTCCGAGCAGCAGGACGCCGCCCAGCAGGGCGCGGCGCAGGGCGCCACCGAGCAGCAGCCGGCCGACCAGCCCGCTCCCGCCGAGGACTCCTCCGGCGCCGAGGGCGAGGGCGGCCGCAACCGCAACCGCAGCCGCCGCAACCGCAACCGCGACGACAACGGCCAGGGCAACGGCGGCCAGGACTCCGGGCAGGAGACCGACGAGGCGCGCTCCTCGGCCGAGGGCCGGGACGACGACCAGTCGAAGCAGGACCGGAGCCGCAACCAGAACCGCGGCCAGGACAACCGGGGCCAGGACAACCGCCAGGACAAGGGCGGCCAGGACCGGGGCGACGGCCGAGGCCGGCGCGACGGCCGGTCCGAGGGCGGGAAGTCCCAGGACGGCAAGGGCCAGGACAACCGCCAGGACAGCCGCCAGGACAAGGGCGGCCAGGACAACCGGCAGGACAAGGGCGGTCAGGACAACCGGGGTCAGGACAACCGCCAGGACGACGGCGGCAGCCGCCGCAGCCGCCGCAACCGCAACCGCAACGACCGCGACCGGGACCGCAGCGACCGCAACGACCGCGCCGAGCGCAACGAGCGGCGCAACCGCCGCGGGCGTAGCACCGGCCCCGAGGTCGACGACACGGAGTTCACCGAGGACGACGTCCTGCTGCCCGTCGCCGGCATCCTGGACGTGCTCGACAACTACGCGTTCGTGCGCACCTCCGGCTACCTCCCCGGCCCGAACGACGTCTACGTCAGCCTCGCCCAGGTCAAGAAGCACAACCTGCGCAAGGGCGACGCCGTGGTCGGCGCCATCCGCGCCCCCCGCGACGGCGAGCAGCAGAACGCCACGCGGCAGAAGTTCAACGCGCTGGTCCAGCTCACCACGGTCAACGGCAAGAAGACCGAGGAGAACAAGGACCGCGTGGACTTCGGGAAGCTGATCCCGCTGTACCCGCAGGAGCGCCTGCGCCTCGAGACGGAGCCCAAGAAGATCGGGCCCCGCGTCGTCGACCTCGTCGCCCCCATCGGCAAGGGCCAGCGCGGGCTGATCGTCTCCCCGCCGAAGGCCGGCAAGACGCTGATGCTGCAGGCGATCGCCAACGCGATCACCACGAACAACCCCGAGGTCCACCTCATGATGGTGCTCGTCGACGAGCGCCCCGAGGAGGTCACGGACATGCAGCGCACGGTCAAGGGCGAGGTCATCGCCTCGACCTTCGACCGCCCGGCGGACGACCACACCACGGTCGCCGAGCTCGCGATCGAGCGCGCCAAGCGGCTCGTGGAGATGGGCATGGACGTGGTGGTCCTCCTGGACTCCATGACCCGCCTGGGCCGTGCCTACAACCTCTCGGCCCCCGCCTCCGGCCGCATCCTCTCCGGCGGCGTGGACTCCGCGGCGCTGTACCCGCCGAAGAAGTTCTTCGGGGCGGCCCGCAACATCGAGAACGGCGGCTCGCTCACGATCCTCGCGACCGCCCTCGTGGAGACCGGGTCCAAGATGGACGAGGTCATCTTCGAGGAGTTCAAGGGCACCGGCAACATGGAGCTGCGCCTGTCCCGCTCGCTCGCGGACAAGCGGATCTACCCGGCCGTGGACGTCAACTCCTCGGGCACCCGCCGCGAGGAGAACCTCCTCTCCCCGGACGAGATCAAGATCATGTGGAAGCTGCGCCGCGTCCTCTCCGGGCTCGACCAGCAGCAGGCCCTCGAGCTGCTCACGAACAAGCTGCGGGACACCCAGTCCAACACCGAGTTCCTGCTCCAGGTGCAGAAGACCACGCTGTCGGCCCGCGCCGAGAGCGACCGCTAGCACGCCCCCGCCGCCGCGGCCCCGACCGGTTCGACCGGACGGGGCCGCGGCGGCGTCGTCGTGCCCACCACCGCCCGACCCTCTCCGCCGCCTCCGAAGGAGCGCCCCATGCCGGATCCCATCCAGTCCCTGCTCGACGAGCACGCCGAGCTGCAGCGCCAGCTCGCCGACCCCGCCGTGCACGCGGAGCAGGGCAGGGCGCGCAAGCTCGGGCGCCGCTACGCCGAGCTCAACGGCATCGTCGAGGCCCACCACCGGGTGCACCGCCTCGAGGAGGACCTGGGGGCGGCGCGCGAGCTCGCCGCCGAGGAGCCCGAGTTCGCGGAGGAGATCCCGGCCCTCGAGGAGCAGCTCGCGGCGGCCCGCGAGAAGCTGCGCCGGCTGCTCGTCCCGCGCGACCCCGACGACGGGCGCAACGTGATCCTCGAGGTCAAGGCGGGGGAGGGCGGCGACGAGTCCGCGCTCTTCGCCGGGGACCTGCTGCGCATGTACCTCAAGTACGCGGAGTCCCGCGGCTGGAAGACCGAGTTCATCTCGACCAACGACTCCGACCTGGGCGGCTACAAGGACGTGCAGATCGCGATCAAGTCGAACGCCACGGACCCCGCCGAGGGCGTGTGGGCGCGGCTGAAGTACGAGGGCGGGGTGCACCGCGTCCAGCGCGTGCCCGTCACCGAGTCGCAGGGCCGGATCCACACCTCCGCCGCGGCGGTGCTCGTCTTCCCGGAGGTCGACGAGCCCGAGGAGGTCGAGATCAGCCAGAACGACCTGAAGATCGACGTCTACCGCTCCTCGGGGCCCGGCGGCCAGTCCGTGAACACCACGGACTCCGCGGTCCGCATCACCCACCTGCCCACCGGCATCGTGGTGGCGATGCAGAACGAGAAGTCGCAGCTGCAGAACCGCGAGGCCGCGATGCGGGTGCTGCGCGCCCGCATCCTGGCCCACCAGCAGGAGCAGATCGACGCGGACAACGCCGCGCAGCGCCGCTCCCAGGTCCGGACCATGGACCGGTCGGAGCGGATCCGCACCTACAACTTCCCCGAGAACCGGATCAACGACCACCGCACCGGGTACAAGGCGTACAACCTCGACCACGTCATGGCGGGGGACCTCGAGCCGGTCGTGCGCTCGGCCATCGAGATGGACGAGCAGGCCCAGCTCGAGGCCATCGGCCAGCAGGACGGCTGAGCGGGGGCCCCGGGATGACGAGGTCACTGGGCCAGGCGGTGCGCTGGGCGGAGCAGGTGCTCGCCGAGGCGGGGATCGACTCCGCGCGCACCGACGCGCTGCTGCTCGCCGGCCACCTCACCGGGCTGTCCCGGGGGGAGGTCGAGGCGCGAGCCATCATCGGCGGGGACGAGCCCGCGGGGTACGCGGAGCTCGTGGCCGAGCGCGCCCGCCGGATCCCGCTGCAGCACCTCACGGGCGTCGCCCACTTCCGCTACCTGACGCTGGCGGTCGGGCCCGGGGTGTTCGTGCCCCGGCCCGAGACGGAGACCGTGGTGCAGGCCGTGGTCGACGAGCTGCGCGAGCAGCTGGCCGCGGGCGTGCACCGCCCGCACGTGGTGGACCTGGGCACGGGCTCCGGGGCGATCGCCGCCTCGGTGGCCCACGAGGTGCCGCAGGCCCGCGTGCACGCCGTGGAGCTGTCCGGGACCGCCCACGCCTGGGCGGCCGAGAATCTGCGCGGGACGCGCGCGGAGCTCGTCCGGGGCGACCTGCGCACCGCGTTCCCGGAGCTCGAGGGACGCTGCGACGTGGTGGTCTCCAATCCGCCGTACATCCCCGCGGACGCGGTCCCGCGCGAGCCGGAGGCCCGGGAGCACGACCCGGACCTCGCCCTGTACGGGGGCGGGGAGGACGGGCTCGACCTCCCGCGGGCGGCCCTGGCCTCGGCCCTGCGGCTGCTGCGCCCCGGGGGGTTCTTCGTCATGGAGCACGCCGAGGTGCAGGCCCGCGCCGTGGCGCACGCCTTCCGCGCCGCGGGCCTCGAGGACGTCGAGGGCCACCAGGACCTGACGGGCCGGGACCGGGCCACGGCCGGCCGGACGCCCCTCCAGGGCCGCGCCCGCACGACCGGAATGGGAGAATGGACGCCGTGAACTCCACCGTCTACGACTGCAGCAGCATCGCCCAGCGCACCGCCGGGCTCAAGCACGCCGCGCGCGCCCTCGCGGCCGACGCGTGCGTGGTTCTGCCCACCGACACCGTCTACGGGATCGGGGCCAATGCGTTCTCCGCCCGGGGCGTCGCGACCCTGCTCGCCGCCAAGGGCCGGTCCCGGGCCATGCCCCCGCCCGTGCTCATCGCCCACGCCGGGGTGCTCGACGGCCTGGCCGACGAGGTGTCCGACGACGCCCGCGCGCTGGCCCGGGCCTTCTGGCCCGGCGGTCTGACCCTGATCTTCCACTCCCACCCCTCGCTGGGCTGGGACCTGGGGGAGACCCACGGGACCGTGGCCCTGCGGGTGCCCGACGACGAGCTCGCCCAGGCGCTGCTCATCGAGAGCGGCCCGCTGGCCGTGTCCTCGGCCAACCGCACCGGCCACCCGGCCGCCTCGACGGCCGGGGCCGCGGTGGACATGCTCGGGGACTCCGTGGAGCTCTACCTGGACGGCGGCCCGCGGCCGGTCGGCGGACCCGCCGACCGGGACCCGGTCCCTTCCACGATCGTGGACTGCACGGGGGAGACCCCACTGCTGGTGCGCCACGGCACCGTGAGCCTGGCCCGGCTGCGCTCGGTGGTGCCCTCGGTGGTGCCGGCGGACGGCGACGAGGAGCTCGACAGCGCTCCCGCGCCGGGTGCGGGACCCGCGGAGCCCGGCGCCGGCCGCCCGGCGGCCTCGGGATCGCACGCCGTGAGCGAGCCCGATCTTTTCGAAATGATTTTCAGACCGAGCAG
>NZ_AOSQ01000047.1:0-14136 GCF_000349605.1 Kocuria sp. UCD-OTCP
CTCCTCTGTCCTGTCTGTCGTGAAGTCGGTCACGGCCGTCTCCTTTCGGATCAGGCCGGACCCTCACACACCGTTCTTCTTACAGTCCCGATTGGGCCTCTTACACCGTTACTGCGATAGTCCCGTTCGGCCGGACGAGAGGTCCTGATGACGGGCTCAGATCCAGAGACGCGGCTGCAGGAGCATCGTGACCGGCATGGACCCGAGCAGCCGCCGTTCCTGTGCGAACGTGGTCCGTTCGTCGAGGAAGTCGAGGACGAGATCAGCATCGCCGGAGGTGAACGCGGCTTTCATGAAGTGCACCGCATGTTCGGGGTCGTGTTCCCACATCGTGAGCAAGGGCCTGTCGTACCAGCGGAAGCGTGGGGACGGCCGGGGAGCGTCGGGTGACCCGGTGGAGGCCAGCGTGGAGGCGAGGTGCTGGGTCTGACGAAGGATCCGGGTGAAGCCGTAGCCCGTGGTGGCCTTGACGGCCCCGGCGGGACATCCGATGCGCACATGGCGGCCGCGCGGAGAACGGAGGCGGATGCCCAAGGGGATGGACCCTCGCTCCACGGACAACGACGAGTACTCGTTCACACCCCAGACTTGGCGCAGGTAGTCCGACGTTGCCTGCTCGAACGAGAATTCCGGGGTGGGAGTCCTCCCCGGCATGATCCGGGTGACTTCGACGACGGCTTACCGGACTGAGAGCGGCAGGACGCAGTGGAAGTGCACGGGGTGGTGCTCACCGGACCGGAACTCGATGAAGGTGGCGACCGACGGGTCGAAGGAGGCGTGCGCAGTCCGCACCCGACATGAGCAGTGGTGCCCTGATGCCGGTGGGGGGGGCAGGGTGCTGTCGAAGCAGTGGGATGCCGTGACGAGCCGGCTGTCGGAGAGGGCCACGTCCACCGAGTCGGCATGAGCCCGTACTCGTGAAACCCGTGCGTCGAGACGGCTGATCTGAGGGTTGGCATCGATGACGTCGTCGAGGCATCGGAAAACATCCCGTGACGAGGTGAGGCACAGGCGGTGGCGCTCGAGCGGCAGCACCCGCTGGGCAGGTCCTGCGTCAACCGCGAGGCTCGTGAACGTGGCTGCGGGCGTCAGGGGCAGCGGGAGGGCGTCGTCGTGCCAGTAGATCAGGGAGCGGTGGGGGTATCGATCTCCGGCGTCGTCGATGATGAGGATCCGCGCCCCGGACAGCCCTGGTTCCCGGCTCAGGAAGTAGGCGATGCTGCGCCCGGCAAGTCCACCGCCGGCAATGACGACGTCGTACTCCCTCGCGGGGTAGGTCATGAGCACGGCACTCCTTCTCCGGACGCAGGCAACTCTGCGGCCACTCCCGAAACCGTCAGTGACCCTCGGGGCGAGGTCCAGTCTGGCCGATCCGTCAGGGGTCGTCGACGTCGTCATCGGCGGCGACACCCGCGTCCACACCCGTTGCACCGGGAGGCTAGTCTTGGTCGCACCCGTCCGCCCACCACGACAGAAGCCGGCCCTTGGACAACCCACTCCTGCGCCCCAGCCCGCTCCCCTACGAGCTGCCCGACTTCGGGCGGATCAAGGAGGAGCACTTCCTGCCGGCCTTCGAGGCGGCAATGGCCCAGGACCTCGAGTGCGTGCGGGCGATCCTGGACGACCCGGACCCGCCCACCTTCGCCAACACCATCGAGGCCCTCGAACGCGGGGGCCTGGCCCTGGACCGGGTCGAGTCGGTCTTCTTCACGCTGACCGCGGCGCACAACACGGAGGGCATCCAGCGGATCTACCAGGAGCTCGCCCCGCGGCTGTCGGAGCACAAGGCGGACTTCACGCTCAACAAGGAGCTCTACGCCCGGGTCCGGCGGGTGGACCGCACCGACCTGGAGCCGTGGCAGCTGCGCGCCCTGGACGAGTACGTCTCCTGGTTCGCGAACTCCGGCGCGGAGCTGACCCTGGACGACCAGCGGCGGCTCCGGGAGATCAACGACGAGCTCTCGGAGCTGAGCATCGGCTACGGCAACGACCTGATCCGGGAGGTCAACGCCTCCGCCGTGGTCGTCGACGACCGCGCGGAGCTGGACGGCCTGTCCCCCACGGACGTCGAGGCCGCCGCCTCCGCGGCCGCCGAGAACGGGATGCCGGGCCGGTACCTGCTCACGCCCTCGCTGTTCACCGTGCAGCCCGTGCTGTCGGTGCTCACGGACCGCGCGCTGCGCCGGCGGATCCATCTGGCCGCCGTCAACCGCGGCACCGGCGAGCACGGCGGCGAGGGCTCGCAGAGCCGCACGGACCTGCTGCCCGTGGCCGCCCGGATCGCCCGGCTGCGCGCGGAGCAGGCCGGGCTGCTCGGCTACCGCAGCCACGGCGACCACGTCATGGCCGGGAACACAGCGCCGTCCCAGGAGGCGGTGCACGAGATGCTGGAGCGGATCACCGGCCCCGCCGTGCGCAACGCCCTCGAGGAGCGGGCGGAGCTCGAGCAGCTGGCCGGGCACCCGATCGAGGCGTGGGACTGGCCGTTCTGGGCCGAGCGGCTGCGCCGGGAGCGCTACGCCGTGGACGCCTCCGCGCTGCGGGAGCACTTCGAGCTGGAATCCGTGCTGGAGCACGGGATCTTCCGCACCGCCCGGGAGCTTTACGGGCTGGTCTTCACCGAGCGCCCCGACCTGGACGGCTACCTGCCGCAGGTGCGGGTGTGGGAGGTCACCGACGAGGCGGGCCGCGGCGTGGGGCTGTTCCTGGGCGACTGGTTCACGCGGCCCACCAAGCAGGGCGGCGCCTGGATGGGATCGCTGGTGCACCAGAACCGGCTGACCGGTCAGCGCCCCGTCGTCGTCAACAACGCGAACTTCACCCGGCCGCCCGCGGGCAGGCCCAAGCTGCTGACCCTGGACGAGGTGGTGACGGTCTTCCACGAGTTCGGCCACGCGCTGCACGGGCTGCTCTCCGACGTGCACCTGCCCTCGTTCTCCGGGACGAAGGTGCCGCGGGACTTCGTGGAGTACCCCTCCCAGGTGCACGAGATGTGGGTGCTGCACCCGGAGGTGCTCCGGCACTACGCCCGCCACCACCGCACGGGCGAGCCGATCCCCGAGGAGACCCTCGCGGGCCTGCGGGAGGCGTCCGCGCACGGGCAGGGCTACCGGACCGTCGAGTACCTCGCCTCGACCTACCTGGATCTCGCGTGGCACGGGATCGAGGACCCCGCCGAGCTGCCGGACCCCCGGACCGTGGAGCAGGAGGCGCTCGCCCGCGCCGGGGTGGACGTGGACGGCATCGCCCCGCGCTACCGGACCGGGTACTTCAAGCACATCTTCGCCGGCGGCTACTCCGCGGGCTACTACTCCTACATCTGGTCCGAGATCCTCGACGCCGACACGGCGCAGTGGTTCGCGTCCCGCGGCGGACCGACCCGGGAGAACGGGCGGCGCTTCGCCGAGGAGGTGCTCTCCCGGGGCAACGAGACCGCCCCGATGGAGGCCTTCGAGGCCCTGCTGGGACGCCGCCCGCACCTCGGCGCGCTGCTGGAGCGGCGCGGACTCCAGCCGCGGGAGGAGTTCGTCCACCAGCGGCGCGGTGCTCCCGCCCAGGACGCCCGCGGCTGAGCGCCGCGGCGCCCGGGGGCGGACGCCCCGGGTGTGACGACGACGCGGATCAGGCCGCGGGCCAGGCGTCGGCGATGTCCTGGCGGGTGTCCCCGAGGGTCTGCATGATGGCCTTGGTCCCGGCGAGGACCGGCATGAAGTTGGCGTCCCCGTTCCAGCGTGGCACCACGTGCTGGTGCAGGTGCCCCGAGAGGGAGCCGCCGGCCGCGGCCCCCAGGTTGATGCCCACGTTGAAGGCGTGCGGGGACGCGACGCCGCGGATCGTGGCGACCGCGGTGCGGGTCAGATCCGTGAGCTCCCGCAGCTCCGCCGGCTCGAGCTCCGTCAGATCGGCCACGTGCCGGTACGGGCAGACCATGAGGTGGCCGGGGTTGTACGGGAACAGGTTGAGGATCACGAAGCAGTGCTCGCCGCGGTGGACGATCAGCGACTCCTCGTCCGCGCGCTGCGGGCCGTTGCAGAAGGGGCACCCGGGGTCCTCCCGCACGGATGGGTCCTCGCCGCGCACGTAGGCGAGCCGGTGCGGGGTCCACAGCCGCTGGAAGCTGTCGGGCACCCCGGGGATCTCGAACTCGTCCTGGCGGATCCAGTGGTGCGGGGGCCCGGCGTCGGGCGCCGTACCGGTCACTGCCCCACCCCGGCCGTCTCCGCGGCGGCGCGGGGGTCCTCGGCGGCGGCGGCCGTCGGCTCCTCGTTGATCCGCCGCTGGACGTGCGCCACGATCCGCTCCACGGCCTCGCCGACCGGGACGCCGTTGTCCTGCGAGCCGTCGCGGAAGCGGAAGGACACGGCGTTCGCCTCCGCGTCCTCCCCGCCCGCGATGAGCACGAACGGGACCTTCTCCTTGGAGGCGGTGCGGATCTTCTTGGGGAACCGGTCCGAGCCGGCGTCGAGCTCCACGCGCACGCCGCGGGCCCGGAGCGTGTCCACCACGCCCTGCAGGTAGTCGTTGAAGGCCTCGGCCACCGGGATGGCCACGACCTGGACGGGGGCCAGCCACCCCGGGAACGCCCCGGCGTAGTGCTCCACGAGCACCCCCATGAACCGCTCCACGGAGCCGAACAGGGCACGGTGGATCATCACGGGCCGCTGCCGGGTGCCGTCGGCGGCCTGGTACTCCAGGTCGAAGCGCTCCGGGAGGTTGAAGTCGAGCTGGATGGTGGACATCTGCCAGGTCCGTCCGATCGCGTCCTTGGCCTGCACCGAGATCTTCGGGCCGTAGAACGCGGCGCCGCCGGCGTCCGGGACCAGGTCCAGCCCGGACTCGGCCGCGACCTCGGCGAGGGTGTTCGTGGCCTCCTCCCAGAGCTCGTCCGAGCCCACGAACTTCTCGGGGTCCTTGGTGGAGAGCTCGAGGTAGAAGTCGTCCAGCCCGTAGTCCTTGAGCAGGTCCAGCACGAAGCCGAGCGTGGTGGTCAGCTCCGCCTTCATCTGCTCCCGGGTGCAGTAGATGTGGGCGTCGTCCTGGGTCATGCCCCGCACCCGGGTCAGGCCGTGCACCACGCCGGACTTCTCGTACCGGTAGACCTGCCCGAACTCGAACAGGCGCAGCGGCAGCTCCCGGTAGGAGCGGCCCCGGGAGCGGAAGATGAGGTTGTGCATCGGGCAGTTCATGGGCTTCAGGTAGTAGTCCTGGCCCTGCTTGGTCAGCTCCCCGGTCTGCGGGTCCCGCTCCTCGTCCACGTGCATCGCGGGGAACATGCCCTCGCGGTACCAGTCGAGGTGGCCGGAGACCTCGTAGAGGTGGCCCTTGGTGATGTGCGGGGTGTAGACGAACTCGTAGCCGGCCTCCGTGTGGCGCTCCCGGGAGTAGTCCTCCATGGTCTTGCGGATGATCCCGCCCCGGGGGTGGAACACCGGAAGGCCGGAGCCGAGCTCGTCGGGGAAGGAGAACAGGTCCATCTCCGAGCCGAGCCGGCGGTGGTCGCGCCGCTCCGCCTCGGCGAGGCGGTTCTTGTACGCGGTGAGGTCCTCCTTGGACGGCCACGCGGTGCCGTAGATGCGCTGGAGCTGCTTGTTCTTCTCGGAACCGCGCCAGTAGGCCGCGGCCGAGCGCATCAGGGCGTAGCCGTTGCCGATCAGCTTGGTGTCCGGCAGGTGCGGGCCGCGGCACAGGTCCTTCCAGACCGTCTCCCCGGTCTTGCGGTCCACGTTGTCGTAGATCGTCAGCTCGCCGGCGGCGACCTCCACGGAGGCGCCCTCCGCGGCGGCGTCCACGTCCGCGCCGGAGCCGGGGCCCTGGGACAGGCCGATGAGCTCGAGCTTGTACGGCTCGTCCGCCATCTCGGCCCGGGCCTCCTCCTCGCTCACCGCACGGCGGCGGAAGGACTGGGTGGAGTTCACGATCCGCTGCATCCGCTTCTCGATGGCCTTGAGGTCCTCGGGCGTGAACGCCTGCTCGACGTCGAAGTCGAAGTAGAAGCCGTCGGTGATGTAGGGGCCGATGCCGAGCTTGGCGTCCTCGTGCAACTGCTGCACGGCCTGGGCCATGACGTGGGCGGCGGAGTGGCGCAGCACCTCGAGGCCCTCGGGCTCGGAGATGAGCACCCGCTCCACGGCGTCCCCGTCGGCCAGCTCGGTGGCGAGGTCCTTGAGCGCGCCGTTGACCCGGGCCACCACCACGGAGCGGTCCTCACGGTACAGGTCCGCGGCGGACGTCCCGGTCCCCACCGTGCGCTGCTCGCCGTCGACGGTGATCGTGAGGGGGGCGGACTCGGGCTGGTGCTCGGGCACGGTGGTCATGGGGAAGGTGCTCCTCGGGTCGGGATCGGCACGCACCGGTACGGGGGGCGCGTGGCAGCGGCACCGGCGGGCGGCGCGCACTGCATCGATGGTACCTGTCGGCCGGTGGGGGCCGCGGCGGTGAGATGATGGCCGGCGGAGGTGAGGCCACCCGATGCCCGCAGACGTTCCCGGACCGCCCGACCCGCCCGCACCGGGAGGGGAGGTGCCCTCTCCCCCGCCGCACCGGCTGTGGACCGCCGGCTTCGTGCTGATGTGGGCGGGCCAGTTCCTCATCTCCATGAACTTCTACCTGCTGATGACCGTCATGGCGCTCTACGCCATGGAGCGCTTCGGCACGGACGAGGCGCTGGCCGGGGTGGCCACGAGCGCCTTCATCGTCGGGGCGGTCCTGGCGCGGCTGCTCACCGGCAAGTACATGGAGCTGCTCGGGCGCCGGCGCGTGCTGCTCGCCGCGCTCGTGCTGCTGGCGCTGTGCGCCGCCGCCTACCTGCTCGACACCGGCTTCTGGGGCCTGCTGGTGGTGCGGGTGCTCAACGGCGTGGGCTTCGGCATGGCCACCACCGTGCTGCCCGCGTCCGTCCAGGCCCTCATCCCCGCGCACCGGCGGGGCGAGGGCACCGGGTACTTCATGCTCTCCACCACCCTGGCCGCCGCGCTGGGTCCCCTGGCGGGACTGAGCCTGTCCACGGCGGTGGGCTACGACACGCTCTTCGGGGTGTGCACGACGGTCGCCCTGCTGGGTCTCGCCGTGGGAGCCGTCACCCGGGTCCCCGAGCTGAGCCTCTCCGCCGAGCAGCGGGCGGGGCTGCGGTCCTTCTCCGTGGGGCAGTTCGTGGAGGCGCGGGCCCTGCCCGTCTCGGCGCTCATGCTCTTCGTGGGCGTGGGGTACTCGGCGGTCCTGTCCTTCCTCAACCCGTTCGCCGTGCAGGCGGACCTCGTGGGCCCCGCGGGCGCGTACTTCGTGGCCTACGCCGTCACCGTCCTGGTGAGCCGCCCGTTCGCGGGCCGGCTGCAGGACCGGCGCGGGGACAACGCGGTGCTGTACCCGTCGCTGCTGCTCTTCGTGGTGGCGCTGCTGCTGCTCGCGGCCGCGGACTCGCCGTTCCTCGTGCTCGCCTCGGGCACGGTGCTGGGCGTGGGCTACGGGGCGGTGCTCTCGGCGGCCCAGGCCGCCGCGGTCCGCTCGGCCCCGCTCACCCGCGTGGGGCTGTCCACGTCGACCTACTTCCTGTGCATGGACGTGGGGGTGGCCCTGGGCCCGATGCTCATGGGGGCCCTGGTCCCTGCGCTGGGCTACCGGGGGATGTACGTGGCGGCCGCGGCGGTGGTCGCGCTGGGCCTGGTCTACTACGCGGCCGTGCCCGGCACGCGGGCCCGGCGGGCAGCGGGGTGAACCGCGTCCGGCACGACGACGGGGCCCCCGTCACCAGAAC
This sequence comes from Kocuria sp. UCD-OTCP, assembly GCF_000349605.1. Classification (NCBI taxonomy): domain Bacteria; kingdom Bacillati; phylum Actinomycetota; class Actinomycetes; order Micrococcales; family Micrococcaceae; genus Kocuria; species Kocuria sp. UCD-OTCP. Next base: position 7,751 of record NZ_AOSQ01000047.1, read on the forward strand.
GGTGACGGGGGCCCCGGAGTCGATCGGGTGCGATCAGATGCGGTCGCGGCGATCGTCGTCGGTCAGGCCGGTGCCGCGGTTGCGGTCGGTCAGGCCGGTGCCGCGCTCGGCGTCGGTCTCGACCTCGACCTGCTCCTTGCGGACCTCGGCGTCGACGCGCTCGGTGTCGCGGACGGTCTCCTTCTCCAGGCCGACCTTCTCGACGCCCACGGTCTCCTTGGCGACGACGGGACGCTCCTCGTGGAGGGTCACGTCGACGTCCTCCTCGCCGATGGTGCCGGCGGTGGCCTCGGTGCCGCTCAGCGGGGTGCGCTCGACACGGACCTCTTCGCGCTCGAGGGGCACGTCCACGGACTCGTTCTCCGTGACCACGTACTTGCGCAGACGGGCGCGGCCGGTCTCCTGGCGCTCCTTGCCGACGTGCAGCTGCTCCTCGTGGCGGACCACGCCGTTGTCGACACTGTCGGTGCGGTCACGGTCGGTGAGCCCGGCGGTGCGGTCGCGGTCGACGTCGGCGATCCCCGCGGTGCGGTCGGTGTCGACGTCGGTGATCCCGGCAGTGCGGTCACGGTCACGGTCGGTGTCGGCGTACCCGTCGTTCTCGGGGTAGCCGGCAGTGCCGGTCGCCGGGACGGCGTTGCGGTCGGTGTCCGCGGCGTAGCGGTCGTCGCGGTCGGCGAGACCTGCGGCGCCGGCGGTCCCGGCGGCACCAGCGGTGCCGGCAACGCCGGCGGTGCGGTCACGGTCGGTGCGGTCGCGGTCGTCGGTGCCGGAGTAGTTCATCTTGTAGTAGCGGTAGATCTCCTCCTCCTCGGCCGGGGAGAGGTGCTGGTCCGCGTCCACGTTCGGGGCGTCCTTGACGACGTCCTTGGTGTAGGGAAGGACGAGGCGGTCGCCGTCCTGCTGGGCGCCGTCGGCGGGGACGAAGCTCTCCTTGGTGCCGAAGAGACCGGTGTTGACGGTCACGAAGGTGACCTCTTCGGTGTTGTCGTCCAGGAAGACCTGCTCGACCTTGCCGATCTTGTCGCCGTCCGACCCGTAGGCGGTGGCGGACAGCAGTGCGTTCACGTCGTACGTAGCCATGAGAACTCCTTCTCTATTCTGCGAGGCAACGGGCTCCCCTGGACGGGGGGCTCGCCGCGGACGATCTCCGCCCGGGGAGGCGGGGTGCAGCTCGTCCGCTGTTATTAGTAACCATACTGGCAATCAGTTCGCTGGCCAATGGCTTCACCGAGAGTGAAACCCCTGGATCCGGACGGTCTCCCGGCTCATCCTGCCCCGGCTCCCCGCAGGCTAGGCGGGGCCGCGGCGCGCACCGCGGCCGGGGTTCCGGGGTCGGCGAGGTCCCAGGCCTGCTCGGCGCTGATGCTGATCCCCCGGGGCCCGGTGCGCCGCGTCCGGCCCCGCACCAGCAGCATCCGCGTGCCGAACAGGTGCTGCCCCGAGCGGGCCTGGGCGTCGGAGAAGAAGGCGCAGTCCACCGCGCCCGTGCCGTCGTCGAGGCTGACGAAGACCACCCGCCGGCCGCTGCGCATGGGCGGGGTCATGGTCGAGACCCGCACCCCCGCCACGAGCACCTCGGACCGGTTGCGCAGCTCCAGCAGCCGCTCCGCGGGCGTGACCCCGAGCTCGCCGAGCAGGGGCGCCCAGCTCTCCAGCAGGTGCGCCGAGACGTCCACCGCGAGCAGGTCCAGCTCGGTGCGGACCTTCTCCGCCAGGGTGGGCTCGGGGCGCTCCGCGGGCAGGGCGCGCAGCTCGAGGTCCCCGAGCGGAAGGGCCAGCTGTCCCTCGACCTCCCCGGCCGGCCGGGCGGGCCGGCCGCTGTCCGCCCGGGCCCGCAGGGCGTGCACGAGGTCGGCGCGGGACGCGGGGCCGCCGGAGCGGCGCAGCAGGCCGTCGAAGGCCCCCACGGCGGCGAGACGCTCGAGGGTGCGCCGGGCGGGACGGGCCCGCTGCCGCAGCTCGGCGAGCGAGGCGTAGGGCTGCCCCGCCACGATCCGGCGGACCTCGGCCCGGGAGACCCCGTGGATCCCGGTGAGGGCCAGGCGCACGCCCAGGCGGGCGGGGTCGTCGTCGAGCCGTTCCACCCGGTAGTGCTCGTCGGAGCGGTTGACGTCCACGGGCAGGACGGGGATGCCCATCCGCCGCGCCTCCCCCACGAGCAGGCGCTTGGGGTACATCCCGGGATCGTGCTCCCACAGCCCCGCGAGGAACGCCTCCGGGTGGTGGGCCTTCAGCCACGCGGACTGGTAGGTGGGCACCGCGAACGCCGCGCCGTGGGCCTTGCAGAAGCCGAACGAGCCGAACGCCGCCAGGGTCTCCCAGACCCTGTCCACCACGTCCAGGGGGTAGTCCCGCGCACGGGCCCGCTCGCGGAAGAACTCCTCCACCTCGAGCTGGCGCTCGGAGCCCAGCCGGCGGCGCAGCTCGTCGGCCCGGGCGAGACCGCATCCGGTGAAGGTGTCGAGGATGCGCAGGACCTGCTCGTGGAAGACGGTCACGCCGTGGGTCTCGGCGAGGATCGGGTCGAGGGACGGGTGGATCGAGACGGGCGCGGACCAGCCGTGGCGGTGCTCCAGGTAGGGGCGCACCATGTCCGAGTGCATCGGCCCGGGACGGAACAGGGAGATGTCCACGATGAGGTCGCGGAAGCTCGTGGGCGCCATCTTGCCGATGAGCTCGCGCTGGCCCGGGGACTCGATCTGGAAGCACCCCAGGGTGTGGGTCGAGCGGATGAGCTCGAACGTCCTCCCGTCGTCCACGGGGATCGCCTCGAGGTCCAGGCGGGGCCGGTCCGGGTGGGTGCGGGCCACCTCGTCGACGGCGTGGGCGAGCGCCGACTGCATCCGCACGCCGAGGATGTCGAGCTTGAGCATGCCCATGGGGTCCATGTCGTGCTTGTCGAACTGGCTCATGGGCATCCCCGTCCCACTGGACTGCACCGGGGTGCGGTCCAGGAGGCTCAGGTCCCCCAGGATCACCCCGCACGGGTGCATGGAGATGTGCCGGGGCAGCCGGTCCAGGCGCTCGGTGAGGTCCACGAGGAGGTCGAGCTGCTTCTCCTGGGCCACCTGCTCGGCGAAGTCCCGCAGCTCCGGCTGGCGGGCGATGGTCTCCCGCAGCGCCGAGGCCGGCAGGTGCCACAGCTGCTTGGCCGCGCCGTCCACGGTCTCGGGGTCGATGCCGAGCGCCAGCCCGGCGTCCCGGACGGCACCGCGGGCCCGGTAGGCGTTCTGCATGCTCATGAGGCTCACCCGTTCGGGGCCGAAGCGCTCGAAGATCCGCCGGTAGACGCGGTGGCGCTCGGCCGACTCGACATCGATGTCGATGTCCGGGAGGGTCGAGCGGTCGTTGGAGAGGAAGCGTTCGAAGAGCAGCTCGTGCTCGAGCGGGTCCACCTGGGAGACGTCGAGCAGATAGTTGACGAGCGAGGACACCCCCGAGCCGCGGGCGGCGTGGCGGACCCCCATCTGCCCGATCATCGCGGAGACCTCGGCCACGGTGAGGAAGTAGGAGGCGAAGCCGAGGTCCTCGATCACCCCCAGCTCCTGCTCCAGCCGGTCCCGCACGGCCCGTGTCATGCGGCGGCCCGGGTAGCGGCGGCCCAGCCCCGTCTCGCACCGGGCCCGCAGCTCTGCGGGCGCCGGCCGGTCCAGGCCCAGCACGGAGGCCTCGGGCACCACCGGCCGCCCCCAGCCGCAGTCGGCGACCGGATCCAGCCGGCACCGGTCGGCCACCCGCTGGGTGCCCGCCAGCAGGGCCGCGGCCCCGGCCGCGCCGAGGTCCGCGGCCCGGGCGATCTCCGCGGCGAGCGCGCGCATCTGCCGGGCGGACTTGAGCCAGCCCTGGCCGTTGGGCTGCAGCGGCTCCGGCGCCGTCGTCCGCCGGGACGTCCCGGTCCGCCCGGCGGCCCTGCCGCCGGGTGCGTGGCCGGCGCGCGCCCCGAGGGTCTCGAGCGGGGTGAGGGCGCGGGCGGCGTCGAGGACGTCGGCGGTGGCGGCCTCGGCGGGGGTGGCGTAGCGCACCGCGTTGGTCAGCACGGGGGTCAGCCCCGCCTCGAGGGCGGCGCGCAGCATCCGGGCCGCGTGGGAGGTGCTGCACGCCGTGCCGGGGGCGGCGAGGTGCGAGACCACCTCCACGGCGAGCGCCGGTGCGGGGAGCAGGGTCCGCCACCGGGCCAGGGCGGCGCGCCCGGTGCGGTAGCGGCGGGCCGCGAGCTCCTGCCCGACGTCGGAGGCGGGCCCGAGCAGGACGGTCAGAACCGGCTCCCCGTGCCGGGGCGAGTGTGCGGCGGCCGCGATCTCGGCGGCGGTCACCCCGGGCGGGCCCGCTGCGGCGTGGGCGGTGGAGACGAGCCGGCACAGGGCGGCGTAGCCCGCACCGGCGGTGCCGCCGGCCGCCAGGACCACCACGCGGCCGAGGGCGCGCTCGCGGCCGGGGTCCAGCAGGGCGAGGTCGGCCCCCAGGACCGGGTCGATGCCGTGCTCCCGGCACGCGCCCAGGTGCTTGATCGCGCCGTAGAGCCCGTCCCGGTCGGTGCAGGCGAGGGCGTCCGCGCCGTCCGCCGCGGCGGCGGCCGCCAGGACGGCAGGCCGGCTGACCCCGAAGTGGGCGCTGAAGGCGGTGGCGACGTGCAGGTGCGGAAAGCTCACGCCCCCATTCGAATACGTGTTCGAATCTTAAGTCAATTGCAAACCACCGGGGCCGCGGGAACTCCGGCTCCTGGGCGTCCGTGGCGGCGCACGCCGGCCCAGGAGGACGCAGGGCCCGGGCGGGACACGATCCGCCCACGGCCCGCAGGGGCGCCGCGCACGGGGACGCCCTCGTTCCGGGACGGGGATGCCGCACTTCTGTGGCATGTTGTTTCCTGCACCCACGGGCAGCACCGAGGGGCCCGCACCCCCGCCGCACGGACGCAGGAGGAGACGACGATGGACGTCCGGCAGCTCACGTACTTCCTGGCCGTGGTGGACCACGGCGGCTTCACCCGCGCCGCGGAGCAGCTGCTCATCGCCCAGCCCTCCCTGTCCCAGACGATCAAGGGCCTCGAGCGGGAACTGGGGGTGCCGCTGTTCCACCGGATCGGGCGGCGGGTGGTGCTCAGCGAGGCCGGCGAGGAGCTGGTGGGCCCGGCCCGGGTGGTGGTCCGGGACCTGGAGGCCGCCCGGTCCGCCGTCGACGACCTGCGCGGGGTGCGCAGCGGCCGCCTGGACGTGGTCGCCATGCCCTCCCCCGGCGTCGAACCGCTCACGTCGATGATCGCCGCCTACGCGGGAGCCCACCCGGCCGTGACGGTCAGCGTGGAAGCGGCCTTCACCCCCGAGGAGGTGGTCGACGCGGTGCGCACCGGCCGCGCCGAGATCGGCATCCTGGGCTCGGAGCACCCGTTCCGCTCCGCCGAGGTCGAGGTGATGCACCTGGAGCAGCAGCCCCTGGTGCTCATCGTGGCACCGCAGGCGGACACCTTCGGTGACGGGCACGCCATCCGCCGGGAGGACCTGGCCGGGCACCGGGTGGTCGTCTCCCAGCAGGGCTCGCTGATGCGGCGGCTGGTCGACGACGCCCTGGCCGGCGGGGTGCCGGTCGAGATCGCCGCCGAGGTCGCCCACCGCACCTCGGTCCTCCCGCTGGTGCTGGCCGGGGTCGGGCACGCGGTGCTGCCCTCCTCCTGGACCCCGCTGGCGCGCGCCGCAGGGCTGCGGGTGCTGCGGATCGAACCGGTCACCGTGCTGCACGTGGCCGTGCTCAGCCGCCCGGCGCACCTGACCCCGGCCGCCCGCGCGTTCCTGGCGGTCGCCGCCGAGCACGCGGCCCGGCACGCCGCGGACCGCTCCCGGGCACCGGAGGGAACGGCGCCGGACCGGGCCGAGAGGGCGGGCCGGCCGGAGGGGACGGCGCCGCAGGACGCGCCGCGGATCGTGTCATAGGGGATTCCTATCCGGGGGATGGGATTCCGGTCTTGGACCTCATGGTGCTCGGGGCGCTCTACTGGAATCCGGTGCCGCACTGCGCTGCGGACACCACGAGCAGAGCACCCGAGAAGGAGAGCACCCCATGGCCGAGCACCAGGTCTTCACGATCGCCTCGATCCCCGCCGACGGCGTGGGCCAGGAGGTCGTCGCCGCCGGCCGCACGGTCCTGGACGCGGTGGCCGAGCAGTCGAACGGGGCGTTCTCCTTCGACTGGACCGAGTTCCCCTGGGGCAGTGCGTACTACGCCCAGCACGGGGTGATGATGCCGGCCGACGGGCTGGAGACCCTCCAGGACTTCGACGCCATCTACTTCGGGGCCGTGGGGTGGGAGAACGTCCCCGACCACGTGTCCCTGTGGGGGCTGCGGCTGAACATCACCCAGAACTTCGACCAGTGGGCCAACATCCGCCCCGT
>NZ_AOSQ01000048.1:0-27236 GCF_000349605.1 Kocuria sp. UCD-OTCP
CCACATGACCTTCCTGATCCAGCACTGGCTGGGCGTGGACGGCATGCCGCGCCGCTACGCGGACTACCTGCCGGAGGACAACTTCACCTGGATGAACCAGATCTCCACGGCAGGCGCCATGCTTCTAGGGGCTTCGATGATCCCGTTCCTCTACAACGTGTACACGACTTGGCGCAACGGCACGAAGGTCGAGGTCGACGACCCCTGGGGCTTCGGCGGATCGCTGGAGTGGGCGACGTCCTGTCCGCCGCCGCGGCACAACTTCACCTCGTTGCCGCGCATCCGCTCCGAGCGTCCCGCGCTGGACCTGCACCACCCGGAGCTGGCCGCGGAGTCCCCGCAGCAGTCCCCGGTCGACGACGCCGCCATCGCTACCCGGGATACCTGAGACCCGGTCCTGGGTTCCGGCGACCAGAGGAGCCCGGGCCTACTGCTCGGCCGGGTGGGCCGGTTCCTCCCCGGGAGCTGCTTCAACATGTTCAGGGCCGGCGGCGGCGTCTTTGACGGCGTGGCCGCCGAACTGATTGCGCATCGCCGCGATCATCTTCATCGCCGGGGCCTCGTCCTGGCGGGAGGCGAAGCGGGCGAACAAGGCGTTGGAGATGGCCGGGACCGGCACGGCCAGGTCCAGGGCGGCCTCCACCGTCCACCGGCCCTCCCCGGAGTCCTCGGCGTAGCCGGCCAGCCGGTCCAGGTGCTCGTCCTCGTTGAGGGCGTTGACCGCCAGGTCCAGCAGCCAGGACTTGATCACCGAGCCCTCGCGCCAGGAGTTGAAAGTCTCGCGCACCGAGGTGACGTGGCCGGCGGCCTCGAGCAGCTCCCAGCCCTCGGCGTAGGCCTGCATGATCGCGTACTCGATGCCGTTGTGGACCATCTTCGCGAAGTGACCCGCACCGTGGTCCCCGGCGTGCACGAAACCGAACTCCCCGGCGGGTTTCAGGGAGTCGAAGATCGGCTGGACCTTCGCCACGGTCGTCTCCTCCCCGCCGACCATCAGGGCGTAGCCCTGGGTGATGCCCCACACGCCCCCGGAGACCCCGCAGTCGAGGTACTCGATGCCCTTCTCGGCCAGCTTCCGCGCCCGGGGGGCGTCGTGGACCCACCGGGAGTTCCCGCCGTCGATGATCACATCGCCTTCCCCCAGCAGCCCGGCCAGTTCCTCGATCACCGGATCCACCACCCGGTCCGGGACCATCACCCACACGACCTGGGGTTCGCGGTCGATCCGGGCCACCATCGCGGTCAGGTCCTCGACGTCGGAGAGCTCCGGGTTGGTGTCGTAGCCGATGATGGTGTGCCCGGCCTCGCGCAGGCGTTCACGCATGTTCCCGCCCATCTTGCCCAGCCCTACCAGTCCCATCTGCATGGTGGCCCCCATTCCTTCGTCCAGCCGGCTGCTGTTGGTCATGTGCTGCTTCACGCCCGGTAGTGCGTCCGGGATCACCCATCTCGGTCCGCCGGGTAACCCTTCGTGCCCCATCATGGCGCGGTGGGGATGGTGAGCAACAGGGCGGACCTGGACCTCTCATCCGCCCCGGGCACACGCCGGCCTCCAGGGCGGTTGGGGCGCCGGTGATCAGCAGGTCAGCGCCGCAGCAAATCGGCCAGGACTGCGGCTTCACTGATCTGCGGGGTCTTGGTGGGCGTGATCAGTGTCAGCGGCCCGTGCTCGGCCAGCTCGCGCAGACGCTTGAGGGCTTTAGCGCGTTCGGGGTCGCGGAGTTCGGCGTGGTAGCGGCGGGTGAACTCCTCGAAACGCTCGGGGTCGTGGTCGTACCACTTCCGGAGCGCGGTCGAGGGTGCGACGCTCTTGCACCACTCGTCCAGATCGGCCTTTTCCTTGCTCAGTCCGCGGGGCCACAGCCGGTCGACCAGCACGCGGGTGCCGTCCCCCGGGGCGGGCTCCTCGTAGGCCCGGCGGACCTGTACCGCATACTTGTTCGCCATCATCTCCTCACCTTCCCGCGAGCCGTCCCGGCCCTGGTGCAACTTTGTGTTTCCAGGGAGCCCCGGAACGCAGCTGCAGCGTGGTCTCAGGGCTACCAGGTCTGTGGTCCGGAGGAGCCGGCAGGGTACTCCTCCAGGGGCACCTGCCCAGACTGCCAGGCGGCCCGGATCTGGTCGACGACCCGCCAGGCGTGCTCAGCGGCCTCCCCGGACAGGGACAGTGAAGGATCTCGGTCCAGGATTCCGTGCAGCACCTCCCCATAGGGGTTCAACCGGCCGGCGCCGAAGTCGGCGCTGAGCCGGCCGCGGTCCAGGACGAAGGGGTCACCGGGGCCGTTGACGTTGAGCTCCAGCACCATCGCGTCCGGCCCGAGACAGACGCGCAGCACCGTCGGCTCAAGATGCCCGTCCAAACCTGCAGGCAGGTGCGGGACCTCTCGGAAGGTGATGGCGATCTCCCGCCGGGCGGCTTCCAGGGCCTTGCCCGAGCGCAGCACGAACGGCACCCCGGACCACCGCCAGGTGGTCGACTCCAGGGTGACCTCGGCCAGGGTCTCGGTGTCCCGGTCAGGGTCCACCCCGTGCTCATCGGTGTAGGAGGGAAGTCGGCGGTCTCCGATGGTGCCGGCGGTGTAGCGGGCGCGCCGGCCGGCCGCCACGGGGTCCCCGGCGAAGGGACGCACGGCGCGCAGGGCCTCGGTCTTGGCCGCGCGCAGATCGGTGGCATGCACCGACTGCGGGGCGTCCATGGTGACCAGGGCCATGACCTGCAGCAGGTGGGACTGGATCATGTCGACCATCGCCCCGGCCCGGTCGTAGTAGCCGGCACGGTTCTCCAGGCCGAGTTGCTCGTCGTAGACGATCTCGACCTTCGCGACGTGGTCGCGGTTGAACAACGGCTCGAAGAGGTAGTTGGCGAAGCGCAGCCCGAGGATGTTGAGCACCGTGGACTTGCCCAGGAAGTGGTCCACCCGGAAGACCTGGTCCTCGTCCACCAGCGAGAGCAGGCGCCGGTTGAGCGCGGCGGCACCGGTCTGGTCCGCGCCGAAGGGCTTCTCCAGGGCGAGCAGGGTGCCCTCCGGCAACGACACCCGGTGCAGCGCGTCAATGGCCTTGGCGGTCACTGCCGGGGGCAGGGCGAAGTACAGGGCCGGGATCCCGGTGGCGGAGGCCAGGACCTGCTGAAGGTCTTCGGCCGATGACGCGTCGGTGACCAGGTACTCGGCGTGGTCCAGGACATGGTCCACGGCCGGGCCGGTGGCATCGACGGAGTCGAAGGCCGCCCGCACCACCTCGGCCCACTGCCGGCTGTCGCGCGGGGCGGGGTCGGCGCCGATCAGACGGAGCCGCCGTGCAGGTTGTTCGGTGAGCAACCGCCCCAGACCGGGCAGCAGCAACCGGGAGGTGAGATCGCCGGTGGCGCCCAGGACGACCAGGGTCCCGATGCTCTCCGTTCCGGTGCCCTGCGTACCGGTGTCCTCCGCATTCGTGTTCTCCGTACTGGTGGTGTCCATATCAGCACGCTACGCCGCAAGCCCCTGGGTGTCGCCAGGGTCCCTTGATTGAATGACCGCATGGACACCGACTCCGCCGCCCCCGTTTCCACCCCGCTGGAGGACTACGCTCTGCTGTCGGATCTGCACACCGGTCCGCTGGTGTCCCGGGAGGGCAGCATCGATTGGTTGTGCTTCCCCCGCTTCGACTCCCCCGCCGTTTTCGCAGCCCTGCTCGGGGGCCCGGAGGACGGGCGCTGGAAGGTCTCCGCGGTGGACGGGAAGGTCGTGTCCCGCCGCTACCTGCCGCGCACCTTCGTGCTGGAGACCACCTGGACCACCCCCACCGGCACCCTGGTGATCACCGACTTCATGCCCCCGGGCAGCCACCGCGCCGACCTCGTCCGGCGCGTGGAGTGCATCCAGGGGCGGGTGGAGGTGGAGCACGACCTGCGGATCCGTTTTGACTACAACCGGGCCAAGCCCTGGACGCGGCGGGTCGATATCGAAGGGACCGGGACGTGCGGGCTGCTCTCGGTGGCCGGCCCGGACGGGCTGTTGCTGGCCGGCCCGCTGCTGCACCCCCACGAGGCCCAGCAGGAGGAACCCCAGGCCGGGATGGAGGACCGCCACGAAGCCTCTGAACACGGTCACTCCGATGACTACCAGGGGGCGGTATCTGATCGGCTTACCGGGGTGTTCCCCGTCTCCGCCGGGGAATCTCTGGACTGGGTGCTCACCTGGCATCCTTCTCACCTGGATCCGCCCACCCCCGAGGACCCGCAGGACGCCTTCGACCGCACCGTGGCCTACTGGCGGGAATGGTCCGCCCAGGTGAATGTGCACAATGACCACGACCGGGCGGTGCTGCGTTCGCTGATGGTGCTGCGGGCGCTGACCAACAGTGACACCGGGGGAATCGTGGCCGCCCCCACCACCTCCTTGCCCGAGGACTTCGGCGGGGTGCGCAACTGGGACTACCGCTACACCTGGTTGCGCGACGCGGCCCTGACCATCGAGACCCTCATCGCCCACAACTTCACCGACGGCGCCCTGCACTGGCGCAACTGGCTGCTGCGTGCCGTCGCCGGGGACCCCGAGGACATCCAGATCATGTACGGGATCGCCGGGGAACGCCAGCTGCCCGAGACGGTGCTGCCCCACTTGGCCGGCTACGAGGACTCCACCCCGGTGCGCATCGGCAACGGCGCCGCCACCCAGTACCAGGCCGACGTCGTGGGCGAGGTCATGCTCGCCCTGGCATCTCTTCGGGACGCGGGCGTGACCGAAGACGAATACTCCTGGGGGCTGCAGAAGAACCTGCTGCGCTTCGTCGAGACCAACTACGACCGCACCGGCCACGGCATCTGGGAGATGCGCGGTGAACCGGCGTTCTTCGTCCATGGGCGGGCCATGATGTGGGCCGCTTTCGACCAAGGGATCCGCGCCGTCGAGCAGCACGGCCTGGACGGGCCCCTTCAGCGATGGCGGGACCTGCGGGACCGGTTGCGGGAAGAGATCATGGACCACGGCTTCGACGAGAAGCTGAACTCCTTCACCCAGACCTACGACAACACCGAAGTGGACGCTTCCCTGTTGCAACTGCCGCACACCGGGTTCCTCGTCTACGACGACCCCCGGATGCTGGGCACCGTGGCGCGGATCGAGCGGGAACTGGCCGACGAGCACGGGCTGCTGCGCCGCTACCGCACCCGGGCCGGCCGAGATGGCCTGCCCGGGGACGAGTACCCGTTCCTGATCTGCACCTTCTGGCTCGTGGAGCAGTACGCCCACAGCGGTCGCCTCGACGACGCCCAAGGTCTTCTGGACCAGCTCACCGGCTACGCCAGCAATCTGGGGCTCTACGCCGAGGAGTACGATCCCGACAGCGGACGGTTGGCCGGCAATTTCCCGCAGGCCTTCAGCCACCTCGGGTTCATCCGTGCAGTGGACGCCGTCGCCAAAGCCGCCGCGCGCCCCTGAGCCAAGGCCGTCACCGGGACTGCAGGACCCAGGGCAGGGTCTCCGGTGCCCCGGCCGGGATGGTCAGTGCATGCGTTCTTCGAGCTTCTTGGCCACGACCACGTCGGTGGAGGAGTGGGCGACGATCGAGATCACGATGACCAGGGCGACCAGGTGGAAGAGGTGATCGGCCTGGTCGATCCCGGATTCCAGCACGATCAGGCCGTAGACCACCGAGGCGAATCCTTTGGGGCCGAACCACATCGCGGCCACCTGTTGCCCGGCGGGGAGGTCGCTGCCGAGGAAGGACAGGTACAGGGCCACCGGGCGGGCGAGCACCAGGGCCAGCACGGCGAACACCCACCCGGTGAGCTGGGTCTCCTGGAAGAGGAAGCTGGGGGTCATGAGTGCCCCGAACACCAGGATCGCGGCGAGTTTGAGCAACTCCTTGACCAGTTCGCCGAACTGCTCGAACTCTTCCCGGAACTCAGGGCGGTAGTTCACCACGGTGATGCCGGCCGAGAACGCGGCCAGAAAGAGGTTGGCGTGTGTGGTGGTGGCCACCGCCAGCACCAGCATTCCGATGGACACCGTCAGCAATGGCTGCAGCTTCTCGTGGGCTTTGAGGAACGGGACCCGTTCCAGGGTCAGCACGGTCAGGGGGATGAGCACGCCCACAACGATGCCCAGCCCGATCTCCTCGGCCAGTTGCCAGCCGTGGGCGTCGGTGCCGCCGGCGGCGGCCAGCAGCACCAGCACGATGGGCAGGGCCAGCCCGTCGTTGACCCCGGATTCCACGTTGAGCAGGTGGCGCAGCCGCCCGGGGACCTCCTCGCGCCCGACAATGGCCGAGGCGAACACCGGATCGGTCGGGGCGAGCACGGCTCCGAGGAGGAAGGACTCCAACCACGGTAATCCGACGACGTAGTGGGCGAGCACCGCGGTGGCCGCCAGGGTCAGCGGCAATCCCAGCAGCAACGCCCGCCCGGGGAGTCGCCAGGCGGAGCGTAACTGGGGCAGGCCCACGCGCATGCCGTCGGTGAACAGCACCGAGAACAGCGCCAGCTCGGCCAAGGTCTCCACCAGAGGGTGACCGGAGCGGATATCGAGGACCCCGAGCACCCCTTCACCGAGGACGAAGCCGGCCAGCAGGAACAGCACGGCGGTGGAGATGATGGTGCGGCTGGCGCGTTCGGAGATCAGCACCCCGATCAGCAGCACCACGGCGAAACTTAGCAGCAGGGGTGAGGACATGCTTCTCCTGACTCCGGTGGACCCGCACACCGTATCCGTGGTGCTGTGCCCGCCTGGAGCCGGGTGCGCAGGTACGGGTAGGCCCCGGCTGTACCGGGTTCGGCCCGCGAGGGGCTGCGACACCGGCCCGGCACCGCCTGGGATGCTACTGGGCGACGATGAGGGCTTGTGGGGCGGCTTGCTTCATCCTCGTGGACAGCCAGCCCAGTTGCACTCGGGTCTCGCTCTCGCAGCGTTCGACCACGTCGATCAGCTCTTTGTCGCGCAGCCCCTGGGCGGCCTGTTTCACCGCGGTCCAGGTGATGTCCACGAGACTGGCCAGCAGGTACAGGTCCTGCAGGTCCCGCAGCAGCCCCACAGGCCCGGAGCGCGTCTCGGCGAGGCCATCGGCATGCAGGCGCTCGGGCTCGTCGTCCTCCTCGACCTCGCCGTAGCGGTCCACGATCGGGGCCAGGGCCTGCTCATGGGCCTCGCACTGATCGGCCAACGACTGGCACAGGTAGTACACATCGGGCTCGGCTCCGTGGCCCTCGGCGACCTGCCGGAAGGATGCGGCCAGGGTCTGTTCGGACTTGTGCAGCAAGCCCAGGTAGACGGGGAATTTCATGCCCTCTCCTCCTTCGTGGCCACGGCCGGCGATTCGGTCGGGGCGATGGTTTCCTGCACTTGGGCCGCGGCACCTCCGACCGTCACCGGGACCCGGCCACCGCGGGCGGGGCGTGAGGCGGTGGTGGTCGGTGCCGGGGCGGGGCCGGTCGCGTCGGCGATTTTGGTGACGCGCACGGCGGCGACCTTGTACACCGGTTGTTTCGAGACCGGGTCCCACTCGGTCAGCGTCAGCTCGTTGGCTGCCCGGTGGCGCTGCTGCGGGTTGCCGCCGCTGGGGTCGGCGGTGTCCCAGTAGCCGTAGTGGAACGGGGCAAAAACGGTGCCATCCCGGATGTCACCGACCCGCACCGGGGCTTCGAGGTGCCCGCGCGGGGACTCCACCCGTACGACGTCGCCCTCGACCAGACCCAACTCCGCCGCGTCGGCCACCGAGATCTCCACCCACGCATCCGGGGCCGCCTGGTGCAGCTGAGGCGCCCGGTCGGTCTTGGTGCGGGTGTGGAAGTGGTACACCGTGCGCCCGGTGCTGTACCGGAACGGGTACTCCTGGCGTGGGGTTTCATGCGAACCCTGGTAGGGGGCGGTCTTGAAAATCGCCCGCCCGCCCGGGGCCATCGCCCGATACGCCTGTTCGCCGACCGTGGCGCCGGTGGTCAGATCATGGCCGTAGGTCTCGCTGTAGTCCGGGTCGGAGGAGAACACCCCGTCGCGGTAGAGCCGCACCGTCCCGTCCGGGTGATCCTCGTTGACCGGCCATGGGATGCCGCTGCCCCCACGGATCCGGTCATAGGTAATCCCGGTGTAATCGCACGGACGTCCCCGGGTGCATTCCCGCCAGGCGTTGAACCCGTCTTCCGGGCCCTCCCAGTCCAGCAGCGGGGCCCCGGAACGAGTGCGGAAATCCATGCGCCGGGAGTAGTCCAGGAAGATGTCCAGGTCACTGCGGGCCTCACCCGGCGGGTCCACGGCCTTCTCCGACAAGTGCACGGTGCGGTTGACGTTGGTGAACGTGCCGGTCTTCTCACCCCAGGCTGCGGCCGGGAGCACCACGTCGGCGTAGCGGGCGGTCTCGGTCAGGTACAGGTCCTGGACCACCAGGAACAATCCCTCCCGGTCCAAGATGTCTCGGATCCGGGACAGCTGCGGCAGCGACACCGCCGGGTTGGTCGCCGAGATCCACAAGAATTTGATCGATCCCTGCTCGACGTAGCGGAAGATCTGCATCGCATGGGTCGGCGGGGCCCAGTGCGGGATCACCAGCGGATCCACGTCCCACAAATCGGCCAGCTGCTGGATGTGCTCGGGATTCTCCCAGTTGCGAAACCCCGGCAGGTCCCCGTCAGCGCCGGTCTCACGGGTGTTCTGCGCGGTGGGCTGGCCGTTCATCTGCAGGATCCCGCACCCCGGCTTGCCCAGCAACCCACGCAGCAGGTGCAGATTGTTGACCTGGCACGAGGACGCGGTGGCCTGGGAAGACTGGTAAAAACCCTGCAGCACAGTGGACAGCACCCGCTCGGACGTCCCGAAGATGCGGGCAGCCTCCCGGACGTCGTGTGCGGCCACCCCGCACTCCTCGGCCACGGCCTCCGGCGTCCAGGGCTCGATCTGCGCAGCGAGGTCCTCGAAGCGCAGCGTGTGGGCGGCGATGTAGTCCTCATCGATCCATCCCTGGGCGATCACTTCCCGGATCAGCCCGTGCATCAGGGCCAGGTTCGTGCCCGGGCGCACCGCCAGGTGCACGTCGGCGTGCCGGGCCACCTCGGTCTCGCGCGGGTCCACGCACACCATCCTCGGGCGATCCGGGCCGGCCAACCGGTCCAGCACGCGGGCCCACAGCACCGTCTGGGTCTCGGCCATGTTGTGCCCGTACAGGAAGATCGCATCGCACTCGTCGATGTCCACATAGCTGCCCGGCTGCCCGTCAGAACCGAAGGACTCCTTCATCGCCGCCCCAGAAGTAGCGGTGCACAACCGGGTGTTGCCGTCCATGTGCGGGGTCCCCAGCCCCGCCTTGCCCAGGATCCCCAGCGCGTAGTACTCCTCCAGGAACAGTTGCCCCGAAGTGTAGAACCCGTGGGACAAGGGCCCTTTGTCCTTCAGCAACTGTTGGCTGCGGGAGACGATCCGCTCCATCGCGGTGTCCCAGTCCGTTTCCACGAGTTCCCCGTTCTCCCGCACCAGCGGACGGGTGAGACGGTCCTTGTGGGCCACGCCCTGCCAGGAGGCGAACAGACCCTTCGGCCCGAGGCGGCCGTGGTTGACGATGTCCACCGCCCGGCCACGGACCCCGACCATGGTCCCGTCCTTGACCGCGATGTCGACTCCGCAGCCGTTGCTGCACAACACGCACGCCGACTGCACCCACCGGTCCACGTCCTCCTCGGCCAGCCCCTCGGCCAGGACCTGATCCACCCGCACCGGCCACCGCCGTCCGCGGGCGAACGGAGTCCTGGTCCCCCAAATATCAGCTATCCGATCCACCATGGCCGTACTCCTCATCAAAGCGACGGGATCCTGCGAACGACAAAGGCGGCCATCAATGTGCCGCCCCTCACATCCGCGACGCTAATACTCCTCGCCGCAGGAGGAAACCCGGGAAGGCGACCCACCCGGGCACCCCTGGCGCACGGCACATGCATCACGGTGCTCCCAGTCAACGGCGACCTCAGATCGTCGTCACCTGCGGCAACTCCCGGATCCGCCGGTAGAGGGTGGCCCGGGACATCCCGAGGTCCCGGGCGACCTGGGTGGCCGGCTCCCCGGACTCGATCAGCCGGAGGGCGTTGCGAATCTGGGAGTCGGTGAAGGTCTGGCGGCGGCCGCCGAGATCCTTGCCGGCGGCCCGGCGTTTGGCCACCGAGTCCGTGATGCGTTCGCGTTTGATCTCCAGCTCCATCTGCGCCAGTGCGGCCATCACCGTGAAGACCATTGAACCCATCGGGGTGGCCGTGTCCACGTCTCCCCCACCGAGGTTCAGCACCCGCAAACCGGCACCTCTGCCCCGCAACGCCTCGGCGAAGGCCAGCATGTTCTGCGTTGACCGCCCCAACCGGTCCAGTGTGGTAATGACGAGCGTGTCCCCCTCCTCGAGCGCAGCGACCGCCTGGTCGAACTGCGGACGCGACGCACGACCTCCAGACACTCCACTGTCGACATAGAGGTCATCGGGTCGCACGCCGGCACTCAACAGGTCAGACACTTGGCGGTCTGCCTCCTGTTGCCGTGTCGACACTCGGGCATACCCGATCCGCTTCCCCATGCCCACCTCATCTGTCTCGCAACTAACGTTGAGTATCCGATTCTAGGGGCATGGATAAAGCACATAGCTACGAGACAGGCCGAACCGCGGAAACATGCGGGTGCAAATTTTCGTGACGAGACGTCTTGCATCCCATGGTTTGAAAAGCGGCCTGATGTCATATTGCTCAGCCTGCTTCTAGCATTATCGGCCCCGCGCCTACCCTGGTTAATCACCACGGGGCCCCCGACCTGCCGGCACTGCCCTGCTCTGCCCCAAGTCGGCGCCGCGAGACCATCTCTCACCTGCGAACAGGAACAACACATGACGACCTCTGCACCTGGAGCCCTGGCCGTCGAGTTGCACCCGGCCTCCCCCACCCAGTGGGCCGCCACCTACTACCCCATGGTGGTCACCCCCGTGGGTCGCTGGGCCGAGGTGACCTGGGATCTGTACCAGCACCTGATGCCCGCCGCTCCTGCCCCGCGGGAGCCGGCACGGTGGCTGGAGGCGTGCAGCCCCGATCCCGATCATCCCTGCTACGCCGGCCACCAGGAGTGGGCCACCGAACTGGCCGCCGGCTATGCAGCCGCACGGGCCGTCCACGACACCGAGGTCATCGAGGAACCCCTCTCGGACCAGGAGGCGCAGTTGTTGCGCGAGGACACGTTCGTCGTCCCGGCCGGACAGCTTTCGGAGTGGGTGCTCGACGACCTCAAGGACGAGACCTCGAGCATCGGGGGCTGATCCTGCGCACGGGCCACCCCTTCCCGCCACGCCCGACCACCCCGACCCCTTCTATTCACAAGCGCACATTGTTGTTTCAGGTTGTGAACGCGAACACACCCCCGACATTGCCGCACGCGACGGGAGCGAGCATCCTGGCTTACCAGGGGGACAGGCGATCTGCATCAGACCATCCTCCAGCTTCGGCCGTGTTGACCGGGCGCGCCATGGTTCCGGGGGGATCCATGGTGCGAGCCAGATCATGGTCCGCGACGAAGCAGCACGGGGCGGGATGGCCGGGGGGCCACCCCGCCCCTGCCATATCTATCCACGATCTCGCAGCGACGGCAGGCGGATCCGCCCCCAGAAGACGTCGCTCAGCCCAGCCCCCGACTGACGAGTCATCCCCTCGGTCGGGCGGCGCTCTTGTGAGCGACGCTGATCCCAGGGCAACCATCGTCATCGACGCCACCCCCTGGACTCACTCGGTCATACGCGTCCACCACTGCACGTAGCCTCTGGTCAGCGGCCCTCACGGTGTTTCACGCTGGTGCTGTGGCGGAAAGGCACCCCCACACAGAAAGCCGGACACCATCCCATGTCCGGCCTTCTGCTTTCCCAGTACAGCGAGGGATTCTCCGCCCAGGGGCACGACCGGGTCCTGCCCTTGACCCATCAGCTCTCCCATCCGGTGGTCCTGCGTAGCACCGCCACCGCAGCACCGGCAGCCCAACGCGCTGCTCACCCATGGTCCGAGGTGATCGAGCAACCAATACAGAAGCTCAAGACGTACGTCGAGAACACCGACGGGGACTGTCGCTCTAACGGTGTAAGAGGCGTTTCCATGGTTAGTGGTTCTCCGCCGCCGGCATCCGGTCGGCGAAGGTGATGGCAAANCGGGGACTGTCGCTCTAACGGTGTAAGAGGCGTTTCCATGGTTAGTGGTTCTCCGCCGCCGGCATCCGGTCGGCGAAGGTGATGGCAAAGGCGTTCAGCGCCGGCTTCCACCGTGTGACCCATCGTGTCTGCCCGGTGCCCTTCGGGTCCAGGGATCGCACGACCAGGTACAGGGTCTTCATCGCGGACTGCTCGTTCGGGAAGTGCCCACGGGCCCGCACCGCCCTCCGGAACCGGGCGTTGAGGGACTCGATGGCATTCGTCGAGCAGATCACCCGGCGGATCTCCACGTCGTAGTCCAGGAACGGCACGAACTCGGTCCAGGCATTGCGCCACAGCCGGCTGATCGCCGGGTACCGGGCGCCCCACTTGTCCTCCACCTCCTCCAGGGCGGCCTCGGCGGCAGCGGCGGTCGGGGCGGTGTAGACGGGCTTGAGGTCCTTGGCGAGCTCGTCCCAGTACTTCCTTGAGGCGTAGCGGAAGGTCCCGCGGATCAGATGGATGATGCAGGTCTGCACCGTGGCCAGTGGGAACACCGCGTTCACCGAGTCGGGCAGGCCCTTCAGCCCGTCGCAGACCACGAAGAACACGTCGCGCACCCCGCGTGACTTCAGGTCGTTGAGGACCGCGTACCAGAACTTCGCCGACTCCCCGTCGCCGTCCCCGGCCCACATCCCCAGGATGTCCTTATGCCCGCCCAGGTCCACCCCGATCGCGGCGTACACGGGCCGGTTGCGGACCTGCCCGTCGCGGACCTTGACCATGATGGCGTCGATGAAGATCGCCGCGTAGACCTGCTCCAGCGGCCGGGCCCACCAGGCCTGCATCTCCTCGATCACCCGGTCGGTGATACGGGTGACGGTGTCCTTGCTGACGTCGGCGCCGTAGACCTCGCCCAGGTGCGCGCTGATCTCTCCGGTGGTCAGGCCCTTGGCCGAGAGCGAGAGCACGACCTGGTCCAGGTCCGTCAGCCGCCGCTGGCGCTTGCGCACGATCACCGGCTCGAAGCTGGCCTGCCGGTCCCGGGGGACCTCGATCTCCACGGGGCCGGCGTTGTCGGTGATCACCGTCTTGACCCGCCTCCCGTTGCGCGAGTTGCCCCGGTTACGCCCTTGCGGGTCACCGGGTTCATAGCCGAGGTGTTCGTTCATCTCCTCATCCAGGGCGGCCTCGACGACCATCTTGGTCAGCTGCTTCAACAGCCCGCCCGGGCCGGTCAACGCCGCCCCGCTGGCGCGGGCGGCACGGACCAGCTCCCGGACCGTGTCCTGCTCAGCCGCGCTCAGCTGCGCGTTCTCTTCCGGCTCGTCACCGGGCTTCGGTGGGCTCACGTCCACCAGTGTCTCGATCTTCTCGCTCATGTCGACCCTCCAACCCCGAACGGGGTGATTGGGNTCGTCACCGGGCTTCGGTGGGCTCACGTCCACCAGTGTCTCGATCTTCTCGCTCATGTCGACCCTCCAACCCCGAACGGGGTGATTGGGCCTCTTACACCGTTACTGCGATAGTCCCGTTGCGGGCGAACTGGGACGACTTCATGGACTTCGCCACCAAGCAGGCGCTGGCCGCTCCGTCCAAGACCGCCTTCCAGGGCAGCGGTAAGTACTGCTACACCACCCCAGTCCAGATCCGGAACTCCCGCGGCGCCGTCGTGAAGACGTTCTATCCTCGGATTATCATCTCCTCGACCAACCGTCGAGTGATCACGTCCATCCCAGGAGGCTCGTGCTGATGCCCGCACCGATCACGGTCCGCATGTTCAACGAGCACGGCTGCCCCTGGCCGTTCTTCGGCCCCGAGAGCCTGATGAGCCAGGAGGAGTTCCCGCTGCCGGCAGAGCTCACCGAGCAGGTCCTGGCGTGGACGTCCGACTTCGCCCGCCACTACGACGAGGAGCGCGGCTGGCCCTCGGCGCAGGCATACGAGGCCTCCCGGCAGGAGGGGCGGCGCCTGGCCGCCGAGGTACAGACGGCCGTCGGGGACGAGGTGCGGATCCAGCTCGAGCACTGGGAGCGGATGGTCGACGGCCAGGAGGCCGCCGCCCAGACCAGCTGATCCAGCCGCAGCCATCAACGGAGGGCCTGTCTCCCCAGAGCAGACCCTCCGTTCCCATGTCCGCACCCTGGCGCGGCCTCTTGGGGTGTCCGCACACATGGGTGCCGTCCCCACAGAGTTCACCGTCGGGAAGGACCCCATGAGCACCACGACCCCCGCCGCCTCCGCGGCCGCCACGGAGATCGAGACGACCGGCGCCCCGATCCTCGGTTTCTTGCAGCTGAACACCTCCAACGGCAAGGTGTTCCTCAACGCCACTGCCCCGTCCAGCGAGTTCCAGTCCAGCACCGCTTTCGACGTCGACGGGTGGGCGCCAGAGCTGCCCTACGTGGAGGTCTCCTTCACGGCCGCCGGACTGAGCGAGGCCGACGAGGCGGATCTGGTCGACGCCGGGTACCGCCCCGTGATAGGCCTGGTGCGCGGTGTGCTCGCCACTGTGATCGCCCCGGCGCCGGGCGCAGACGCCCCCGACTACCTGTTCGTGGACTTCGAGTCCACCGGGCTGCCGCAGATCGCCCCCGGGGGAGCCGAACCCGCGCTTCGTGCCGCTGCAGGTCGCCGCCGCCGTAGTGGACGCCGGGCTGAACGTCGTGGCGACCTACGAGGCAAAGATCAACGCCACGACCGAGCAGCTGGAGTCGATGGTCCCCTTCGTGCGCAACATGCACACCGAGACCGGCCTGCTCGCCGCCCTGGAAGCAGGGGGACTGCCCCCGGATCGCTTGACTCCTTGACCTGTTGCGTTGCAGCAGGGGTTCCTTTTGGGGCAGCTGTTGTTCCGTGGGGCAGCCCCTAGGGGATCTGGGCTGCGGGGGTGTCGCGGGTTTCTGCGGCGGGGTCGCTGTCCTGCCACTGGCTGAGCCGATCGGCGTCGCACTCGTCGCGGGAGGCGCTGGTCTCGTCGAGGCGCTGAATGGTCAGGCATCCCTCCTCCTCTCCCCGGGGGCCGAGGAGGTGCCAGATGCGGGCTTCGCCGTCGACGACGATGGCCGCTTTGATGGCGGTGTGGTCCGGGAAGAAGCTGTTGGCGGTCTTGTTCGTGTAATCGCCGGCCAGGCTCAGGGACCGGCCGTCGCAGCTCAACCTCAGGGACGGGGGTGCTGTGGTGAGGTCCTCGCTCTGCCCCGGGCCCATGGCGCCTTCGGAGATGGTGCACCCCGGGTGGGGGGTGATCGCGGTGGGCGTGACCTGGGAAAGGGGTTCTGGTCTGTCTTGGAGCAGCAGGTTGTCCTCGCACCCGGTGAGGGCCAGGGAGGTGATAGCGGCAACGGCGAGGCTGAGGACACGGGTGGATCGCTGCACGGCGGGGGCTCCTTGGCGCATCGAGGATGGGGTCCTGGTCTCCGACCGGGACGGTGCTGGGGGCTATGGCTGCCAGCTGCCGCTGCGGTCGCCGTGCTGGTGCGCGTAGTCCTTGATGCCGGCGGTGACGCCCTTGCGCACCACCCAATAGAGCAACCACAAGGTGAAGGCGACCATGAGCAACCAGATGAACAGTCCAAGGAACGCTCCGAAGCCGGCGACGTCCATCACGAGGAACCTCCTGGGGTAGGTCTGTCCACGCTATAAGGGAATGCCTCCGTCCTTGGCACCCCGCTCGCACCGTGCGTGTCGGTCGGTCACCCCGTGTTCCACGCGTCGTGCGACTACCTCACATCCCGGTGCCGTGTTTCATCAAGGGTTCCTCGTCGATCATGCGGCTCGACCAGCATCTGGACCGGCCCACGTGGTGGCATCCCTAGCATGGGGACATGCGCCTGCGAGAGACGGTCCCAGCCGACCTGGACATCCTCTTGGGCTGGGTGCCCTCCGAGGCGGACATGGTGCTCTGGTCCGGGCGCACGTTCACCTGGCCGCTGGATCGCGGGCAGCTGGAGAGCTACCTGCACAATGATCAACGCCGGTACTGGACCGGGCTGGACCCGGAGTCGGGGCATCCGGTCGGTCACGCTTCCCTGCTCGTCGACGCTGACGCGGCCATGATGCGGCTCGGCTGCGTCCTCCTCGACCCGGCAGCTCGCGGGCGTGGTCTGGGACGGGAGCTGATCAGGGAGGCGGTGCGCACGGGCTTCGAGACCACGGAGGTGCCGGCCATGAAACTGGGCGTGTACTCGCACAACGTCCTAGCTCGACGCGTCTACGAGGACCTGGGGTTCAAAGAGACCGGCCAGGTGCGCAGCACCGAGGTGAACGGCCAGCCCTGGCACGCCATGGAGATGGAGTGGCCACGACTGGCCTGAGCCGCAAACAGACGCAGGCTCGCCCCGCAGCGTGACTGGCGCCGTCACGCAGATCCGACGTTACGTCTGAGCTGCGGCGTGAGATCATTACACGTCGATGCCCACGACCGTGGTGTCGGCCGCGACGTCACGGGTCACCACGGCGCCAGCGCCGATCTTCGCCCCCGCCCCAATGGTGATCGGGCCGATGACCTTCGCCCCGGAACCGATGAGCACCCCGTCCCCGACAACGGCGTGGCGCCGACCCGGGGAGCCATCCCCGACGAAGCTCGCCCCTTGGTAGATGGTCACGTCGTCACCGATCACGCTGGTCTCTCCGAGAACAACCTCGCTGCCATGGTCGATGAACAGCCGGTGCCCGATCACCGCACCAGGGTGAATGGTGATCCCGGTGGCCTTCGCGGAGGCGGTGGCGATGGCCTGGGCGGCGGGTCTGCCCCACCGGGTGGACCACAGGCGGTGGGCGATGCGGTGGGCGGCCACCGCGTGCAGCCCCGGATAGCTCAGCAGCGTCGCGACGGTGCCTTGCCCCGCGGAGTCGGCGGCAGCGATCGAACGGGCATCGGCGAGGACACTAGGACGGGTGGGCTCGGTCATGGCCACACCCTAGAAGACATCCAACCGGGAACCGTTCACCCTTACCGGCTTTACATATGGCCCGTTAGCGGCGGGCCGTGTTGCGGGGTTGGCCTACCGCGCTACAGGTTGCGTTGCCGGCAGCGGTCGTACGTGTCGGCCCAGGGTCGCAGCTTCTCGTAGGCGCCGCTGGCGGCCAGAACGTCACCGTCAGCGTACCGACGTCCCTGGATCTGCATGCCCACCGGCAGCTCGTCCACCAGCCCAGCAGGAATTGAAGCAGCCGGGTGGCCGGTGAAGTTGGTGAGGTAGGTCGGGCACCACCCGATGTACGGATCCACCTCCACGCCTTCCACCTCGGAGGGGCCGACGGTGGCCCCGGGCTCGTCCGCGTTGAGAACCGGCATCGCGCTGAGGGTCGGGCTGACCAGCAGATCGAAATCCGTGTAGACGGCCTGGATGGCGTCGCAGACGGCGGTGCGCATCACGTAGTCCTCGTTGAGCTCGGCCATCGACATGCCGTAGACGTGGTCGGCCCAGCGTAGGTATCCCTCCGGGAAGTCCTCGCGGTGATCAGCCAGGAGGTCCAGGCCGTTGCTCTTGAAGTTTTCGAAGGCGCCCACGTTGACCAGCATGATCTGTCGGCACCACAGGTCGCTGAGCTGGCGCTGGTCGTAGGGGATGTCGATGTTGACCTCTTCGACGATGGCGCCGGCGTCTCGGAAGACCTGCACCGCCCGGTCGACGACCTCCCGGATGCGGCGATCGACCGGGAAGATGCCGAAGTCGGGGGTGTAGGCGATCCGCATGCCTGAGATGTCCCGGCCCACGTCGGTGGTGAAGTCGTGTGGGCCGTCGTCGAGACTGAAGAGGTCACGGGGGTCGTGTCCGGAAATTGCGTTGAGTACCAGGGCGGCGTCTTCGACGGCGCGGGTGAGCGGGCCCTCGAACAGGAACGGCATCGTGCTGCCGAAGGCGTTGGGGCGTACTACGGAGGGGACGCGGCCGAAGGATGCCTGTACCCGTAGAGACCGCACCAGGCGGCCGGGATGCGGATGGAGCCTCCGCCGTCCGTGCCTTCCGCGAACGGCACCAGTCCGTCAGCCACGGCTGCTGCGCTACCACCGGAGGAGCCGCCGGTGTTCCTGGAGGTGTCGAACGGATTACGGGTGGCACCGAACAAGGGGTTGTCGCAGGCTCCGCGGTAGCCCATGACCGGTGAGTTCGTCTTGCCCACGATCACCGCTCCGGCTTTCTCCACCCGTTCGGCGAAGACGCAGTAGCTGTCCAGGGAGAAATCTTTCAGTGCCCGCACCCCACCGAAGGTGGCAGGCCATCCAGGCTTGAAGTCGAACAAGTCCTTGATGGCGGTCGGAACCCCGTGCAGGACACCCAGCTCGGCGCCGGAGCGCACCACCTCATCGGCATCCTTCGCGGCTTTCCGGGCATCGTCGAAGCCCTTGTATACGAAGGCGTTCAGGCTCGGGTTGCGCTTCTCGATCCGGTCGATGCAAATGTCGATGAGCTCGACAGAGGTGAGCTCTTGTTCACGCACCCGGCGTGCGAGTTCTGCTGCGCTGACGTAGGCGAAATCGGATTCGGTAAGCATGGTGGCCCCTTGCGATGCGACATCGTTGTCAATTCGCATCCTATGGACCAGCCCTGGTGCCGCCACGGGTTCCTCAGTGGGCGTATGAACAGGCATGTCGTCGTGGTGGGGCACCCGCATCATGGTCGCGACTGGGGGTGTCTGCCGTCACTGCGCATCCGGGCCGACCCGCGTACAGTAGGACCCAGTTGTTGAAGTTTCGTTTTTCGCATTTCAAGCAGTTCGCCCGACCACCGGGTGCAGCAGTTGTTCTGAGAAGACGTTCATGGCAGGCATCGCAACGCCCGAGCACCCCGATCGCCGGGGACGCTCCGTTTTTTCAGAAAGGTAGGTCACTCATGACTACTGGCACCGTGAAGTGGTTCAACGCCGACAAGGGCTTCGGCTTCATCACCCCCGAGGACGGCTCCAAGGACGTGTTCGCGCNTACTGGCACCGTGAAGTGGTTCAACGCCGACAAGGGCTTCGGCTTCATCACCCCCGAGGACGGCTCCAAGGACGTGTTCGCGCACTTCTCCGCGATCAACTCCGGCGGCTTCCGCTCCCTGGAGGAGAACCAGCGCGTGGAGTTCGAGACCCAGGACGGCCCCAAGGGCCCCCAGGCCGCGAATATCACCGTCATCTCCTGATGACGCACTGATCTCCATTTGAGATCTTCGACGTCCGCCTGAACGGCGGCGTCACCGTGAGGAAGCGCCCCCCGGCACCGCCGGGGGGCGCTTCCTGCTTTGCCGCTCACTCCCGCTGCGGTGGTGCTGAAACTTCGCCACCGGTGCGACACCCCAGGCGGTGTCGCGCACTCAGCAGACGGCCTCACGCACTCCGGCCCGAGCCAATAAGGACATGCCCTCTTACATCTAGGGCAGACCCGGCAGGACGCCTCACCGGTCGAGAACGCCGGGCGTTCCCCCGGCCGGTGGAGTCCCGAGCGGGAACGCCCCGAGGACGACGAGGTGGTCCTCACCTACACGAGCGAGTCCGCCTGCCGGCGCGTGAGCTGACGCCGCGGATCGGGCGCAGCGGGGCGCGGGTCGACGACGACCGTTCAGCAACCCCCCGAGGGCACACGACGGAGGAGGTTGCACCCGCCCCCGTGCTGCGGGTGATGTTGTCGATCGCGGCGATCCGATCGGCGTCGAAGGCATGCGGATCCCCGATGTGAAGGCCGTGAACGCCGAACGCCACTCGAGCACCGTGTCGGCTAGTGGAGCTTCGGCAGGTAGCCGGACGCCGTCCGGTGCCTCATCCCGGTCGCCTCCAGCAGATCCACCACCAGCGGCCGCAGCAGCAGGATCGCGCCTTCGCCCTGCAGACCCCGGACCCCCAGCGGGTCCGGATGCAACCTGGCAGCCACCGCGATCAGCTCGTCCCGGGTCCGGCGCATGTCCAGTTCCGAGCCTCCTCCGGCGTCGGCTTCGGTGAGGGCGCGGCCGAAGGTCTCCACCGCGTCCGCGGTGTCGATCAGCAGCCCGTGCAGGGAGTCCATGGCTTCCTCGCTCAGAGCGGCGTTGTTGATGGCCGAGGCGAGTCGTCGCACCAGCGCGTCGCTGTTGCGGACGGCGAGCTCGATGAAGTCCAGTGACCGGTTCAGGTCTTCCAGTTCGGTGCGATGTCGTCGATAGGCCGGCGCCAGCCGGGCGACTTCCTGGGCTGAATTCAATGATTCCTGCAGCGTGTCGACCAGGGGTTGGGCTTTCCGGATCCTCACCAGGGCGTGCCAGGCCGGTGTCGCGTCGTTGGTTTCCAACGCGACGGCGGCCCTCTGCAGGACCTTGGCTAGCTCGGCCAGCACCCGCCGGACGTTCGCGTGGGGTTCACGCCGGGGATCGCGGGGCACCAGCGCTGTGATCAGCAGAGCCACGGAGCCTCCCACGATGGCATCCACGCTGCGGGTGAAAGGCCCTCCTGCCGGGACCGGCAGCAGCACCACAAGGACCGACTGAATCGCCATCTGGGTGGAGAACAGCGACCCACTGTCCAGGAAGCGGGCCAGCAAAATGGCCGTCAACAGCACCGCGGAGGCCTGCCACAGGCCCGCGTCGAGCACCTTCAGCAGGAGATCCCCCACCAGGATGCCGACGGTGCACCCGATGGCCACTTCCAGTACTCGGCGCAGCCGCGGGTCATGCGAAAAGCCCATAACGATGATGGCTGACGTCGCCGCGAAGATCGGACCTTCGTGGCCAAACAGCTCCTGGGCAATGGCGAAAGCCGCGATTCCACCCGCGGTCATCTGAACGGCGTGCCAAAAGGACTTCCGGACCCGGCGTACACCCGACCGCACCCGGGTCCGGAGCAGACGGGGAAGATCCCTGGGCCACGACATGGCCGACATGGCCTCAGTGTAGGACTAGCTGCTGCTCGGCCGAGTCCCATGAGGTGTCCCCGGAAACAGCAAAGTAGACTTGTTCTTTCTGTGAGCGGACTCGCACGGAGTGTCCTCTCCCGAGCGACTGGAGGAGCCATGTTCAGGCCGGAGACGCCGAGTGAAGAGATCGAGCAGCACGTCGAAGCGGTGATGACGGAGCTCGTCGAGGAACTGGACCACTGGGTCCAGCAGGACCATGTTCCGGACGGTGCCGATGACCGGGCCTATGTGCAGGCGTTCTCCGATGTGCGGGACAACAGCAACCGCGACCAGGTGGCGCTGCTGCACGCGGCGGTGGCCAGGCCTCATCTGGCCGAGTCCCTGGTCCAGCTCAATCGCCGGATGGACCGGGAGGATCTGGATCCGGGACACCCGGCGGGCATCATCGGGGTGATCGTGCGGCTGGCCATGGACGGATTGTGGGTCAGCGACATCCTCGACTCCACCCGTTTCGACGATGGTGAGCGCCGCAGGATCACAGGCATCCTCACTGCCCTGACCTATCTGGGTGACGAACGGTTGGAGGAGGTGCTTGCCGAGGCCGCACCCGGTGACAGCGGATCCCGCGCGGGGAGATCGATCCTCTCGGAGGACGGGAACTAGGACACGATCCGGCCTCCTGCCCGCCGCTCTGGGTACGGACCACTTCGGGGTCAATGGGTTTGGACGGCACGTCCGTGACGCGTCCCGGGAGACCCATGGTGTCTCCGTTCTCCTGGTTCCGTCGGCGGCGACGCCGGCTCACGACCGGTGCCGCCCCCGCGGTTCGCCTTACCACCGGCGGGACACTATGGTCGGAGCAGTGCTGCCCTTCGGGCGCGACCGGCGCGCTGATGGGGCGGAGACCACCACCCCGCCCCGTCAGGAGAGCCACCCGAGACAGGCGATCCGACAGAAAGAGCGCCTGTTGAGCCACCGTTCCGCCCACCCTGTTCAGCCTTGGGACCCCCTCGACCTCCATNACCCGAGACAGGCGATCCGACAGAAAGAGCGCCTGTTGAGCCACCGTTCCGCCCACCCTGTTCAGCCTTGGGACCCCCTCGACCTCCATGATGCCGAGGAGATCTATCTGGAGCCCACCGCCGGCTTCCCCGCAGACCTGTCGCGGCTGGCCCTCTCGGAGCTGCAGGTGCTGCACAGCAGGCTCTGCCGCCAGCTCAACCGTGATCATCTGCAGCATCTTGCCGTTCCCCACCCGGTGACCATGGCCCGGTACTGCAAAGTGGTCTTCGCCCTGGACGCGCGAGCAGGATTCCACGGCTCCGTGCGACCGGTCCAGCCGTAGGCCCCGCGGCGGAAACCCCGGCGGGGTACGAGGAAACGGGCTGTGGTCGGAAGGACAGTGCCTTCCGGGTGCCGTCTCTGCCCCGGTGTGGCAGACGACAACCAAAATGCTCAGTCAGGAACACCCCGAGACAGGCGAGTGACCAGAAAGAGCCCCGATTGGCGACCCTGCATGCCTACCCTGTCCACCCTCTCGATCCCCAGGCCGGCCCCGCCTCGCACCGTGTTGAGCCCGAGTGGATCTACCTCGAGCCCACCGAGGCGTTCCCGGAGCACTTGGACGATCTGACGGTGACCCAGCTGCAGGTCCTGCACAGCCAGATCTGCAGCCAGCTCGACTGGGAATACCTGGCCGACCCCGCCGGACCGCACCCCATCACCCTGGACCGTCGCCGCGCGCTGATCGGCGCCCTGGATGCCCGAGTCGGAACCCAGGACCCGTACGGATGACCTGATCGGCCCCTGCCGAAGGTCCGGACACGGGCAAAGCCTGCGCCGTCGGGAACGTCGCGGCCCGGCCGAGAGCGGGGCGATACTCCCGGAATCGGTGCAAGCACCGAAGGACGACAACAAGGACGACGACGGCCGCTGGGGCAGCCGGCCGGCCTCAGGCGCCGTGGCTCACCTCGGGCAGGGAGTGGCTCGCGTACACTCCGGCCAGACCGAACAGGGCCAGGAACAGGAGGGCAGCCCCGGTGCCCAGGCGGCCTGATCGTCGTGGCGCTGTCCAGTTGGTGGTGCACCGAATGCCCGGTGAGGGTTTCGTGTTCTGGTGCGTGGAGGCTTATCCGCCCTGGTTGGTCCTGCCTGCTAAACGGTGCGGCGCGAGGGGGGCCCGGTCGTGTGCCGCGATGACGTCGCGCAGTTGGTCGAGGCGCCCCATGACGCCCATGCGCAGTGTGCTCATACCTCCCCGTGTGTGCGGGCTATGTGTTCCCGCGAACACGCGACCGGGGTTGGCTCCGACACAATGAACGGAGCTCCTCGCGCGCGGTTACGGTGGAAGCCATGCCGATGACCCACTACCGGCAGATGAGCCGGCAGCAGGCCGCGGCCGCACTGGAGGAGTTTCTGGACGAGCGCGGCCCGGCGCTGCGGAGTCTGGGCGCGGAACTGGCCGGGCGGGGACTCGACCCGGACGAGTTCCTCGATGCCACCCCAGGCTCCCTGACATCGCTGTGGCGCTGGATCGTTGACCGCCGGGCAGAGCTCATGTCCTCCCCGGTGGAACCGCGTGAGCGGTGGCCCTCGTGGGCTCGGCACACCGTGACCAGTGCGCGGGTGCCGTCACGGACGATGTTCTTGCTGTTGGACGGGCTGGTCTCTTATCTGGCCGTCGTCCTCATCGCCGGAGCCCCGAACGCCCAGTGGGTCATCGGTTCCCCACAGGACCCCGGCCATCATCTGCACCACCACCCGGTGCTCACCGGCAATGGGCACCAGATCTTCGTCCCGACCCTGCCGATGGCCGGGATGCTGCGGCTCAAGTGCGGTCAGCAGTCGCTGCGCGAGAGCGAACTGGAGCAGTACGCGGAGCGTGTGATCGCCGATCTGCGCACCGGTGCGGAGGTGGATCCACTATCGGGGGGATCCCCGGTGGTGGTCGTGGCTGAACCCGACGGGTTTGACGTCGGCGTGCATCCTGTTCTCGCCGCCCGTCGTACCTCCTTGGTGGGCATCATGGCGCACAAGCTCGCCGGCCTCGACGGTGTCGTGTCGGTGTTCCGTCGTGGTCCCGATGCGCTGGAAGTCCAGGCCCCGGACTGGAACTCCGATCAATTGGAGCAGTGGCTGAACGCCTGGATGAAGACCTACGGCCCATTCATCCGTTGAGCAAAGCTCGCCCGCTCTGCTTCCGTCGGCCGAGGGCCGCTGACCGCGGCGATGATCTTCGCCTTCGGCCAGGTGCGGCTGACATCGCCGGAACGGCCTGGGGGTCGGTGCTGTCGAGGCACCCACGGGGTACCTTTCGCCTCAAAAGTATTCCAGCAGCTCAGGGATCGGAGCGCCGGGTCTGTCGAGCACCAAGCGGGACGACATCCCCGGAACGGCTCCGACACCGGTCACGTCAGTCCGCTGGGCGAGCGGGGACGCGCCGGCGGGCATGCCCGATGCTTCAGGCGGCCCTTGGCTGCCGTCGTCCGGATCTCAAGCCCGGATACGGGAAGTTCTGGATATGAGAAGACTACGACAACTCATAACGACCCATCGACGTTATTGTACGAGAAGTTCCTCGTATGTCTTCGGTTGAAAAACCTAAACTTATCGCGCGTAAGACGCTGTGCATTGCGCAGGGACACCTTTTCTTCCAGGACACTCGTGGATGAGGAAACATGATTGTTCGAAATCAGCGCGTCCCTGCCCTGAAAGATTACTTCCGCCTGGGGGCGGAATAATTCAAAACTGGAGAAAGGGATATAGTCGGAAGGACAGTGCCTTCAGGTGCCGATGGCGACCCGAGATGGCGAACGACAACCGGAACGCCCAGTCAGGAGATCCCCGAGACAGGCGACTGACCAGAAAGTTTTTCTTGTGGCTAATGTGCAGACCTATCCTGTCCATCCTCTCGATTCCCTTGGCGACTGCGCCAAGGGGCCTGTCGCACCCGAGTGGATCTACCTCGAACCCACCGATGCCTTCCCGGAGAGCCTGGCGGATCTGACAGTGACGCAATTGCAGGTCCTGCACAGCCGGATCTGCAGCCAACTCGACTGGGAATACCTCACCGATCCGGCAGGCCCCCATCCCGTCACCCTGGACCGCCGTCGGATGCTGATTGATGCCCTGGACGCACGAGTCGGAACCCAGGAGAAATAAGCATGACCACTTATCACGTGCGGGTCCGGCGAGTCTATGAAGCAGCCTCGTCGGCCGATGGCACCCGTGTGCTGGTCGATCGCCTGTGGCCCCGTGGACTGAGTCGGAAGAAAGCGGCCCTCGACGAGTGGTGCAAGGCGATAGCTCCTTCGACATCGCTGCGCCAGTGGTATGGGCATGTCCCGGAACGTTTCGAAGAGTTCAGCGTCCGCTACCGCGCCGAAATGAAAGAACCCGAGCGAGCAGAAGCTTTCCAGCATTTACGTGAACTGGCGCAAAAAGGGCCGATCACGCTGCTCACGGCCACGAGAACCCCAGAGATCAGCGAAGCCAGGGTGCTTGCCGGACTGCTCCGGGGCTGACTCCGATCACCTCAAGGACCAGCGCCCTCACGCAACGGTCCCTCAAAACCTTGACCAAGGCTCCGTCAATTGATGTTCCGGACCCCTAGAAGGACAACGTGAATCCATCTGACGGTCGTCACACCGAGATCTTCGGGGGCGGACCGCGAAATGGCCACTGACAACTGACACAAGGAATACATTTCACGATGAACCCCAAGCTTTCCGTTCTGGTCCACATCGACCTGGACGGCCGGCACGTGACACTGGACGTGGCCGGCACCCTGACCGAAACCAACCAACAGGCCCTGCCACCCTTGATCGCCCGCGCCCGAACCACGTTCCCGGAAGCCAGGCTGAGCGTGGACCTGCAACGGGCCCAGCTGCGGGAACCGACCGCGATCGACGTGTTGGCCCGAAATCTTCGAAACGGTTCCTCGGGCACCGCTCCGGTACAGATCACCGCCCCGGCCCCAACGATCCGCAACCACCTCGGTCACCAGCATCAGCACCTGCTGCCAGGGCGCCCATCACAGCAGCACGTCTCGCCCGGATCGCCCCCTCGAAGTCCCCTCCATCCTGGGAGGCAGCACCGCTCACGCAGGCAGGGCAGTGGAGCACCGGTGAGGTTCTCAGCGGCCGGGTCACGTATCTGGCGGTCCTACGAGATGAGAGTTCGGCTGCACGCATCGAACCTCGTGTCGCCGCACCCGGCTCATGTCACACCCGATGAGGGGGAGTCCGCTTGCCGGCGGTCTCCGGTGGAGGCGCCGATGGTGGGCAGGGGGACGTCTTGGAGGTAGGTGAGGGTGGTGCTCACTGATCGGTGACCCAGCATGTGTCCCACTGCCTGCATGTCCCATCCTTCGTTGAGCATCAGGGTCGCTGCCGTCCGGCGTAGACCGTGGGGCACGACCGCTCGGGCGTGCTGAGGATCGGTGGCTTGGGTGCGCTTCACGGCTCGTTCCACGAGGCGTTCGATGTCGCGCGCCGCGAGGCGTCGACCGGTGGGGGACAGCAGCAACGGCGCGGGGGTTTCCTCGCCGAGCCGGGCACGGTAGGCATCGATCTGCTGGGCCAGTTGCGGGGGAACAGGCACCACGCGCCCGCTACCGGCCCTGCCGATGACCTGCAGCCGGGCACAGGCGTCCGGGGAAGCAACGGTGTAGTGGTTGATGTCGAGCCTGGCGACCTCTCCGGCCTGCAAGCCCAGCATCGTCAGCAAGCCCAGGGCAACCGTGTCACGGTCATGCTGCTTGTTGGTCTCTGCGGTGCCGGGTCCGTAGGTGAGCAGGGCGTGGGCTTGCTCGGCGCCCAAGGCGGTCCGTTCTCGCCGCAGCACTGTCTCCTCCGCCGGCACCGTTCGGGAGCCACGCAGGGGGGTCACAGTGGCCCACGATTGTTCCACGGCGTAGGTGAAGAACCGGGCGATCGACCGGCGCATCCGCAGGGTTGACCGGGAGACCGTGACGTCTGTGTCAGTGACGGGCCCGGGCACCCGACTCCTCTGCCCGAGCGCAGTAGTAGTGCCGGCGTGGTGATCCGTGCCGTGCGCAAAGGCCCGTAAGGCCTGATCGATCTCCTCCCCGGTGACCGATTCCGTGGTGTGCAGGACAGTACCGGGCAACAGATCCAGGAACCGTTCGAGGTCCCAGGTGTAGTTCTTCACCGTGGCCGGGGCCATGGGGACTGATGCACGGTTCGGTGACACCTGATCTGTGGCGCTGAGAGGCGTCGATGGAAGGATGTACACCATGCCCAAGCCCTATCCCAAGGAGTTCCGCGACGACGTCGTGAACGTCGCGCGCAGCCGTGAACCC
>NZ_AOSQ01000049.1:0-11135 GCF_000349605.1 Kocuria sp. UCD-OTCP
ACGCACCTATCACCGGAGGCGACGCCAAGCCGCGCTCGGGAGATTGACCCCCATCGAGTACGAGACCATCATGACCACACCAGCCCTTCAGGCTGCCTGACCCAACCTGTCACCTATCGGTGCATCAGTCCCGCAGGGCCACCGGGTGCTCTACGCCACCGCCGTGGACTGGATCCACCGGCTCAAGGCGGCCCACGACACCGGGCGCCTGGATGCCGAGCTGCGCAAGCTGGGCCGGTACCGGCTGATCATCATCGACGAGGTCGGCTATCTGCCCTTCGAGCAAGAAGCCGCGAACTTGTTCTTCCAGCTCGTCTCGACCCGCTACGAGAAGGCCTCGCTGATCCTCACCAGCAACCTGCCCTTCGCCCGCTGGGGTGAGGTCTTCGGCGACGTCACCATCGCCGCGGCCATGATCGACCGCATCGTCCACCACGCCGAGGTCCACACCCTCAAAGGCGCCAGCTACCGGCTCAAACACCTCGGAACCGACACGCTCCCCAGCGTCGCCATCACCGAGCAGACAAACTAACCACAACCACGTGGCCCACTATTCGACGAGCACTACCGGCCCACAATTCCAAGAGCGCTGACATGTGTCATGGTCGGTCGGGGCCCGCTGGTTCCGTCACGCTGGCGGCATGCCGCCGATCAGCCTGTTCGAGCCGACGGGTCGATACTTGTCGTTCGCCGAGAGGGAGGAGATCGCGCTGCTGGGTGCCCAAGAACTCGGCGTGCGCGAGATCGCCCGCCGGATCGGACGCGACCCCGGGACGGTCTCTCGCGAGCTGCGCGGCAACGCGGCGACCAGGAGCGGCCAGCAGGTCTACCGGACCTTGGTAGCGCAGTGGAAAGCGCAGCAGGCCGCGAAGCGCCCGAAGACAGCCAAGCTCGTGAACAACGACAGATTGCGCGAGTACGTGCAGGAACGGCTGGATGGGAGCGTCCACGGACCCGATGGCACGATCGTCACAGGCCCCGAGGCGCCGGCGTGGAAGGCGCTGAACAAGCCGCACCGGCAGGACAGGAGATGGTCGACGGCGTGGAGCCCGGAACAGATCTCTTACCGGCTCTGGGTCGATATCCCCGATGACGAGTCCATGCGCATCAGCCACGAAGCGATCTATCAGTCGTTGTTCAGCGAGAGACGTGGTGCACTCAAGCGAGAGCTGGTCACGTGGCTGCGCACCGGCCGGGCGCTGCGGGCACCGAGAGCTCGAGCACGCAACAAGCCGCAGGGGCATGTCACCGCCGATGTCGTCCTCAGCGAACGCCCCGCCGAAGCCGCCGATCGCGCCGTCTCGGGCACTGGAAGATCTGATCATCGGAACCGGCTGGTCCGCGGTCGGCACGCTCGTTGAGCGCAGCAGCTGCTCCACCATCCTGGTTCATCTGCCTCGGCTCGAAGGCTGGGGTGAGCATCCACCGAGGACCGGTCCACTGCTACGCCAGTACATCCCGAAGGCATCGATCTATCCAGGTGGTTTGTCGAGAACCTCGAAGCCGTCGCCCTCGCGATCAACAACTGCCCCCGCAAGATCCTCGCCTGGCGGACCCCGGCCGAGGCCTTCGAAAAGCAGCTACGCTCACTACACGCACCCGGTGTTGCGTCCACCGATTGAACTCGCCCAGTTCACCTCGTGGGTGTTCACTCAGAAGATACGCTCGGCCGAGCTGCTGCCGTCGTTCGGCACGGTCAGCGACGGCCTCGACAATGCCATGTTGGAAACTTTCTGGTCGTCGATGCAAATCGAACTGCTGAACCGTCAAAAGTGGAAGACCCGGATCAAGCTGGCGAACGCGATCATCAAGTACATCGACGTGTTCCACAACCGGCGTCACCGACATTTCGCACTCGATTACGGCACTCCGCGCGAATTCGACCTCGCTCGAACGCCACAGGCACTCACCACCGCTGGAAGCTAGCGACCACGACTGCAAACGAAGCCGCGGGCCGCGTCAGGGTGTCACCTACCGTGCGGCAGTCCCCGGTCACCGCCGTTACCCAACCAATCAGCGACGACGCTCAGGTACGAAGGGTCCTATAAATATCCGAACGTAGTGAATCAATATGGCGGCCCACTCCCCGAAAAACGAATATATAGATAAACGCCAACCCTCCCACCTGGGCGGCAAGCGCCGCAACATACGCCCAAATAGCCGCTTCAAGACCCCAAAAGTATCCCGCTAGTGCGAGCACGGAAATCGACACCACAGAAGCAATTGCAGAGTTTTTTCCCACGGCAGATTGAAAACCTGCCCCCTGCAACACGGCTCCAACTGTGTAAACAAGCGAAAGGAATACGAATCCCACAAAATATATTCTCGCAATCGGAACCGAAGGGATATAACTTGGCCCTAAAAGAATTCCGATCAAATCTGGCAGATACATAGACAAAACTAAGAGCACCACTCCGATCATGGAGGTGACTCCCATAGCGAGGTAGACGCCTTGGCGCACTGTCCGGCCACACCCAGAGCTCACTCGGGGAAGAATGAGCGTGGCAAATGAGGATGGTAACAACATGAGCGGTGAGGCCACCTTGGATGGAACGGCAACGTACCCCGCCGCAAGCGGACCAAGCACGACACCGATAACCGCTACGTCCAGCAGTCTCAGCTGACCACTAATCGCGTCGAGCCAAAAGAACTTCGAACCGCGAAGGATCAATCGCATTTGTATGTGCTTCACCCGCCCCGGAACAAATGCCGCCCGTCTTTTCAGTCGAACATTGTAGAACCACTCGGAGATTAGTACGGCAGAGCAGTAGGCCAACACCGCCTGTATCGTCGCGCTAAACAACAGCAGAGCAAAAATGCATAGCGTCGCAACCCGACGAATGGCGATACTCCTGCTGAACAGGCCCACCTGTCCGTCCGCCACTGCAATGCTGTTCCAGACCGCGGCGTCCCGCTGAAACCCTAGAGCAACACCCAATGGGGTCAATACCCAAAACACGGGATCAATAAATCCCAAAACAACGAGCACAGCCACACAAACACAGGTCAAGACCCAGCTCATAATTCTGTTTAATTTAAAGACCTCATCGACAATTGGGGAACCCGGTTCCCTGGCGCGCAGAACGCCGATGTATGGCGCAAATCCGAGTCCCAATACAACGGCAAGCGCAGTAAGAACTGCTTGCGCGGCAATGACCAAGCCGAATACACTCGGAGATAGCGCGCGAGCTAGCAGAACAATTGTGACGGCCTGGGCAACGGAGGCGACCAGCCTTCCCAGGACTATCCCGGATAGTTGTGCAACTACTCGTCTTGACATACAACCCCCAGGAATTGACAAGACTGAATCTCATGAGAACCGTTCTAAAGATTATGGGTTTGGCCTGACATTTTTGTCGCTCGCCAAGCACGATTCGTAAACGCGCTGCAGTCGCTCTGCCACACCTGAAATGCTGAAGTGATACTTCACGAGATTTTTTGCGCGCTCACCCATTGCATGTTGTGCACTGCTGTCCATGATGAGTGACTCCACGGCCGACGTGAGGGAGGCTTGGTCCGAGCCCACTACAATACCCGCCGCAGCCGATTCAATGTATGGCGCTAGGCCGCAGGAATCTGTGACGATGACAGGTTTGCCTAGTGCCATAGCCTCGAGGACCGACATGGGAAACGGCTCGTCAATTGAAGGAAGAACATAAATGTCGCATTTCGACAGCCGATCGTCAGTTAGTTCCGGCGCGCAGGGTCCTTCATACACTATCGATTCGGGGTAACCTGCGTCGGAGATGCGCTTGGAGACGGCACTAGCTTCGCCCTCGTCGGGCCCAACCATCCGGAATTCGGCATCCCTTCCCCGTGCGAGGATGTCTACGGCGGCATTGACGAACATCAGAGGCCTCTTTCGCGGATGCATCCTTGCCAAATAAAGGACTTCGCACCCTGTGTGACTCGGCATCGGTTCCGCACCCGAATGAATGTCCGCTCCGTTGTCCAACTGTACAAAACTTGTGAGCCGCGACTCGACAAGGGACAGGCTTTGCTGCTCTTGGGATGTCAAATAAAGAATGCGATCAGCGCCCCGTAACGCCGGGCGAGTTAATAAAGTGTCAAAGAATCGTGCGAAAATGCCGCTTTTTCGGGTGATCATGCCATGGGTTTGGACCACATATGGCAAACCGACAGCACGAGCGAGCAGAGCGATTGGTAGGGTCACGAAGTCACGCGCCAGATGAATATGCACTATGTCTACTCGATGACGTTCAACGATGAGCGCGCTTGCAAGTCCTCTGACCACCGTTGTCGCAAAGCCCAAGGTTGGCACTGCCACTCGGGCTGAAAAAAGTCGAGCAGGCGCCCCGTCAACCAGGTTCGTGTTTTTCGGGTACCCACGCGCCCCGGCCCACAGCCTCGACTCATGGCCTCGTGCGTTTAAGGCCTTTGTCAGGTTTGTGGCAACTCGTACGGGTCCGCCATACGCACCTTCTGGTGTGACAAGAGTGACCACGTGAACTATTTTTAGGCGGCTCGGCACGATACAAGATAACGGCACAACGTCCTCATCCTCACGCATTGTGGGCTGAATCGTCTTGCGGGAAACGCTGGCCGATCACATCAGGTGATGCAGCCCCGTAAATCGCATTGGGAGGAACGTTTTCTCCGACCCGAGTCAACGGCTGGACGAGTGCCGATCGACCTACGGTCACACCGCCCGTGATGACGCAACGTGATGTCACCCAGGCTCCCTCCTCGATGACAATCGGGCGGGTAATCAGCGCCATGTCACGCCGGTAGGCGTGGCTACCAGTGGTGATGAATGTTTCCTGGGATACGACTGCGTCATCTCCTATTTTGACAGAGGCCTGATTGTGTATCCACACACCTTCGCCGATCCACGATCGATTGCCTATCTCGAGTTTCCACGGGAACTTGACGCGCGTCCGAGGACGAATGATGACTCCCTCGCCGATCCGGGCGCCAAACGCTCTAAGCGCCTTGACCCGCAGGGATGAACTTGCTTGCCACGGATTGGTGACGAACAAGAGCTCCGTTGCGGACCACAGATAGATCATCCAGCGGGACCGGTCCCATGCTTCTCCGGACCCGGGCGCGGCTGTCAGATCAATAACAGGGACGTCCTGGCCGCCGATGGTCGTCTCGTACGGGTCGCTCATGGCGCTGGCTCCTCGCAGTTCGCACAGCCAGCACACCGCTGGACTGTGACATCCCTGCGGGTCGCGGGTGTGGGGTGGTACATACTTCTCAGCAGGATGGGCCCATGTGTAGTCCGAAGGAAAGGTGTTACGCCATGTCACCAAAATTGACGATAGTTGGACTGAACTTTGCACCGGAACCAACTGGCATCGCTCCATATACGACTTCTCTTGCGTCGCGGCTCGCGGGAGCGGGTTGGACGGTGAAGGTCATCACAGGTGTCCCACACTACCCTCAGTGGCGGGTATACGCCGGGTACACAGGCGCGCATCTACGCGCGTCCGCGGGCGAGGCCGACGTACTCCACCTGCGGCACTACGTCCCATCAGCACCACGTCTGCTCAATAGGTTGCTCATGGAGCTCGACTTTGGTCTTAAGGCTGCTCGGGTGGACTGGGGGGATCCGGACGTCGTGCTGTTCGTGTCCCCAGCTCTGTTTTCCTCGGGGATAGGTCTCCTAGCCGCGAGGCTGAGACGCCGCGTGCCACGGACTGCCATATGGATTCAAGACCTTTACGGGCGTGGGTTCCAAGAATCTCACGCCTTCGCTTCAGCACTCGCCGCACCGATGCGCTGGGTCGAGGCAGCCGTTGTGGGTGCGGCTGACAAGACGTTCGTGATCCACGAGAGATTTCAGATGCACGTACAGAACCACCTGGGTGTACCAGCAAAGAAAATAGAAATCATTCGCAACTGGTCCCATATCGTGGCTGCCCCAAACACCGACCGAGCAACCACCAGAAGAGAGTTCGGATGGAAGGACAACGAAGTGGTGGTGCTACACGCCGGTAACATGGGGCTGAAGCAGCATCTCGAGAACGTTGTCGAGGCAGCCCGGCTAGCAGAAGAGAACGGTTCACGGGTTCGTTTCGTTCTTTTGGGCAGTGGCAACCAGCGGGGGCATTTGGAGGCTTTCGGGGCAGGAGCATCACGATTGCAGTTCATCGATCCCCTTCCTGACGACCTGTACTTTTCTGCGCTATCCGCCGCGGACATCCTCCTAGTCAATGAGCTGCCCGGCGTGCGGGAAATGGCTGTACCCAGTAAGCTGACGTCCTACTTCATCACAGGGCGCCCAGTTCTGGCATCGGTGGAGTCCGAGAGCGCCACAGCAGACGAGGTTCGCTCGTCCAAAGCGGGCATTCTCGTCGCATCCGGGAATCCGCTGGCCCTGCTGACAGCGGCCGAAACGTTGTGGAAAAACCCTGGTACAGCGTCACGCTTGGGTGAAAACGGACTGGCATACGCCGCGATGCAACTATCCACTGACAAGGCTATCCGCCGCTGGGACGAAACGCTGAGGTCGCTGAAGCCGGAGTAGCGCGCCGCCTGGTGTCGTCATGTTTCGCACGGATCACTTCCACACCTACGCTAGCCAACACACGACTTAAGGACTCCAGGGGGAGAGACCTATGCCGCAGGCGAATAGGAAAGCCTTAATCACCGGTATCACCGGTCAGGACGGCTCCTATCTGGCGGAGCTGCTGCTCGCCAAGGGGTACGAGGTCCACGGACTGATCCGCCGCGCTTCCACCTTCAACACCCACCGGATCGACCACCTCTACACCGACCCGCACGAGGCCGACGCCCGCCTGTTCCTGCACTACGGCGACCTCTCCGACGGCTCGCGCCTGGTGACGCTGATGGCG
The DNA here is from genome assembly GCF_000349605.1 of Kocuria sp. UCD-OTCP. NCBI lineage: Bacteria > Bacillati > Actinomycetota > Actinomycetes > Micrococcales > Micrococcaceae > Kocuria > Kocuria sp. UCD-OTCP. Next base: position 6,822 of record NZ_AOSQ01000049.1, read on the forward strand.
CAGATCCGCCCCGACGAGGTCTACAACCTCGCCGCGCAGTCGCACGTGAAGGTCTCCTTCGAGGAGCCCGAGCACACCGGGGACACCACCGGCCTCGGCACCGTGCGCCTGCTCGAGGCCATGCGCCTGGCCAACGTCGACGCCCGCTATTACCAAGCCTCCACCAGTGAGCTCTACGGCGCCACCCCTCCCCCGCAGCACGAGGACACCCCGTTCTACCCCCGCTCCCCGTACGGCGCGGCGAAGATCTACTCCTACTGGATCACCAAGAACTATCGCGAGGCCTACGACATGTTTGCGGTCAACGGAATCCTCTTCAACCACGAGTCCCCCCGCCGCGGGGAGACCTTCGTGACTAGGAAGATCACCCGGGCCGTGGCCGCGATCAAGGCCGGCACCCAGGACAAGCTCTACATGGGCAACCTCCAGGCCATCCGCGACTGGGGCTACGCCGCCGAGTACGTCGAGGGCATGTGGCGGATGCTCCAGGCCGACGAGCCCGAGGACTTCGTGCTCGCCACCGGCCACCCGACCACGGTGCGGGAGTTCCTGGAGATTTCCTTCGACCACGCCGGCCTCGACTGGCGCGAACACGTCGAGTTCGACGAGCGCTACCTGCGCCCCACCGAGGTCGACGCCCTGATCGGGGATCCGGCCAAGGCCAAGGACAAGCTCGGCTGGCAGGCCACCGTCAAGGCCCCCGAACTCGCGAAGCTGATGGTCGACGCCGACATCGCCCTGCTCGAGAACGACGCGTGGATCGACACCGTCGACCTCGCCTCCTGGGCCAAGTGAGACAGGACCCCACCATGACAGCAGAGACCACCGAGAGGACCGCTGACACGATAACGTCGTTTACCCCCGGCCCGCTCGACCGCACCGCCTCGTTCTACGTGGCCGGTCACCGCGGCCTGGTCGGCTCCGCAATTTGGCGAAGACTTCAGTCTGAAGGCTTCACCGACCTCATCGGCCGCACCTCCGCCGAGCTGGATCTCAAGGACCGCGAGGCGGTGTTCGCGTTCTTCGCCCAGGCCAAGCCACGCTACGTGGTGCTGGCCGCGGCCAAGGTCGGCGGGATCCTCGCCAACAACACCTACCCGGTCGACTTCCTCTCGGAGAACCTGCGGATCCAGGTCAACGTCCTCGACGCCGCCCTGGAGTACGGGGTGGAGCGGGTACTGTTCCTGGGGTCCTCCTGCATTTACCCGAAGCTGGCCCCCCAGCCGCTGAAGGAGGAGTACCTGCTCACCGGGCACCTGGAACCCACCAACGACGCCTACGCGATTGCCAAGATCGCCGGGATCCTGCAGATCCAGGCCGTCCGCCGTCAGTACGAGCTGCCCTGGATCTCCGCGATGCCCACGAACCTCTACGGGCCCGGGGACAACTTCTCCCACACCGGCTCCCACGTGCTGCCGGCCATGATCCGCCGCTACGAAGAAGCACGGATCAACGGGGCGGAGTCGGTGACCAACTGGGGCACAGGCTCCCCGCTGCGGGAGTTCCTGCACGTCGACGACATGGCCGAGGCCTGCCTGCACCTGCTCGAGCACTACGACGGCCCCGAGCACGTCAACGTGGGCACCGGCACCGACGTCAGCATCAAGGACCTCGCCGGCCTCGTCGCCGAGGCCGTGGGCTACGAAGGTGCCATCGAGTGGGACACCAGCAAGCCCGACGGCACCCCCCGCAAGCTCATGGACGTGTCCAAACTCGCCGAGGCCGGCTGGACATCGAGGATCTCTCTGGAGGACGGCATTCAGTCCACGGTGGATTGGTATCGATCTGCTTACGACGTCGTGCGCCGCTGACTTATCAAACGTATAGCGCATCATTTTAAGCCACGCGCTCGACCGGTCGTCGCAATACTAGTGGCCCGTCGGTGAACTATCTACACGCTTGATGGGGTGGGATCATGGGGCATGGCAAACCATCCTGCGGCCCCGCTGCTGTTGCGCCAGGGCGACCGGGAGAAGCTGACCCGGCTGGTGCACTCCACCTCGGTGCGGGCGGGGCTGGCGCAGCGGGCGCGAATCGTGCTGCTGGCCGCCGACGGGGTCTCCAACACCGATATCGCCGAGAAGGTCGGGGCCACCCGCACCACGGTCATCGCCTGGCGGGCCCGCTACACCGAGGCAGGCATCGCCGGGCTGGCCGACCACGACCGGTCGGGGAGGCCGCGGCGGATCGACCACCGGGCGATCGTGACCGCCACCCTGCGGCCCCCGCCGAAGAAGCTCGGGGTCACCCACGGGTCCTCCCGGCTGCTGGCGTCCCGGTTGGGGATCGACCACAGCACCGTGGCCAAGGCCTGGCGAGAGTACGGGGTGGCGCCGTGGCGGGAGGGCACCTTCAAGTTCTCCACCGACCCCGACCTGGTGGCCAAGGTGGTCGACGTGGTGGGGCTCTACCTGGCCCCGCCCGAGAACGCCATCGTGCTGTGCGTCGACGAGAAGTCCCAGATCCAAGCCCTCGAGCGCACCTCCCCGGGGTTGCCGATGCAGCCAGGGAAGCCGGCGTCCCGCACCCACGACTACATCCGCCACGGGACCTCGACCCTGTTCGCCGCCCTGGAGATTGCCACCGGCCACGTCACCGCCGCCTGCAAACCGCGGCACCGGCGTCAGGAGTTCCTGGCCTTCCTCAGACAGGTGGCCCGGGCCTACCCCGAGGGACCGCTGCACCTGGTGATGGACAACTACGCCGTGCACAAGACCCCTGAGGTGAAGGCGTGGCTGGCCGAGAACCCGCGGTTCCAGGTGCACTTCACACCGACCTCGGCGTCCTGGCTGAACCTGGTCGAGGTGTGGTTCGGGATCATCGAGCGCCAAGCCCTGAACCGGGCCGACGCCGCCTCCGTTCCCGAGCTCAACCGGAAGATCCGGGCCTTCGTCACCGGCTGGAACGACCGCTGCCGCCCGTTCGTCTGGACCAAGACCAGCGCCGAAATCCTCAACAAAGCCAACCGACCAACCACTTCAAAGACGGCCCACTAGTGGCCCGTCTGCGAACTGTTTGGATGTTTGATGGGGTGGGACCATGGGTAATGGCTAATCATCCCGCGGCCCCGCTGCTACGGGAAGGCGACCCGGAGAAGCTGATCCGGCTGGTGCACTCCACCTCGGTGCGGGCGGGGCGAGCGCAGCGGGCGCGGATCGTGTTGCTGGCCGCCCACGGGGTCTCCAACGCCGAGATCACCGAGGGTCGGGGCCACCCGCACCACGATGATCGCCTGGCGGGCACGCTACGCCGAAGCCGGCATCGCCGGGCTGGCCGACCACGACCGGTCGGGCCGTCCGCGGCAGATCCACCACGGGGAGGTCGTGGCCGCCACGTTACGGCCGCCGCCGAAGAAGCTGGGAGTCACGCACTGGTCCTCCCGGCCGCTGGTGTCCGGCTCAGGATCGACAACAGCATGGTCGCGAAGGCCTGGCGCGAGTTCGGAGTGGCCCCCTGGCAGGAAGGTACCTTCAAGCTCTCCACCGATCCGGAACTGGTGGCCAGAGTGGTCGACGTGGTACGGCTCTATCTGGCCCCGCCCGAGAACGCCATCGGGCTCTGCATCGACGAGAGGACCCAGGTCCAGAGCCTCGCCCAAGCCGCGACTGTCGAACGGCGGGACGTTCCCGGTCTGGCTGCGACCGGGCAGGTCTCCTGGACCACACTGATGCGCATTCTGGGCACCACCGTTCGGGTCGATGGGGACATCCACCACTGACTCGTGCGACGACTGGGCATCGACGAGCACCGGTTCTGCACGGTCCGCCACTTCGCCCACGAGACAGGGCTAGTGAAGCGGGTAGAGCCGTGGTCAATCATGTTCAGCGACCTGGACGCCAGCACGATACTCGGCATCGTCGCCGGTCCCGTGCGGGCCTGGCCGGTCCCCCGACCGCGCCGGTGGCTGGTCCGGTTGCAGCTGGTCGCCATGGATATGTCCGCGGAGTACCGCGCCGCGGTGCGCACCCCGCTACCCAGAGCGGAAATTACCGTCGATCACTTCCGCTTCGTGGCCCGGGTCAGCCAGATGATCACGTATGCGCGCCGCCGCCAAGGCCGGTTTCTACACGGTCGCCGTGGTAGCAACAGCAATCCGGCCTACCGGCACCGGAGGCTATTGACCTGCAACCAGGAAACCTCACCTCGGTCGCCCGTGCCCGCCAGGCCGAAATCATCGAAACCTGTCAACGCCGAACGAACATTGACCCCCTATCGCCGGGCGGATTCAACAGCTCGTCGCAACACCGACGTTGTTTCAGCATGACATCTTGGCCGCGAACACGGTGGCCGGCGTCGCCCATCCGAGGACCTTTC
>NZ_AOSQ01000050.1:0-14345 GCF_000349605.1 Kocuria sp. UCD-OTCP
CGCGGCCGGTGAAAAGCACTTCGAAAAGTGGTGCTGATCGCGGTCAACCTGCGCGTCGGCTTCGTGACCGTGGGGCCGCTGCTCGAGGAGATCAGCCGCGACCTCGGCATCTCGGCGGGCCAAGCCGGGTTGCTGACCGGGCTGCCGCTGGCCATGTTCGCCCTGTTCTCCCCCGTGGCCCCGGCGGTGGCCGCCCGGACGGGCCTGGACCGGGCCCTGTGGCTGTCGCTGCTGCTGCTCGCGGCCGGGATCGCCGGCCGTTCCGCCCCGGTGGAGGGCGCCGTGTGGGTGGGCACGGCGGTGATCGGCATCGGCATCGCGTTCCTCAACGTGCTGCTGCCCTCGCTGGTGAAGCGGGAGTTCCCGCTGCGCGTGAGCCAGGTGACCGGCGTGTACACGTCGATCCAGGGCGCGGTGGCCGCGGCCGGCTCGGCGCTGGTGGTCCCGATCGCCCACGCCGGGCCGGCGGGCTGGCGGCTGGCCCTGGCGGTGTGGGCGGTGCCGGCCGTCGTGGCGCTGGTGGTGCTCTCGCCCGGGCTGCGGACCGGGAGCTCCGGCCCGGCGGTCCCCGCGGCGGAGCCGGGCCCCTACCGGTCCCCGTGGCGGTCGGCGCTGGGCTGGCAGGTCACCCTGTTCATGGGCCTGCAGTCGGTGGCGTTCTACGTGCTCATGGCGTGGCTGCCGAGCATCGAGCGCAGCCACGGCGTCTCGGCGACCGCCGCGGGCACGCACATGGCGCTGTTCCTGGTGATCGGGATGGGCGCCAGCCTGGGCACCGGGGCGCTCTTGCACCGGCTGGGCGACCAGCGGCCCGTGGCCTTCGCGGGCAGTGCCCTGGCCCTGGCCACCTTCGCGGGGCTGGCCGCCGCGCCGGAGCTGACGCTGCTGTGGATCGTGCTCGGGTCGATCGGCTGCGGCAGCCTCATCGTCGTCGCGCTGTCCCTGTTCAGCCTCCGGTCCACCGACCACCGCCAGGCGGCGGCCCTGTCCGGGATGGCCCAGTCCGTGGGCTACGCGCTGGCCGCGATCGCCCCCGCCGTCTTCGGCGCCCTCTACGACGCCGGAGGGCGGTGGGAGCCGCCGCTGCTGCTCATGGCGGGTCTCATGGCGGTGCTGTGCATCGTGGCTCTCTTCGCCGGCCGGGACCGCGTCATCGGACCGGGCCGCTGAGCGGTCCCCACCGCCCGTCACGGCGGAACGCCGCCCGGCCGCGGCGGCCGGGCGGCGTTCCGGTGGGAACTGCCGGGCGCCCGAGGGGCGCCGGAGCGGATCAGACCATGCGGCGCGGGGTGAACCACTCCTTGACCGGGGCCTTGAACGCGGTGACCAGCCACAGGACGTTCACCACGACCAGCACCAGCCCGAGGAGCAGTCCGACGACCCCCAGTCCGCTGAGGCCGACCAAGGCGGTCGTCACCAGGCCCAGCAGCACTCCGAGGGTGCTGAGGATCGCCAGGACGATGCCGAGCACGCGCGCCCAGTTCTTGCCCTTCTTCAGGAACACGTAGACCAGGGCGTAGAGCGCCAGGGCGAGCACGATGATCCCGACGGAGAAGATCGTCGCCACGCCCTGGGTCTGCTCGATCTGCTCGGCGGACAACCCCGCCTGCTCGTACGAGGCGGACATGTCCGTGCCGGCGGTCGTGATCAGCCCCACCACCTGGTTGAGCAGGTAGACGGCCGCGGAGACGAGGGTCAGGGTCAGGAGCCGCTTGACCTCGGGGGGCGCGGCACCGGGGTGCCCGCCCTGGTGGGCTCCGTACTGGTCGCCGCCGGCCTGGTACTGCGGCGGGCCGCCGCGGGCGCCCTCGGGCTGCTGGGGATAGGGGTTGCTCATGAGGATCTCCTTCGGTGGAACGGCAACGGCACAGGATGCGCCCTCCCATCCTCCCCCGCGGTGTGCGATCGCACCTCCGTCTTCAGAACGAGGCGTGTCCCCCACTCCGGGCCCTGCTCCGCGAGATCGCAGGTGTCGGCGACAGCGGCGCCCCCGGTCGCCGGCAGGTGCCCTCTCGCGGGAGGAGGAAGGGGTCAGGTGGCGAGGGTCGCGTAGACCACGTAGTTGTCGTCGAACAGGCCGGTGGCGGGGTCGTAGCCGTCGCACGTGATCAAGCGCAGCTCCGCCCCGGCCGTGTTGCCGTAGACGGCCCGTGTGGGAAAGGCGTTCTTGGCGTGCTGCTCCCCGCGGTCGACGACGAACACCGCCGTGCTGCCGTCCGCCCGCGTGATCTCCACGGTGTCGCCGGGGGCCAGCCCGCGCAGCCCCGCGAAGACACCGGGCCCGCCGTCGGTCGCGTTGACGTGGCCGAGCAGGACGGCCGGCCCCCGCTCCCCCGGTGTGGGCGAGGACGTGTACCAGGAGGCCGGGGCCCCGGGACCGGTCGGCGGCACCTCCAGCGACCCGTCCGGGCGCAGGCCCAGGTGCAGCAGCTCGGACGAGGCCCCCACCGCGGGGATCCGCACCGCCACGGGCGCGGATCCCGGCAGCACCGGCGGCAGCGCCTCGGGCGCCGGGGCGGCGGACGGTGCGGGAGCCGGTGTGGTGGGCGCGGCCGTCGCACCCGGCACCGGCGTCCGCGCCGGCGCGGCGGACACCGCCGACGACGGGGCAGCGGGCTGCGCGGGGGACCCGCCCGCGCAGCCGCTGAGCAGCAGGAGGACGACCGCCGCAGGGACCAGGCGGCCCCTGCGGCGGTCGGCGGTCGGATCCGGCACGGGGACCGGTCCCTCCGCCCGGCCTACGCCCTGCCGGCGCCGCGCCGGCGCACCGCCACCGCGGCGGCCGCCGCCGAGGCCACCGCCGCCACGGCCAGGCCGCCGGCGAGGACCGGGGCGCCGGGACCGGCGTCCACGGCGGCACCGGTGTCGGCGCCGCCCACGGGCACCTCGCCCACCTGGGTGTACGGGTCCTCGCCGGGCACCTCGCCGGGCTGGGCGTCCGGCCCGGGTCCGGCGCCGGGGACCCAGTCGATGACGGTGTGGCTCCAGCCGCCCGATGCGTTCTCCACGGGGATGCGGGTGGGGTCGTAGGACCACTCGGCGCTCTCGCACACGACGCCGTCGCCGTCGTCGTCGACGAGGCTCGTGCTGTAGCTGACGGAGCCCACCGGGATGTTGTGGACGCCGTACCCGGCGGCCGTGGCGCAGTCGGTGAAGACCATCGCGTCACCGGGCGCGGCTGTCGCCGGTCCTGCCGTCAGGACCGCGAGCCCGATCGCCGCCGCCGCCACGCCCGCTGCACTGTTCTTCATGGTGTTCCCTCGCTTCTGGGAGTGCTGATGTGCAAGCGCATCGTAGGAGGTTCACCACTGCAACGTCACGTGCCGTTTCGTGATGGAAGCCCGGGCGGGGCCCGAGGGCCGGATCACCCGCACGTCCGGGGCGTCCGGGCGCATCGGAACGCATCGTGTGCGTTTCATGACGCGGTGCGCGGCGCGGAGCCGGCGGTCCGCGGCGCCGCCCCCCATCCCCCCGGTCAGGGACAGCGCCGCTGCGGCCGGACGCCTAGTGCGCCGCGGTCTTCTCCGCGCGGGGACGCGTGCCCTGCACGGCCACCTGGGTGTCGCGGGGGGCCGCACGGGCCACGTCCAGGCGGACGGCCACGTGGGCGAGCTCCACCTCGAGGGCGACGGCCACGTCGAGCACCACCGTCCCGTAGACCTGGTCCAGCACCCGGTCGACGGACGCGCCCGGGGTCAGGGTCAGGTCGAGGAGCAGCTCGGGGTCGCGGGCGGAGCCGGCCAGCTCCACGGTGGCCCGCTTGACGTCGGGCAGCTCCTCGCACTGCGCCTGGACCGCGTCGGCGATGACGGACGGCGCGATGCTGACCACGCCGTGGTCGTCGTCGTCCTGGAGCCGGTAGTCCACGGGCCGGTCCCTGGTGGGGACCTGGTGGGCCAGCCACCACAGGGCGACCAACCCGGCGAGGACGGTCAGCGCGATCCCCACGGGCAGGAGGACCTGGTGGACCGGGCCGAGGAGATCCCCCACGGCGGCACCCTCGGCGGGGGCCAGGGCGCTCACGCCCTGGAGGCGTGCGGCCGTTCCGGTGGCGAGGAGCACGAGCCACACCCCGGCGAGGGTCAGGACCAGCCCCAGGACGGTGAGCAGGGCGCGGTTGCGGGTTCCGGAGACGGTGCGCATCGGTCAGCTCCTCTTCTCGGTGACGGACACGGACACCTGCGGGGCGGTGGCCAGCGGCAGGCGGACGAAGGCGTCCTCGGCGACCGTGCGCACCCGGGACGCCAGGGTCCCGGTCTCGCGCAGCGGGGTGTCCACGTGCAGGCGGACGCGGCGCTCGCCCACCTCGGCCCGGACGCGGCCCACGCCGTCGACCCGGGCGGTGCGGGCCTCCAGCAGCCGGCCGAGACCGCGGTGGGTGAGCACGGTCTCCTCGGAGCCGCCGTAGAGCTGCCGGGGCACCTGCACCCGGGCGGCGCGGTACCGGCCGGGAACGAGCCCGCACAGCAGCAGGACGAGGCCCAGCACGGTGAGGACGATGCCGGCGGCGAGCACCCCCGGGTCGGTGACCGGGGTCTCGAGGACGGCCGGGGCGCCGGTGGCGACCGGCTCGGGCCAGGAGCCCTGGGTGAAGCGCAGGACCGCGGCCCAGGCGAGCAGGCCCGCGGCGGTCAGCCCGAGCAGGCCCACCAGCACGGAGGGGACGACCCGGGCCGGGCGTCGGCGCAGGGGCGGGAAGGACGGGGTGCTCACAGCAGTGCTCCTCTCGAGCCGCCGGCTCCGGCCGGGTGCAGCCAGGAGATCTTCACGTCCACCTGCTCCACGTCCAGACCGGTCAGGTCGCGGACGCGGTCGGTGACGTGCGTGCGGATCCGGTCCGCGGTCCGCCGCAGCGGGGTGGGGTAGGCGACCCCGAGGTCGAGCTCGATCACGGCGGCGCGGCCGTAGATGCGGGCGTCGGCCGTGGGCCGCCGCTCGAAGTCGCGGCGCGCGCCGAGGCCGAGCACACCGCCGGAGGCGGCGCCGACGGCGTCCAGCTCCCAGGCGGCCTGCGCCGCGATCTTGGCGACCACGGACGAGGGCACGGTCAGGGTGCCGCGCTCGGCGAGGGCCGGGCCCTGCGCCGGGCCGCGATCGGCGGCGCCGGCCGCGGAGCGTGCCGCCGGGGCGTCAGAACGGACGATGGTGGTCACCGGTCACCTCCGGCCGCGGCCGACGAGCTCGGACAGGTCGAGCTTGCCCTCGAGCACACGGCCGATCAGGAGCCCGGCGGCGCCGAAGAGCACCACGAGCAGGAACTGGGTGAAGGTGCCGAAGGCGACGACCAGTCCCAGCAGCAGGCCCACGAAGAGGGCGGTACGGGAGACAGACACGATGAGGTCCTTTCACGGGACAACGGGGAAGGGAGGTGCCGCGGGCGGGGAGCGGCGGGTCCGGCGGCACCCGGTGCTCGTCCGGGGCAGCCCCGGTGTGGCCCCGTCCGCCGCCCGCCGAGGGGCGGCGGACGGCGGACGGGAGTCGGTGGGCCCGCGCGCCCGGTCCGGGACCGGACGGTCCGGGCACCGGTGGCGCGCGGGCGGGGACGCTACTCCAGCTCGCCGGCCGAGGAGCCGGCGGGGACGCCGCGACCGGCGCCGTCCTCCTCGGGGAGGTGGACGTCGGAGACGTTGACGTTGACCTCGACGACCTCGAGCCCGGTGGTCTGCTCGACCGCCTGGATCACGTTGCGGCGGATGCCGTTGCCGACCTCCACCACGGAGGCGCCGTAGTCGACGACCACGGTCACGTCGATGGCCGTCTGCCGCTCGCCCTTCTCCACGCTGATGCCGCCGGAGACGTTGGTCTGGGAGTTGGGGATGCGGTCGCTGATCGCGTTGAACGCCCGGCGGGCGGCGTTGCCCATGGCGTAGACGCCGGGGACCTCGCGGGCGGCCATGCCGGCGATCTTGGCCACGACGGTGTCCTCCAGCGTCGTGTTGCCGCGGTCCGACTGCAGCGGACCCACCGGACGGCGGGGCTCCAGCGTGGTCGGGGTCTCCCGGGCCTCGTCGCGGCGGCGCTCCTCGCCGGTGCGGGGGATGCTCGCCCCGGACTGGGTCGAGGTGTTCTCGCCGGGACGGGGAACGGAGGTGTTCTGGGCCATGGTGCTTCTCCTCGGTCGTGGAAGACGGGTGGACTGGTCGTGCTCGGGTCGGCCTGCCGACGCCCCCCCCGGTGCGGGGGCGGTCATCGGTGCCGGTACAGGTAAGACCGGCCGTCCTCGCCGTTCGTCACGCCCGTTCGCCGTGATCTGCATCACACCCAGTGGTCGGATCGACGGATGCCGGTCACGACCGCCCCTCATCCAATCCCATTGTCGCTAGATCGTCTAGCTAAATTCCGCCCGGACGTGCATGCTGGTCCGGGCACGCTCCCGCACTTCGGGACGGTGTGCCCGGGTGCGGTCCTCCGACGGCACCGCGCAGGGTGGCCGCACGACCGGGCGACCCCGCCCGAGGAGCGGCACGCGGGCGGCACCGACGACGAGAGGCAGACCTGCAGGTGGACGACGTGGACCCGGGGCAACCGCACGGAGCGGTGGCGCTGGACGAGGACACCCTCGTCGCCCGGGCGCAGGACGGGGACGTCGACGCGTTCGAGCAGCTGGTCGTCAGCTACGAGGGCAGGCTCTACCGGTACGCCTACAACATGGTGGGCAACCGGCAGGACGCCGAGGACATCGTCCAGGACACCCTGATCCGGGCCTGGCGGGCCCTGCCCACGCTGACCACCAACGGCGCGTTCGGCGGATGGCTGTACCGGATCGCCTCGCGCCGCTGCCTGGACCTGCTGCAGCGCGCCGGCAGCCGCGAAACGGACCCGTGGGCGCCCCAGGAAATCCCCGAATCCACGGCCGTGCATGACACAGTGGGTCCACGGTCGCCCTCCGACCCGGCCGCCGTGACCGAGACCCAGCACCAGCTCGACGAGCTCACCCAGCTGGTGCACCAGCTGCCACCCCCGTTGCGCGCCTGCTGGTTGATGCGGGAGATCCAGGAGCGCCCCTACCGCGAGATCGCCCAGGCGCTGTCCGTCTCCGAGTCGACGGTCCGGGGGCGCCTGGCCCGAGCACGAGCAGAACTGGCGAAGGGGATGATGTCATGGCGATAGACGAGAACCCCCGCCTGGGGTGCGGGCGCAGCATCGACGAGGTGTGGCAGAGCATCGACCGCCCGCCGGACGCCCACGAGTTCACGTGCGACCAGTGCCGGGCCGCCCGCGCGAGCCTGCAGACCCTGCGCTCGGTCACGGCCCGCCACCGCTCCCTCGAGGAGACGGCGGGCACGGACCCGGACGAGAGCCTCAGGCCCCGCGCCCGGGTGCGGGAGAACGTCCTCGCCGTGGCGCGCGCGGAGGTGCGCCGCGGCCGGCGCATCCCTGCCACCGTCACCGAGATCGGCCCCGTGCTCGTCAGCGAGCAGGCGCTCGTGAGCCTGGTCCGGCTCGCGGCCGACTCCGTGCCGGGCGTCCGCGCCCGGCGCATCGACATCACCCCGCGGCGGCGGCTCGACGGCCAGCTGGGCTACGACCCCGAGGCCCCCGTCCTCGACGCCGTGACGTGCCGCATCGCCATCTCGCACACGGTCACGGTGCCGCGGGTGAGCGCCGACATCCGCGATCGCGTCATCGCGGTCCTGAGCCGTCACGTGTCCGTGGACCCAGGGGCCGTGAACATCGTTGTGGAGGACGTCTACGATGCCTGACATCGACAGCTCGCACACCCTGCCCACCGGGGCGGACCCGGACGCCGAGGCCGTCACCGCCGCCCTCACGCAGGCCGTGCTCGCCGTGCCGGGCGTGGTCCGGCTCGAGCCGTCGCTGCTCGGCCGCGTGGGCCAGTGGGGCGGCGCCCTGCTGCAGCGCGACGTCCTGCTCGGCGGTCAGGGCCTGGAGCTGGACCTGGCCGGGACCACGGCGGCCGTGTCCGTGGACATCGCCACCGCCCCGAGCCACCGCCTGCGCTCCGTGGCCGAGGACGTGCAGCGCGCCGTGGCCGCGACCCTGTCCGCCCTGGGTCTCACCTGCACCTCGGTGACGGTCTCCGTGCTCACGATCGGCGACTGAGCCTCCACCCGGCCCGCAGCGGCGTCATCGACGTCCGGCACTACCGGGCAGGAGCGTGCGTCGCCGGGTCGGCGACGACGTCGGTGACCACCCCGCGCACGGTGCGGGGACTGCCGATGGTCCGGGCCGTCAGGACGCCGGATCCAGCTGCGCGGCCGCGTGCCGGAGCACGGGACCGAAGTCCGGGCCGGCGCCGGGGTTCGCCGCCAGCGCCGCGACGTACAGGGCGGCCCAGGCGGCGGCGCGGCGCCACACGTCGTCGTCGTACCGGCCGGTGCTGTCCGCGACGGCGCGGAACCCGGAGCGCTGGTCCGCGTCGAAGGCCAGCCACGCGCCGGCGAGGTCGGACGCGGGGTCCCCGGCGCAGACGTCCCCGAAGTCGACGAGACCGTCCAGCCGCCCGTCCCGGTGCACGAGGTTCCAGGGGTGCGGGTCCCCGTGCAGCCAGACCGCCGGCCGTGACCACGGGGCGGCGCGCAGGCCGTCGTCGACGACGCCGCGGAGCCGGTCGGTGCGCCGCGCCCCGAGCAGCGCGGCCACGGCCGGCCAGGACGGGGGCGCCGCGCGGAGCCGCGCGTCGAGCGGGACGCCCCGGTAGGGGTTACGCGGGGCCTCCCCGGGTGCCGGCCGGTGCAGCGAGGACAGGGCCCGGGCCAGGTCCTCCGCGAGCCGCCCGCGCCGGGCGAGCGGCAGGGTCGCGACGGCCTCGCCCTCGATCCACCGGACCACTGACCAGGGCCAGGGGTACCCGGCGCCGGGGCCGCCGCGGAACACCGGCCGGGGCACGGCGATCCCCAGCGCGGCCAGCGGTGCGCCGGCCACGGCCGTCCACCGCACCTCGTGGAGGAGGCACGGGACGGCGGCGCGGCGCACCGGCAGGCGCACCGCGTGAGCGGGGCCGAGCCGGAACAGTGCGTTGTCCCAGCCCTGCGCCAATGGGGTCGGCGTCAGGTCCAGGAGTCCGCGGATCTCCCGCGGCAGCTGCGCCTCCAGCAGGCGGCGCACCTGGGCGGCCGTCGGCAGCACCTCGACCTCGGGCATCCTCCGCCCCTCCTCCCGGCTGCGTCGGCTCGGGCGCACCCCGATCCAGGCTGCCGGACCCGGGACCCGGTGCGGGGGTCCGGCAGAAAAAAACATCGCCACCCGGCCGGAGCCGGGTGGCGATGTCAGGTCGACGCCGGGGCGTTCAGCCCCGCGCCGGAGATCTCACGAGGAGATCAGAGCGTGATCACGCAAGCACGGTGATGTTCGCGGCCTGGGGGCCCTTGGGGCCGTCCTGGGTCTCGAACTCGACGCGCTGGTTCTCCTCGAGGGAGCGGAATCCGCCGGAGTTGATCGCGGAGAAGTGCGCGAACACGTCCTTGGAGCCGTCCTCGGGGGTGATGAAGCCGAAGCCCTTGTCGGCGTTGAANGCGCGAACACGTCCTTGGAGCCGTCCTCGGGGGTGATGAAGCCGAAGCCCTTGTCGGCGTTGAACCACTTCACGGTGCCAGTAGTCATGGGTAACCTGTCTTTCTGGGAAACGGAGCGTCCCCGGCGATCGGGGTGCTCGGGCGTTGCGATGCCTGCCAAAACGTCTTCTCAGAAAAACTGCTGCGCCCGATGTCCGGGCGAACTGCTTGAACTGCAAGAACGAAACTTCAACAACTGGTGATGACTCTACAGGTGTTCGGGGAAAAGCGCAGTGACGGGCCCCACTGCCCCCGCGGACACCCCGCGATCGCAGGGGGATCGCCGGGGGATCGCCCCGAGGCCGTTCCCACGGGCGCGTCGCGTCCATAGGCTGTGACCATGGCCACACCTGAGACCCGCACCCGGCCCACCGTCAACTCGGACATGGGCGAGGGGATCGGCCTGCACCGCTTCGGCAACGACCCGGAGCTGCTGCAGGTCGTGGACCTCGCCAACGTCGCCTGTGGCTTCCACGCCGGGGACCCGGACATCATGTCCGCCACCGTGGCCGCCGCCGTGGCCCACGACGTCGCGATCGGCGCCCATCCCTCCCTGCCCGACCAGTGGGGCTTCGGCCGCCGCGCCATGGTGCTCACCCCGGAGGAGGTCGAGTCCCTGGTCCGCTACCAGGTGGGCGCCCTCACCGGCTTCCTGCTCCAGCACGGGGCGGACCTGCACCACCTCAAGCCGCACGGCTCGCTCTACGGGATGGTCGCCAAGGACCCGGCGCTCATGGAGGCGGTGGCGGCGGTGGCCGCCGACTACCGCGTGCCCGTGCTCGGCATGGCCGGCACCGCCCACGAGTCCGTGTGCGCCGAGCGCGGCGTGCCGTTCGTGGCCGAGCTCTACGTGGACCTCGACTACAACGCCGAGGGCGGGCTGATCATCCAGCGCACGCCCCACGCCACCGACCCGCGCGCCGCCGCGGACCGGGTGGCGCAGGTCCTGGCCGAGGGGGTCGTGCGGGCCGAGGACGGCACGGAGCTGCCGATGCGCTTCGAGTCGGTCTGCGTGCACTCCGACGCCCCGGGGGCGCCCGCGGTGGCCCGCGCCGTCCGCGCGGCGATCGACGCCCACCCGGCGACGGGCACCTGACCCGCCCGGCCGCCGTCGTCCCGGCCTTCCGACCCGGACCCGGAGCTCCCCGACCCGGTGCCCGCCGCCCCCACGTCTCCCCACCCGACCGAAAGGACCCGCACCATGACCGAGATCCAGTCCCCGCTCCCCGGTGTCTTCTACCGCCGCCCCTCACCCGACAAGGACCCGTTCGTCCGGGACGGCGACCCGGTCGAGGCCGGCCAGGTCATCGGTCTCATCGAGGTGATGAAGCAGTTCTCGGAGGTCCAGTCGGACGCCGCCGGCACGATCCAGGCCTTCGAGGTGGAGGACGGCGACATGGTCAACCCGGGGGACGTCATCGCCGTCGTCGCGGAGAGCTGAGCCGTGCCGATCTCCACGCTCCTGGTGGCCAACCGGGGCGAGATCGCGGTCCGGATCCTGCGCTCGGCGCAGCAGATGGGCCTGCGCACCGTGCTGGCCGTGAGCGAGGTGGACCAGGACTCCATGGCGGCGGAGCTCGCCGGCGCCGTGGCCGTGGTGGGCCCCGCCCCGGCCCAGAAGTCCTACCTGAACGCGGAGGCGCTCGTGGCCGCGGCCCTGGAGCACGGGTGCGACGCCGTGCACCCCGGCTACGGCTTCCTCTCCGAGAACGCCGCGTTCGCCCGGCGCGTCCAGGAGGCGGGGCTGACGTGGGTGGGCCCCGCCCCCGACGTCATCGACCTCATGGGCCACAAGACCCGGGCCCTGGAGGCCGCGATCGCGGCCGGGGTGCCCGTCCTCGCCGGGTCCAACGGGCCCCTGGAGGGCGACGACGACGCCGTCCTGGCGCTGGCCCGGGAGGTCGGCTACCCGCTCGTCATCAAGGCCTCGGCCGGTGGCGGCGGGCGCGGCATCCGCCTGGTCCGCGCCGAGGAGGACCTGCTGCGGACCGTCGACACCGCCCGGTCCGAGGCCGGGGCGAGCTTCGGGGACTCCACCGTGTACCTGGAGCGGTTCGTGGAGCGGGCCCGGCACGTGGAGGTCCAGGTCCTCGGCGACGGGCAGACCTTCCTGCACCTGGGCGACCGAGACTGCTCCCTGCAGCGCCGCTCCCAGAAGATCGTGGAGGAGGCCCCCGCCCCGGACCTGCCGGACGAGGTCCGCGAGCGCATCCGGGACTCCGCCGTGAACCTGGCCCGGCTGTGCTCCTACACCGGGGTGGGCACGGTCGAGTACCTCTACGACCCCGTCCGGCACGAGGCGGCGTTCATCGAGATGAACACCCGCCTGCAGGTGGAGCACCCGGTCACGGAGTTCGTCACGGGCGTGGACCTGGTCGCCGAGCAGCTCACGATCGCCTCGACCGGGCGCACGGAGCTGCGGCAGGAGGACATCTCCTTCGCCGGGCACTCCGTGGAGTGCCGGATCAACGCCGAGGACCCGGAGAAGGGGTTCATGCCGAGCCCGGGCACGATCAGCCGCCTCGACTGGCCGGAGGGCTCCGAGTACCGCGTGGACTCCGGCGTGCGCAGCGGCGACACCGTGGCCCCGTACTACGACTCGCTGCTGGCCAAGCTGGTCGTGCACGCCGAGGACCGGGAGACGGCCGTGCAGCGGATGGGCGCGGCCCTGGCCGCCACGCACGTGGAGGGGATCAGGACCACGGTGCCGCTGCTGCGGCGGCTCGTGCTGGACCCGGAGTTCGCGGCCGTGGCGCACCACACCACCTGGATCGAGACCGAGCTGCTGACCGGCCGGGCCGGCGGCACACCCAGCGACGAGCCCGGCGACAAGCCCGGCGACAGTCCCAGTGAGGGGAGCGCACCATGACCGAGACCCTGTACCTGCCCACCGCCCGGTACACGTGGGGCGGTGACGAGTTCCTGTTCGTGGAGTTCGACGAAGCCATGAACCTCACCGCCAACTACCTGGCCACCACCGTGGCGCACGGCCTCTCCGCCCTGGACCTGCCCGGCGTGGTGGACGTCTGCCCCGCCAACGCGTCCCTGCTGGTGCGCTTCGACCCGGACGTCATCAGGGCCGAGGACCTCAAGCGCCGCACCCAGGAGCTCGAGGGGCAGGCCCGCGAGTCCACGCAGTACACCGCCGAGACCCGGATCATCGAGGTCCCGGTCTGGTACCAGGACCCCTACACCGCCGAGGTCGTGGCCCGCTTCCGCGAGGGCTACCACCAGGACCCCTCCGGCACCGACCTCGACTACGCCGCGAAGGTCAACGGCCTCGCGGACGCCGCCGAGTTCATCCGCCGCCACCACGAGTCCCCGTGGCTGGTGTCCATGGTGGGCTTCGTGGCCGGGCTGCCGTTCATGTACCAGCTCGTGCCGAGGGACCGGCAGCTCGAGGTGCCCAAGTACCTCAGCCCCCGCACCGACACTCCCCCGCTCACCGTGGGCCACGGCGGGTGCTTCGCGTGCATCTACTCGGTGCGCGGCGCCGGCGGCTACCAGATGTTCGGCATCGCCGCCGCCCCCATCTACGACCCCGAGCAGCACCTGCGCGACTTCCGGGACTTCCTCATCCTGTTCCGGCCCGGGGACCTCGTGAAGTTCCGGCCGGTCGACGAGGCCGAGTACCGCTCCATCCAGCAGCAGGTCGAGGACGGCACCTGGCGGTACAAGCAGGCACCCGTGACCCTCGACGTCGAAGCCGCGCTCGCCGATCCCGACAGCTACAACCGCACCCTTCTGGAGGCCCTCGATGGCGCTGACGATTGAGCAGCCCGGACTGCTGACCACCGTCCAGGACCAGGGACGGATCGGGTACTACCACGTGGGCATCCCGCAGGGCGGGGCCATGGACCAGGAGTCCGCGCAGGCGGCGAACAAGCTGGTCGGCAACACCGCGGTCGAGGCCGTGCTCGAGTGCACCTACACGGGCCCCGCCTTCACCGTGGACGCCCCGACGACGATCGCCGTGACCGGCGCGGACCTCCCCGTGCTGGTCAACGGCGAGGAGCGCCCGTCGTGGCGGCGGATCGAGCTGGCGGCGGGGGACGCCGTGAAGTTCGGCGTGCTCCGCGGTGGCGCCCGGTTCTACCTGGCCGTCCGCGGCGGCATCGCCGTGCCGGAGGTGCTCGGCTCGCGCTCCACCTACGCGATCGGGCGGCTGGGCGGACTGGACGGCCGGAAGCTGGAGGCCGGGGACGTGGTGCCGGTGGGCGAGCCCACCGGCCTGCTGCCCGAGGTCGAGGAGATCCCGGAGCGGCTCCGCCCGGGCTTCGGGAGGTCGCTGGAGCTGCGGATCATGTGGGGCCTCTACGACCACCTGCTCACCGACGAGGGCCGGCGCCGGCTGGTCGAGGAGGAGTGGAAGCTCACCCCCGTGGCGGACCGGATGGGCCTGCGCTTCGAGGGCCCCGGCGTGGAGTGGATCCAGCGCCGGCAGCCGTTCGGGGCGGGCTCGGACCCCTCCAACATCGTGGACGCCGGCTACGCCGTGGGCTCCATCCAGGTCCCCGGCGGCACCCAGCCGATCGTGCTGCACCGGGACGCGGTCTCGGGCGGGGGCTACGCCATGGTGGGCACCGTGATCTCCGCGGACACGGACCTGCTGGCCCGCGCCGCCCCGGGCACGGCCACCCGGTTCCGCGCGGTGTCCATGGAGGAGGCCCTGCAGGCGCGGCACGAGCGGGCCGAGCGGCTGGAGGAGATCTGGGCGCTGTAACCTTTTCGAATGCTTTTTGAGCTCTCCGAGCAGGAGATCCTCGACTGGTCGCGGGCCAGTATCGACGCGGTGTCCGTACGTGCCAAAAGGGGGGCGAGCTGACCGGC
>NZ_AOSQ01000051.1:0-8607 GCF_000349605.1 Kocuria sp. UCD-OTCP
GGGGTCGCCGGCACCACGAACCTCGTCAAGGTGCACCGCGTGGGCGACGTCGCCGACGCCGGGGAGCTGCTGGGCAGCGGGCAGCGGCGCGAGCACGTGGGACCATGGCAGGAGGGCTGAGCCGGATTGGAAGAAGTCACCACCATGCCGATGACATCCAACGCCCAGCCCGATAGGGATGCCCGCTGAGGGGTGCTCCACGCACCATCAGGTGCGACAAAACACCCGCTCAGATGATCGTCAGCATCGGTGGGTCACGGATGCGGCCTCCGGTTGGCTTCGTCAGAATGCCGCCTCGGCTCCACCAGTCATCCCATGACCTCTACTTGGGCAGCAGCACCGTGGTCTCGATCTCGATCAGCAATCCCTCCAGCGCCAGTCCGGTGACCCCGATGATCGTCTCCGCGGGGTGGTCCACCGGGCCCTGGACCTCCTCGATGGCTGCCGTGATCGTTTCCAGCTCAGTGGGGTGGACGGTGTAGATGGTCCGGCGGCACACGTGCTCCCAGGATGCCCCGATGGCATCAAGAGCCACTTTGATGTTTCGCATGGCCGCCTTGGTCTGCTCCCCCAGATCATTACCGCCGACCAAGGCGAAATCTCGATCCAGGGGCACCTGCCCGGACAGGAAGGCTAGGCCCACTTCCGGTGCCATGACGATGTGGCTGTACCCGGTTGCTGGATGCAACCCCGGCGGATTCAACACTCGACGGGATGACATGAGAACCCCTTCTCTCGGTCCAGCGGGGCGCCGACCCGACCGCCCCAGACCTCGTCTGTAAGGGAGTGTTTCTGCACGCATCGGCAATAGTTGCTCGGGGTCAAACCCCGGTGCGGCAAGCACCGCGCCGGGCCCGGCGACGGTCACTTGTTCATCGTACGTCCGGGCTCAGTACTGCGAACCGGGCCACACGTCGCAACTTGGACTGGATGGAACACATCCACCGCTTCATCGAAAGAACACCCCTACCGGGCCATATGTAAAGCCGAGGCGCCCCCGTCTGCCCTGTCACCCTTCGAGGAGCATCCGTTACTGCGACAGTCCCGTGGCCTTGGCCGGCCGGGAGGTAGAGCCGGTCAGTGGTGGGAGCCGGTTGGATCGAGGGTGCTGGTGGGATCGGCGTTCCAGCTGCGCAGCAGGGCCAGTGCGTCGGCCGAGGGGGTTCCCGATGCGGGGAGATAGGTGGTGATCGTGAGTCCGGGGGTGGAGGGGACGGCCAGGACGTCGTAGCCCACGGTGATACCCCCGACGACGGGGTGGTGGATCCGTTTGGTGCCGCTGGTGTGGGTGCGCACGGTGTGCCCGCCCCACCAGGTGCGGAACTCGGGGCTGCGGGTGGCCAGTTCCCCGACCAAGCTCATCAGGGCCCGGTCGCTGGGATCCTGACCGGCGAGCAGGCGCAGGGCCGAGGTCGCCTGCCGGGCGATGGTCTCCCAGTCGGGGTAGAAGTCCTGGGCCCGGGGGTCCAGGAACAGGTACCGGGCGGAGTTCACCGGTGCCGCGGCCTGGGGGAACAGGTGCGGGAACAGGGCTCGGCCCAGGGCGTTGGACCCGACCGGGGTGCGCAGCCGGGTGGAGGCGATCGCCGGGACATCGCCCATGGTGTCCAGCAGCTGAGCCATTTGGGGTGATAGCCGCGGTTCGGGCTTGGTGCGCGGTGCGCGGCGGGGCCCGGTGGCCGCGCGGGCGAGATCGACCAGGTGGGTGGTCTCGGCCTCGTCCAGCTGCAGGGCTCGGGACAGGGCGAACAGCACGCTCTCGGACACCCCGCTGAGGTCCCCGCGTTCCATCCTGGTGTAGTAGGCGGTGGACACCCCGGCCAGCTGGGCGACTTCCTCCCGGCGCAGCCCCGGCACACGGCGTTCACCGCCGAACACGGTCACCCCGGCCTTCTCCGGGGTCAGGCGGGCGCGCAGGGTCGTGAGGAACTGCTGCACCTCGTGGCGGTTATCCATATCCCCCAGGCTAGGCCGGTGGCCGCCGGGGGTGGGAGCCCCTGTCAGTGACCCCCACCCCGGGTCGTCCCCGCCAGGCGGGGATGGAACTGGGGGATAACACCAGGGACTCTCACCGGCACCGGGCCCGCCCCTACCGTGTGAGGCATGTCCAACACCACGATCACTTTGAAGAACGGCGTGCAAATGCCGGCCATCGGGCTCGGCGTCTTCCAGACTCCGCCCGAGGAAACCCGCGAGGCCGTGAAGGCGGCCCTGGCCACGGGCTACCGCCACATCGACACCGCGGCCGCTTACGGTAACGAGAAGGAGGTCGGCCAGGCTCTGGCCGACTCCGGTGTTCCCCGCGATGAGGTCTTCATCGAGACCAAGATCTGGATCAGCGACTACGGCTACGACCAGACGCTGCACGGGTTCGAGAAGAGCGCGGCGAAGCTCGGGGTGGAGCAGATCGACCTGTTGATCCTGCACCAGGCGCTGCCCACCGATTTCGACCGCACGCTTGAGGCCTACCGGGCCCTGGAGACCCTGCTCGAGCAGGGCAAGGTCCGGGCGATCGGGGTCAGCAACTTCATGGTCGACCACCTCACCCAGTTGCTCCAGCGCGCCACGGTCGTGCCTGCGGTCAACCAGATCGAGGTGCACCCCTACTTCCAGCAGCCCGAGGTGCAGGCGTTCGGCGCCGACCACGGCATTGTGACTCAGGCCTGGTCGCCCATCGGCGGGATCACCTTCTACCGCGACGGTGAGCACACCAGCACGCTGGAAGACCCGACCATCGTGCGTATCGCCGCAGCCCACGCCAAGAGCCCGGCCCAGGTCATGCTGGCCTGGCACCTGCAGCAGGGCCGGTCGGTGATTCCGAAGTCGACCAAGGCCCACCGCATCGCGGAGAATTTCGACGTCTTCGACGTCGAGCTCAGCGACGAGGAACTGGCGGCGATCAATGCCCTCGAAACCGGTCGCCGGGGCGGGCCGGAGCCTGCGGACATCACCCTCGAGGCTTACGGCATGCCGATCCCCGAGGCCTGATCCCCCTTGCGGGGCGGCCCCCGGGGCCGCCCCGCCCCCTCCCCCCAGGCCGATCCCCGAGCACTCCGGTGATGCGGCGCGGTGCCCTCGCACCTCACCCGAGGCGCGGCCATCGCCGCCGACGACGGGCAGCAGAGGCGACGGCCAGCCGGTACACGGACCAGCCGTTCCTGCCGCACCCGCTCCCGCGGTGGTTCACCGACTTCGGGCACGGCCTCTGACCCCGCGAATGGAGCCGGTCCGCGCCGGCTTCCCGCCCGGGGCCGGCTTTCCCAGCAGCAGCACCCCTCGCGCCCCCGGTCACCGTTGGCGGTCCGCTCGAGGACCACCACGCCGGGTGTCAGGTCCATGGTGAGAACGAACATGAAGGAGATCCCCCGATGCACGATCAGGACAGCCCACCGACCCGCGCCGCCGCTGATCGCGGCCGGCGCCGGTTCCTGCAGGGCGCAGCCGTGCTGGCCTCGGGCCCGTTGGTGACCGGTATGGCCGCACCCCCCTCGAATGCCCACTCTTCTGCGTCGGGGCGTGGCAGAGGGCATGGGAAGGGCACGGACCCGGTGACCGTCTCCACCACGGTGAGCGGTCGCCGCATGCTCGGGTCCCTGGAGGTCTCGGCCACGGGTTTGGGTACCCAGACCATGACGGGCGATCTGTACGGGCCCGTCACCAGCCGGGCGGACATGGTTTCCCTCATCCGCACCGCTACCGGGCAGGGGGTGACGTTCTTCGACACGGCCGAGGCCTACGGGCCCTTCGAGTCCGAACGCATCGTCGGGGAGGCGCTGGAACCGGTCCGTGACGAGGTGGTGATCGCCTCGAAGTTCGGTTGGGACATCGACCCGGCCACCGGTCAGCGCACCGGTGGGCTCAACAGCCGCCCCGAGAGCATTCGGGCAGCCGTGGAGGGCATGCTGGCCCGGTTGCGGACCGATCGCATCGATCTGCTCTACCAGCACCGGGTGGATCCGGCCGTCCCGATCGAGGACGTGGCCGGCACCGTGGGCGAGCTGATCGCCGAGGGCAAGGTCCTGCACTTCGGGCTCTCCGAACCCGGGGTGGAGACGATCCGGCGGGCACATGCGGTGCAACCGCTGACCGCGATCCAGAACGAGTACTCCATGGCCTGGCGCGGACCGGAAGCCCAGGTCCTGCCCCTGTGCGAGGAACTCGGGATCGGTTTCGTGTGCTGGGCGCCGCTGGGCATGGGCCTCACCACCGGGGAGATCACCCCCTTCACCCGCTTCACCGAAGGCGACTTCCGCCCCATGGTGCCGCGCAACAGCCCCGAGAACCTGGAAGCGAACATGGCGTTGGTGCAGTTGCTGCAGGACTGGGCCGTGCGCAAGGGCGTCACCCCGGCCCAGATCTCCCTGGCCTGGCTGCTGGCCCAGCGGCCGTGGATCGTGCCCATTCCCAGCACCACCCGGCTGCCCCACCTGCTGGAGACCCTCGGGGCCGAAGAAGTCACCTTCAGCCCCGCAGAGCTGACAGAGCTGACCACCGCCCTGGAGGCGATCATGATCCGCGGTGACCGGCTGCCGGGCCCGGCCCTGGCCATGACCGGTGTCGAAGCCCCCACCCCGATGGGCTGAGCCCACTATGCCGGCCCCCACCCACCGCCTCCCGGTGCCCCGGCGGGCGCTGCTGCGCGCGGCCCTGGGCGGGTTCGGCATGGCCACGACGCTGGCCGCCTGCACCACACCCGCCCCGCCCCCGGACCCGACAGGACGGAGCACCTCGATGAACACCCCACCGGCGGGCCCGGTGCTATTGGCCTACTTCTCCCGGGCCGGGGAGAACTACTACTACGGCGGCCGCCGGACCCTCCAACTCGGCAACACCGAGGTGCTGGCCGGGATGATCGCCGAACGCATCGACTGCGACGTGTACCGGATCGAGGAGGCCGAGCCCTACCCCGTCGACTACGACGAGACCGTGGAGCGCAACGTCGCCGAACAGGACGCCGACGCCCGTCCGGCCATCGCCCACCCGCTGCCCGACCTCACCGGCTACGCCACGGTGCTGGTCGGCAGCGGCATCTGGAACGTGCGGGCCCCGATGATCATGTCCACCTTCCTCGAGGCCCTGGACTTCACCGGCACCACGATCCTGCCCTTCACCACCCAGGCCATGAGCGGGCTGGGCACCGTACCCCGCGACTACACCGCGCTGGCCCCCACCGCCACGATCGGCCCCGGGCTGGCCGTGCGCGGTGAGGAGGTCCGGGACGCCGCCGCCGACACCGAGCAGTGGTTGGGCCAGGTCGGCCTGCTCGACCGCTGACCCGCCCACCCCTTTTCGAAAGGACCCTTTCATGACCACCACACCGACCACCGGGCCTACCGCCGTCATCACCGGCGCCTCCTCGGGCATCGGGGCCGCCACCGCCCGGGCCCTGCACGGCGCCGGGTACCGGATGGCGCTGCTGGCCCGGCGCACCGACCGCCTCCAGGCCCTGGCAGCCGAGCTCGGCGAGGGGGCGGTCGCGATCGCCGCCGACGTCACCGACCGCGATTCTCTCCTCGCGGCAGCCGAACAGATCAAGCAGGACCTCGGTGGGGCCGACGTGCTCGTCAACAACGCCGGGATCATGCTCCTGGGCCCTTTCTCCGCCGACCAGCACGCCGACTACCGCCGGATGATCGAGGTGAACCTGCTCGGGGCGATCACCACCACCGAGGTGTTCCTCGACCAGCTGCGCGAGGGTGGCGGGGACATCGTGAACATCTCCTCCGTGGCCGGGCGCACCGCCCGCCCCGGAAACGGCGTGTACGCCGCGACCAAGTGGGGGTTGAACGGGTGGTCAGAGTCGCTGCGCCAGGAACTGCTGCCCGAGGTGCGGGTGACGCTGATCGAGCCCGGGGTCGTGGCCACCGAACTGCCCACCCACATCACCCACGAAGCGACCAAGACGGCCGTGGACCGGCTCTACCACCAGGCACCCGTCACCGCTGAGGACATCGCCGAGGTCATCGCTTTCGCGGTGTCCCGCCCCCGCCACCTGGCCATCCACGAGATCCTGCTGCGGCCCGCTGACCAGGTCTGACCCCGAGCCACGGCACCGGAGCCAGAGCACCGGCTGCCGGCCACACCACCCACGAGGAGGAACCCATGGAATACCGCACTCTCGGACGCACGGGCGTCTCGGTCAGCCCCCTGTGCCTGGGGACGATGATGTTCGGCCCCTGGGGCAACCACGACCGGACCGAGTCGATCCGGATCATCCACCGCGCCCTGGACGCCGGGATCAACTTCGTCGACACCGCCGACATCTACTCCCACGGCGAGTCCGAGGACATCCTCGGAGAAGCCCTCACCGGCCGCCGCGAGGACGTGGTGCTGGCCACCAAGTTCGCTGTACCCATGGACGAGGACCCCAACCACCGGGGTGGGTCCCGACGCTGGATCATCCAAGAGGTCGAGAACTCCCTGCGCCGGCTGCGCACCGACTACATCGACCTCTACCAGGTGCACCGCCCCTCGGCCGATACGGACATTGAGGAGACCCTCGGGGCGCTGACCGACCTCGTGCGTCAGGGCAAGGTGCGCTACATCGGGTCCTCCTCATTCACTGGCAGCCAGATCGTCGAGGCCCAGTGGGCTGCCCGGGACCGTCACCTCGAAAGGTTCGTCACCGAACAACCCCCCTACTCCATGCTGGTGCGCGGGATCGAGGCCGACGTGCTGCCCACCGCGGCACGGCACGGGATGGGGGTGCTCACCTACAGCCCGCTGGCCGGCGGCTGGCTCTCCGGGAAGTGGCGCCAGGGCAAGGAGGGCATGGCCCCGAACTCACCAGCACGGAAGCGGCTGGCGGACCGGTTCGATCTGTCCCTGCCGGCCAACCAGCGCAAGCTCGCCGCCGTCGAGGGCCTCGCCGAGCTCGCCGAGGAGGCCGGGCTGAGCCTGATCGAACTCGCCATCGCCTTCGTGATCCGCCACCCGGCCGTCACCTCAGCCATCATCGGCCCGCGCACCATGGATCAGCTCGAATCCCAGCTGCCGGCCGCTGAGGCCACCCTCAGCACCGAGGTGCTGGACCGCATCGACGCCCTCGTCGCCCCCGGGGAGACGATCAACCCGGCCGACAACAGCTACGGCGAAACCGAACTGGCGCCCGCGGCACGGCGCCGCTGACAGCGCCCCACCCGTATGACAAGGCCCCGGGGACAACCCCGGGGCCTTGTCTCGTCGCTCCCGCGTAGTTGCTGAGCCAGGCCAACCAGATCTGCCTCTAACCGGGCCAAATGTAAAGCTCAGGGCGCCCAACTGCCCGGTGACGCCACGATGGGAGGTTCGGGGACGGCCTCAAGGCCTACGACGCCCGCAGGAGAACCCGAGCGGATCCGCCCTGGACCACCCGCTCGAGAGCGGGAGGTGCAGTGAGAACGGGGCCACGGAGGACAGAGTGAGGACACCTCTGTTCCTCTCCGTCTGCAGCGCGTCACGTGAAGCGCCGCACCGAGAGAGCAGATCTCAGGGTCGGCCTCCGGGCTTGCCCCAGGACATCGCACCGAACACCTCGTGGGAGAGTTCCAGGAACTCCACATCCGCCCGCGCCAGCAACGCCCCGGGGGCGTAGTCATCGGACTCGCAGCGCACCGGCACGAGCGCCTGGTGCGGGGCGTGCTCGTAGTCGATGCACAGCACCAGCTCCCCGGCGCGCAGCTTCAGGCCCGGCCGGTCGGCGAGCATCCGATAGCGGCGCAATCGGGCAGGGGTCTCCGCCGAACACGATCCCGTTGCGGGGACGGGATCGGCCTGAGTGAAAGTGTTCAAGACACTCATGGGTGGTGACCTCCTGGAAAGCAGACTTCCCGGAAGGGACCTCCCGGGGCGTGACGCGCTCCATCGGTCGTCCAACGTCAACAGTAGAGAGGTGGCCCCGGACCGGGAAACGGTGCGCGGGTGAACAGTAGGGGTCAGCCAGCTCTGTCTGCCGAGGGCGACGGACTCAGATCGGTGTCGCTACCGGCAGCTCCCGGATCCTCCGGTAGAGCGTGGCCCGCGACATGCCGAGGTCGCGGGCGACCTGGGTGGCGGGCTCCCCGCCGTCTATCAGGCGTAGGGCGTTGCGGATCTGGGAGTCGGTGAAGGTCTGCCGGCGCCCGCCCAGGTCCTTGCCGGCGGCTCTCCGTTTGGCAACCGAGTCGGTGATCCGCTCCCGCTTGATCTCAAGCTCCATCTGGGCCAGGGCGGCCATGACGGTGAAGACCATCGAGCCCATCGGGGTGTGGGTGTCCACGTCTCCCCCGCCCAGGTTCAGCACCCGCAACCCCGCGCCCCTCCCTCGCAAGACTTCGGCAAACGTCAGCATGTTCTGCGTCGAGCGGCCCAACCGGTCCAGCGTGGTGATGACCAGCGTGTCGCCCTCCTCGAGGGCAGCCACCGCCTTGTCGAGCTGCGGACGGGATGCACGGCCTCCAGACACTCCACTGTCGACATAGATGTCATTGCGCCGCACGCCGGCACCCAGGAGATCAGACACTGGGACTGATGCACCGATAGGTGACAGGTTGGGTCAGGCAGCCTGAAGGGCTGGTGTGGTCATGATGGTCTCGTACTCGATGGGGGTCAATCTCCCGAGCGCGGCTTGGCGTCGCCTCCGGTGATAGG
>NZ_AOSQ01000052.1:0-16938 GCF_000349605.1 Kocuria sp. UCD-OTCP
CGTCCCGGGCAGGGCTATCCCCGCCGGTACGAGGACCAGGAGAAGTGGAAGGGCGGCTGGGAGCTCAACCGCCGCGGCAACCTCAAGCTCAAATCCGGCGGGCGCTGGGCGAAGCTGGCCGGCTTGTTCGCCAGCCCCGTCCAGCCCGAGCTCAACGACTACTACGAGCCGTGGACCTACGACTACGAGACCCTCACCAACGCCCCCGCCGGCACCGACTTCCCCGTCGCCCGACCGAAGTCCCTGATCACCGGCGAGGACATGAAGATCTCCTGGTCGGCCAACTGGGACGACAACCTCGGCGGCGCCCCGGAGATGGGCCACCTGGACCCGATCGTGGAGAAGGTCCGGAAGGAGTCGGAGGAGAAGATCAAGTTCGAGTTCGAGCAGACCTTCGCCTTCTACCTCCCCCGGATCTGCGAGCACTGCCTGAACCCCTCCTGCATGGCCTCCTGCCCCTCGGGGGCGATCTACAAGCGCACCGAGGACGGCATCGTACTGGTCGACCAGGACAAGTGCCGCGGCTGGCGCCAGTGCGTCACCGGCTGCCCGTACAAGAAGATGTACTACAACCACAAGTCCGGCAAGGCCGAGAAGTGCACCTTCTGCTACCCCCGCATCGAGGTCGGGATCCCCACGGTGTGCGCCGAGACCTGCGTGGGCCGGCTGCGCTACATCGGCATCTTCCTCTACGACGCCGACCGGGTCACCGAAGCCGCCGCGACACCGGACGAACAAGACCTCTACGAGGCGCAACTGGACCTGATGCTCGACCCGCACGACCCGACAGTGATCGCCGCCGCCCGGGCCGAGGGCATCCCCGAGGACTGGCTGGACGCGGCGCGGAAGTCCCCGGTCTACACCCTGGCCAAAGAGCTGCGGGTGGCCCTGCCCCTGCACCCCGAGTACCGCACGATGCCCATGGTCTGGTACGTCCCGCCACTGTCGCCGGTCGTGGACCTGCTCAAGGACCAGGGCCACGACGGCGAGGACGCCGCCAACCTCTTCGGGGCGATCGACTCCCTGCGCATCCCGGTCGAGTACCTGGCCGAGCTGTTCACCGCCGGGGACACCGAGAAGATCCGGGAGGTGCTCAACAAACTGGCAGCCATGCGCTCCTACATGCGCGACATCGCCCTGGGCGAGGAAGCGGACGAGGCGATCGCCGAAGCCGTCGGGATGACCGGGACCGAGATCCAGAAAATGTACCGGCTCATGGCGATCGCCAAGTACGAGGAACGCTACGTCATCCCCTCCGCGCACCTGGAGGACGCGCACAACCTCGAGGAGATCGGCTGCTCCCTCGACGTGGACGGTGGGCCCGGCATGGGCCAGACCGGGGTGTTCGGCGAAGCCTCCGGAACGCCGATGCCAGTCGCGGCCGAGAACTTCGCGGCCCTGCAGGCACGGCAGCGCGGGACCGACCCCACCGGAAACGAGGAACTGGGAGGGCGGGTCAACCTGCTCAACTGGGACGGGCGGGGCAAGCCCCAGGGCCTGTTCCCGCCCCAGGACGGGAACGGGGCGCGCTGATGGGGCTGCTGGAGAAGCTGCTCGGCAAGGCCGGGCCGGGCACCCTCGACCCGGGCGCCTACGCCGACCCGGACCCCCGGCGCAGCGCGGTGACCCGGCAGGCCGCCGCAGTGCTGCTGGGCTACCCGGACCCGGCGATGCTCGAGGTGCTCCCGCTGCTGCACGGGGCGCTCACAGAGGTAGAGGCCCCCGTGGAGGAGGTCGAGGAGCTGTTCGAGTGGTTCACGGCTCGCCCCTTGGATGAGGTGCAGGCCGACTACGTCCAGGAGTTTGACCTGTCCCGGCGGCACAGCCTGCACCTGACCTACTGGACCGACGGGGACACCCGACGCCGTGGGGAGGCACTGGCGGCCTTCAAAGAGATCTACCGCTCCCACGGGGCGCAGCTGGACGAGTCCGAGCTGCCGGACTACCTGCCACTGGTGCTGGAGTTCACCGCGAAGGTCTCCCCCGAGGACGGCTACGAACTGCTGCAGCGCTACCGCCCGTCCCTGGAGCTGCTGCGGCTGTCCCTGCGCGACGACGGCCTGCCGCACCGCGGCGCCCTCGCCCTGGTGTGCTCCACCCTGCCCGGGGTCTCCCCGGAGGACCGCGACGCGGTGATGCGGATGGCCGGCTACGGCCCGCCCACCGAATCCGTGGGCCTGGACCCCTACGACCCCCGGCTGCTGCCCGTCACCGAAAGGAACAGCCCATGATCCCCACCGCTCCGCCTCCCGAGACCGTCGAGATCGGGGTGGGGGACGTCCTGTTGTGGGGTGCCCTGCCCTACGTCGTGCTGGCGCTGATCATCGGCGGCTCGATCTGGCGCTACAAGTACGACCAGTTCGGTTGGACCACCCGCTCCTCCCAGCTCTACGAGTCCCGCATCCTGCGCATCGCCTCCCCGCTGTTCCACTTCGGCATCCTCGCAGTGCTGGCCGGGCACGTCATGGG
Source organism: Kocuria sp. UCD-OTCP (assembly GCF_000349605.1). Taxonomy (NCBI): domain Bacteria; kingdom Bacillati; phylum Actinomycetota; class Actinomycetes; order Micrococcales; family Micrococcaceae; genus Kocuria; species Kocuria sp. UCD-OTCP. The sequence goes on from NZ_AOSQ01000052.1 coordinate 2,470, forward strand.
GCTGGTGATCCCCCGCACCTGGACCGACGCCGTCGGGATCAACGAGCACCTGTACCACATCATGGCCCTGGGCATCGGCACGATCGCCGGGGTGGGCACCCTGGTCGGGATCGTGCTGCTCATCTGGCGCCGGCGCACCACCGGGCCGGTGTTCATGGCCACCACCAAGAACGACAAGCTCATGTACGTCATGCTCGTCGGCGCGCTGCTCACGGGCCTGGGCACCACGGTGCTGTCCCTGTTCGACACCACCGTGGTCGACTACCGCCAGACCGTCTCCCCGTGGTTCCGCTCCATCTGGATCTTCCAACCCGACGTCGCCGCCATGGCCGCGGCCGGCCCCGGCTTCAAGGTGCACGCCCTGTGGGCGATGGCGCTCTTCGCGCTGTGGCCCTTCACCCGCCTGGTGCACGCCTTCACCGCACCGGTGCACTACCTGTTCCGCCCCTACATCGTCTACCGCTCCCGTGACCGCGTCTCCGGAACGAACCTGGCCCCGGTGCGCCGGGGTTGGGAGCCCGTGGGCACCCGGGACCGGGCCCGTGGCACCACGAAAGCACCCACGGGCCGCAACCGCGCCGGTCGCCACTGACGTCTCGCCCTGCCCACCGAACGCACGAGGACAGCCATGTCATCCACCTCCCCCGCGACCTCTTCCGGCACCACTGCCCCTGACCTCAAGGTCGGGCAGCTGCGCAACCTGCTCCTGGCCACCCTGGCGTCCGCAGTCGGCTTCTGGGCCTGGACGATCGTGGGGCCGCTGGCCAAGCGCTATGCCCAGCAGATGGACCTCGACGCCACCCAGACCTCGGTGCTGGTGGCCATGCCGATCCTCGTCGGCGCCGTCTGCCGGGTGCCCGTTGGCGCGTTGACCGACCGCTACGGCGGGCGGGTGATGTTCACCGTCATCCTGGGCATCACCGCTCCCCTGGTGCTCGTCACCGGGCTCGTCGGGCAGCTGGGCAGCTTCGGACTGCTCGTGGCCGTGGCGTTCTTCCTCGGCATCGCCGGTACCGTCTTCGCCGTGGGCGTCCCGTTCTGCTCGGGGTGGTACGAATCCCACCGCAAGGGCTTCGCCACCGGGGTCTTCGGCGCCGGTATGGTCGGCACCGCCGTCTCCGCGTTCCTCACCCCCCGCCTGGTGACCGGGATCGGATACCTGGGCGCCCACGTCCTGATCGCGGTGATCGTGGGAGTCATGGCTGTGCTGTGCTGGGCGCTGCTACGGGACTCTCCCGTGCACGGGGCCAAGGCCCCCGAGCCGGTCCTACCGAAGATCAAACACGCGTTCACGCTGAAAGTCACCTGGCAACTGTGCTTCCTCTACGGGGTCGTCTTCGGGGCGTTCGTCGCGTTCTCCAACTACCTGCCGACCTACCTCGACAACGTCTACGACTTCGACGCCACCGCCGCCGGCACCCGCACCGCCGGCTTCGCCCTGGCCGCCGTCATCGCCCGACCCATCGGCGGGATCCTGGCCGACAAGATCGGGCCGAAGACGGTGACCCTGACCGCTCTGTCCGGCACCGCCGTGCTCGCCATGGTCGTAGCCTTCCAACCCGGTCAGGAACGCGTCTACGGCCCCACCTTCCTGCTCATGGCACTCTTCCTCGGCCTGGGCACCGGCGGTGTCTTCGGCTGGGTCGGCCGAGCCGCCCCGGCCAAGGACGTCGGCACCATCGGCGGCATCATCGCCGCCGCCGGCGGCCTGGGCGGATACTTCCCGCCGCTGGTCATGGGCGCCACCTACAACGCCGAGCACAACAGCTACTTCGTGGGCCTGACCCTGCTGGCCGGCTTCGCGATCCTGTCCCTGCTGCTCGCCCTCACCGTACGCAACGGCGGGAAAGTCGACGAACGAACCCACCCCTGAACACCACCACCAACTGCCCCCACCGCCGGCGCGGAGGTCCCCGCGCACCGCGCTGACGGCCACCCACGACAGGACACACATGACAGGCCATCCCTCGGCCGATGACGCCATCCCCCACGCACCCCCGCTGGCCGGACCCGCCACGGCACCGGGACCGGCCACGGATCCCGTCCGGTCCGATTGGAACCCGCGGGGCCCGCAGGTCCGTCGCGATCCTGTGGCCGCCTACGACAAGCTGCGCTCACGCTGTCCCGTGGCCCGCGATGCCAGTGGTGCTTGGACGTTGTTCACCCACGCTGACGTCACTGCCGCCGCGCTGGACCACGAGAGCTTCTCCAACGCAGTCTCCCGCTACCTCCAGGTGCCCAACGGTCTTGACGGCCCTACCCACACGGCCTTCCGCGCCCTCGTGGAGCGGTTCTTCACCCCTGAGCGGATGAGCGCCCTGGAGCCGGTGGTGCAGCGGGTCGCCACCGACCTGGTGGGCCAGCTCGAGGTCCCCGGCCCGATCGACGCCGTGGCGGTCGGCTCCCGCTTCGCCGTGCGCGCACAGACGGCCTGGCTGGGGTGGCCTGCAGGCCTGGAGGAGGATCTGCTGCAGTGGATGCAGGACAACCATGCCGCCACCCGCTCCCGGGACCGTTCCCGCACCACTGAGGTCGCCCAGCGCTTCGACGCCATCATCCGATCCTTGACCGACGTCCGCCGCGAGGCCGGCGACGGTGCGCCCGATGACGTGACCACTGAGCTTGTGCGTGCCCAGGTTGATGGGCGGGAGCTCAGCGACGATGAGATCGTCTCGATCCTGCGCAACTGGACCGGCGGTGACTTGGGGTCGATGGCGTTGTGCACCGGCGTGGTACTGACTTATCTGGCCGATCAACCCGAGTTGCAGGCCCGGCTGCGCTCGGGGGTGTCCGACCGGGAGTTCGACGCGATCCTCGATGAGATCCTGCGGATCGATGACCCGTTCGTCGCCAACCGCCGCATCACGACGGAACCCGTCACAGTCGGTGGTCGAGAGCTGGCCGCCGGCGACCGGGTGCTCCTGAACTGGACCGCCGCCAACCGCGACCCGCGGATCTTCGCTGACCCGGACGCGTTCGACCCGGTCGGCAACGCCCCGTACAACCTGGTGTACGGGATCGGCAAGCACGTGTGCCCTGGCAGGCCGCTGGCGACCCTCGAGCTGCGAGTACTGACCCGCGCCGCCCTGGCGGCGACGGCCGTGATCGAGCCCGATCCGGACCGGCCCCGGGAACGCGAGTTGCCGCCCGTGGGTGGGTTCGCCACCGCTCCGCTGCGCCTGCGGTGACACCCACCGCTCCGGCGGGAACACCGACCCCGTGTCGGGGTGGAGGAATCAGCCTCTCCCCGGCCGGGGCCGAGCACGCGTCGCTTGTCGGGACGCCCGAGCAGCCAACCCCTGGGGTTTAGTAGTTCTGGGGCGGGTCGGAGGCGGGGAAGGAATCGAGTCCCCACTGCTCGATCTTCGCTTCGTTCCGTTCGTACTGGGCGGCGGCTGTTTCCGCGTTCTTGATCAGCTGCTGGAGCTGGACGGTTTCGACGCTGGTGCGCGTCGCCGTGGCTATGCGGGGGCTCGTGGTCGGACTGGTCTTCTGGCACATGGGATGTTCCTTCTGTGGGCTGGATCCGCTCTCTCGCGCCCCGCCTCAAGATGAGTCGACAGGTGCCGGTGTGACGGCCCCCGTCAATGGGCTGGGGCCGCCACACCGGCGCCCTTGTTCTCACCGCATGAGGCTCCGGGCGTGCCCATGATCAGCACACGGGGGTGGGTTCGATGACGATCTTGCCGGTGGCGTGACCGGCCTCGACCTCGGCGATCGCCCGTCCTGCTTCTGCCAGGGGATAGCAGGCGGTGACGTGGGGATCGACGAGTCCGTATTCGATGACCTCGGTGATCTTTTCCATCGCCTCCTCGGTGCGTTCCAGTGCCGCCCCGCCCAGTTCTGTGGCGGTCGTGGCGTCGGCCGCCGAGATGATCCTGGCCGGATCGGTAACCAGGCCGGCGACCTCGCCCAGGGCCTCACCCCCGACGAGGTCGACGATAAGGTCCACCCCCTCGGGGGCGACCTCGCGGACGCGGTCAGCAGCTCCTTCCCCGGAGGGGACGAAGGTCGCCCCGGTGCATTCGACGATCTTGCGCTTGGACTGGCTGGCGACGCCGATGACGGTGAACTGGTGGACGCGCCCAATTTGGGCGGCCATCAGTCCCACCCCGCCGCCGGCGCCAAGAATCAGCAATCTCTGGCCGGGTTCGAGTTCGAACTGGTGGGTGGCGTCATAGGCGGTGGCCGCAGCCACCGGGATGGTGGCGGCGTCGGCGAAGGAGATCTCCTCGGGCTTGGCGACCGCCTCGGCCGCCCGCACGAGGGTGTGCTCGGCGAACCCGCCGTGACCCGGAGCGACGGGGCCGAGGATCTCGTCGCCGACCGCGAAACCCTTTACGCCTTCCCCGAGATCGGTCACGACGCCGGAGACCTCCCGGCCCATCGGGGCCGGCAACTCCCGGTCCCGCCCCAGTACCCCGGAGCGGATCTTCCAGTCGACAGGATTCACCCCGGCGGCCCGAACCTCCACGGCCAGCTCGCCCGGGCCAGGCTGCGGGGCGGGCCGATCGAGGAGCTGTTGGGTCTCAGGACCGCCGAAATCGGTGAACACGTAGACCGTGGACATCGTCTTCCTCGTTTCTTCTCTAGAGGGTGTGGATGAGTGCGGGCTCAACCGGTCGGGGGTTCGTCCCGGCCGGTGGCCTCGGCCGCGTCCGCCTCCTCCTTGGTGGCGTAGGCGGCCTCGGCGGCGTGCTCGGGCGGGCTGTAGACGGTGTAGAGCACCAGGGGCTCATCCCCGGTGTTGCGGAAGTTGTGCCGGGCCCCGGCCGGGACCGCGCACTGGTCACCGGCCTCGATCGGATGCGTGTGCCCGTTCAGGTCGGCTTCCCCGGTGCCGGCGACGAAGGTGAGGATCTGATCGGTGTGCTCGTGGACCTCCTCGCCGATCTCACCACCGGTAGGGATGGTCATGACAACGATCTGAGCGTGTTGGCCGGTCCACAGCACCTGGCGGAAGTCGGGGTTGCTGCCAGCGATGTCGGCGATGGTGAAGTGCTCAATGTTGCCCTCGATGATGAAGTGCTCTTGCGCGCTCATGATGCTCCTCCTGCAGTGATGGTGGTCTCTCCGCCCGGGGCCGGGCAGGACTGGTGGTGCGTTCCGCCCCGTGGCGGGCGGTCCTGGTGTGGGGCCNGCCTCCCGCCGAAAAGAGCTTCGAAAACGGTCCTGGTGTGGGGCCGCCCGCCACGGTGGTGTCCTAGGACCGGGATGTCACCCGGTCTGTGGCCGGGGCGGCCGGTGTGGTGCCCGTCGCGGGGGTGGTGTCCTGGGCGCGGCGCAGCAGCCGCATGGCGTTGGCGATCACGACGAGCACAGAAGCCTCGTGGACGAGCATCCCGATCGACATCGTGACCCCGCCGGCGAAGACCCCGGCCAACAACAGCACCACGGTGATCAGGGCGACGGTGATGTTCTGATGCATCACGGCCACGGTGCGCTTGGCCAGCCCGATCGCTTCGGGCAGCTTCAGCAGGTTGTCGCCCATCAGCGCGATGTCGGCGGTCTCCACGGCCACAGCCGAGCCGGCCGCGCCCATGGCCGCGCCGATGTCCGCGGTGGCCAGGGCGGGGGCGTCATTGACGCCATCGCCGACCATCACCACCAAGTGGCCCTCCCGCTGCAGCGCCGCGACCGCCTCGAGCTTGTCCTCGGGCAGCAACCCGGCGCGGATCTCGTCCACCCCGGTGACCTTCCCGATGGCCTGAGCCACCAACGGGGCGTCACCGGTGAGCATGACGACCTTCTCCACCCCGGCCTCGTGGAGCCGGGACACCATCTCGGCCGCGTCGGCCCTCACCTGGTCGGCCACGGCGATGACACCGATCACGGCATTGTCGACGGCCACGATCATGGGTGTCCGCCCAGCCGCGGCGAGCTTCTGGGCCGCAGCTGCAGCCTTCGGGTCGGTGATGCCGTACTGCTCCAGCAACGCGGCGTTGCCGATCAGCACCCGCACCCCGTCAGTGGTCGACACGATGCCCTTGCCCGGCACTGGGTCGACCGCCTCGGGGACCACGGAGGCGCCCACGCCCTCGGCCGCAGCGGCGTCGAGGATCGGGCGGGCCAGGGGGTGCTCGGAGCCGGCCTCCGCGGCCGCGGCCCAGCCCAGCACGTCCGCGCGGTCCAGCGCCGGGTCCAAGACGACCACGTCGGTCAGCTGCGGGCGGCCCTCGGTGAGCGTGCCGGTCTTGTCCACGGCGACGGCGGTGATCCTCGCGGAGGTCTCCAGGAACTCCCCACCTTTGATCAGGATGCCATTGCGGGCCGCACGGCCGATGCCGGCCACGATGGCGACCGGGATGGAGATCACCAGGGCTCCGGGACAGCCGATGACCAGCAGGGTCAGGGCGAGCACCACGTCCCCGGTGATCAAGCCACCGACCAGTGCCAGGACCATGATTGCGGGGGTGTACCAGGTGGAGAAGCGGTCGATGAATGCCTGGGTGGCCGCCTTGGCGTCCTGGGCCTCCTCCACCCGGTGGATGATGCGGGCCAGCGTGGTGTCGGCGCCGATGCCGGTGGCCAGCACCTGAAGAAACCCGCCGCGGGAGACGGTCCCGGCGAAGACCTGGTCGCTCTTGGCCTTCTCCACCGGGATGGACTCCCCGGTGATGGAAGCCTCGTCCACGGCACCGGTGCCGGCCACGACCTGGCCGTCGACGGGAACCTTGGCGCCGTTCTTGACCAGCACGACCTCGCCCATCGCCACGTCCGCGGCCGGAACCTCGACCTGCTCCCCGTCACGCAGGACCACGGCGGTGTCCGGGGCGACCGCGACGAGCTCGGCCAGCGCCGAGCGGGTCTTGTTGAGGGTGGCCGACTCCAGGGCGTGGCCGACCGCGAAGAGGAAGGTCACCGCGGCGGCCTCCCAGTAGTTGCCGATGATGACCGCCCCGATGGCGGCGACCGCCACCAGCAGGTCGATCCCGACCATGCGGGCGACCATCGCCCGGACGGCCTTGACCACGATCTGATTGCCGGCGACGACGGCGGCGGCGAGCATGAGCACATCCGCCCACAGGACCGAGCCGACGACCTCGGAGGCGACGAACGAGGCGAGGATCAGCACCCCCGCAACCGCGGGGATCGCCCACCGGCCGTAAATCCACCTCTGCACCCTGTTCATGATGTCCGTCCTTCCTGGTAACCGTTCTCGCCCCTGATGGGGGCTTGTTCACGACGCTACGCACAGCCCACGGACCCGAACATGTCGGGGATCAATCAACCGCACGATCGCAGGAAGGGCCAATGAGCGCCGGCTCGGCGGGCAACGAAGAGCGCCGCTGCCGTGACCTCCTGGGGAGGTCCCGGCAGCGGCGCGGGCTGTGGGTGCGGCGGGTCAGAAGGCGGCGGGGCGGGCGGTGTAGCCGACCTTGGCAACAGCGGCGACGATGTCCTCCACACTCACGAGGGCAGGGTCGTGGTCGACCTCGATGCGGGCCGAGGCGAAGTGGACCTTCACCGCGTCGACGCCCTTCAGACGCCCGACGCGCTTCTCGATCTTGGCCACGCAGGAGGGGCAGGAGAAGCCCTCGGCGCGCAGGACCGTGTGAGTGGTGGTGGCTGTGGTGGTGGTCATGGTGGTGGTTCCTCTCCCTGTTGTGGAGTACTCACCTCATCGGGTGTGTCTCCAACCTACGAAGGACCGGGTCCTCGGACCATGACGGGCGTCAATCAACCGCGAAGCTCGGGGGTCAGGCCTCCGCTCCGGCGATCTCCGCCAGCCGGCGCGGGTCACGCACGGCAGTCCAGCGGCGGCCGGCGTCGATGACACCGTCCTTGCGCCACCGGCTCATCACCCGGGAGACGGACTCCGGGGTCGACCCGGTCATCCCCGCCAGATCCGCCCGCGACAGCGGCAGCTCGATCAAGGTCCCGCCCTCGCGAGCGGGCTCCCCGAACTTCTCCGCCAGGCGCAGCAGGACCGCCGCCAGTCGCTCGGCCACGGTGGCCGTGGACTGCCGGGTAACGTCGGAACGGGCCTGGGCGAGCAGCGCGGCGGTGTCCTCAAGCACCCGCAGCCCCACCACCGGGTGCTCGCCGAGGATCTGACGGAACGCGTCATCGCCAACCCGCAGGGCGCACACGGTGGTCAAAGCCTCGACTGTCTCGGCGTAGGCTTCCTGGCCGAGGGTGCGTAGCCCGCCGAACAGGTCTCCCGGCCCTAGCAGCTCCACCACGACCTCTTGCCCATTCGGTGCGGTCCGGTAAGCCTTGGCCCGTCCCGCGGCCACGAGGTAAAGGTGTTCGGCAGGCGCTCCTTCGACATGCAGCGCGTCCCCCTCAGCCCAGGACAGGGAGGTCATCCTTCGGTCGATGTCCGCCAGCTGCTCCTCGACCAGCCCGGCGAACATCGGTGTCCGGGACAGCACCTGCATCCGCACCGGCGCCGGGCAGGAGTGGGGCTGCGCGCAGGTCGACCGCAACGGGATCCGCCGCCGAGAAGACACCGGGCTAGCATCCGGGGACATCCGCGCCGGCGACCCCTGCAGGCCCTCGGCGTGCGAGGAGGTGCTCATGCTGTTCCCTTCAGGCCAGGTAGGGGAAACGGCACCAGGTACGGGGCGCCCACCTGGTCACCGGATCGCGTCGTTCGAATTCCACCGTACTCCCACAGCATTCGGCCCCGGCCCCGCGTCCCGCTTTCACGGACCCCGGCCCGCATCAGCAACATGGCTTCTTCCCCCAGACCTTCTCCAATGGGGGTGCATCTCACAGACACCACCAGTGCGCGCAGAGCTTTCCCCGCTGACGTGTCGCTGGCGCCCGTTCGGCGTGGCGCGCGGGGAGTCCTGCAGCTTCCAGGAGGAGCGTGGACGCTGTGAACACCTCACGTCCCGAATCGACTCCTCCAGCCCATCAGCAGCGGAAGCCGCCCCGGGACTTCGCCGCCGTCCTGCCGCTGTTGGTGGGCTCGGCTGTGGGCGCGGCCGGGGGCAGCACCTTCGTGCTGGCCAACGCCTCCGCACTGGTCCCACCGCGGCCCGGACTGACCCTGGTTGCCTGGGGCGTGCTCGCGCTCGGATGGTTGGCCGCGACACTGCTGCACCGGCACGACCCCGCCGTAGCACGGCCGCGCCGGCATGCCCTGACGATTTACGTGACGAGTGTGGTGGCGACGCTGGTGCTGATCCCACTCGCCACCACGGCCTTCGGCACCCTCGAGGCAGAGCCCCTGCGTCCCGCGGCCATCGCCGCGGCGGTGGGTCTTTTCGTCACTCCCACGGCAGGGCCCGCAGCCGCAGTGCTGGCCGGGTTGACGATGCTGGCCTCGATCACGCTCTACAACCTCCGTCACTAGCCAGCACTCCACGGCCCGGAAAGCAACCCACAGTGCATCAGACCCGCCGGGTTCGGCGTGAGGTCGTTGCACGGAGGCTGGACTATGGACGAGGAGGTTCAGGAGGTGTCTCCGTCGACGGGTTCGACCTTAGGGTCCGTTGCCGGGGTGCAGCGAGTATGTGGGGGCAGTGCTGCGCTCAGGTGCGGGGCGATGTGTGCCAGGTGGGCGAGATAGCCGTGGGCGTCCAGCTCGGTCAACGCGAGGCGAACCTGGGCCTTGGCCGTGCTGGCGCGGGCGGCGAGCTCGGCCAGCGCCAGGGTGTGCTCGGGGCGGGTGCGGGCCACCGCGCGCAGCACCCGACGGGCCTCCGGGCTCAGCCGGGAGTCGGCGCTTGCCTGGTGGATCAGGGCCTCCAGGGCCGGGCGCAGGGCGGCAAAGGCCGCCGCCCGGGACAGCGGATCGGCCACGGGAGTCGCCCAGTTGGCGTGCGCTGCGGCAGGGTGGGCATCGTTCATGCGGGCCTCCTCAACCGGGGCAGCTACCTGCGATTGGACGATGTGCTGCCACAGGGACGGAGGGACGGTCATGAGTGCCGTAAGGGGCCGCCGGCCCGGCGGCAGAAGCGTCGCCCCCCCCGGCGACGGAGCCCAAGGCCCCAGCTCTTCTGCCGCCAGGACGGCGGCTATTCGACCGGTCTGGAATGGGCCAGCCCCCCGGCTGCGCCCTCTGACACGGTCCACACTAGGTGGCCCAGCCCCCCGACTGAGCACCGTGCGCGATACCCCAACCGTACCGACCGGTAAGGAAAAGATCGACTTTCATAATGTCCCCACTTCCGCCGGTGGGACGCCCCGCCGTGCTGACGAGGCGGTCCGGGGCCGGGTTGTCCGCCCAGAGGCGGTTTCCGCCGGCGCGTACGGCAGGCTGGAATTGCTGGGCCCCCCGGTCCTGCGGACACCGACTCCGACCGCATCGGCTAAGCCTTCCCCTGGGGATGCCGTCTGCGTGGTGCTGGCCCGGTGCCTGTTATGGGTTCCAGGCCATGACGCCATCGGCTGCACGTCCGGGGACGTCGACGAAGCCCTCCGCCGCATAGAGCTTCTTGGCGTAGTTGTCGGCCTCCACCGACAGGCTGAGCCGGGGCACCCCTCGAGCTCGCGCGTCGTCCTGCACCCGGCGCAGGAGCGCCCTGCCCACTCCCCGGCCACGCCAGTCGCCCCGCACCCACAGGCTCACCTCCGGGGTGTCCTCGGCGAGGAATCCGTAACCAGGATCATCCGGGGGCAGGAATTGGGCCCAGACAACGCCGATGGCGCCCTTCCCGACTTCGGCCACCCAACCGAAGTCGCCGCGCTGGGGATCAACGACCGTGTAGTGGGCGAACTCCGACCGCGTGCGCACATCGGCCGCTATGAACCGCTGCCCGCACCAGTTGAGGTTCCCGAGCGTGGCCGCGGCCAGCAACGCGTTCTCCGCTGCCATCAACGGTCGCAAGGAGAAGTCATGGAGCACGGGGTCATCGTAGGGCCGCAACCAGATGCCGAACCTCAACTGCATCATCATTCCCGCGGGCAATGTCCGGTAGCACCGCAGCCACCCTGATGCTCACCGAAGGCTGGGACGTGAAGGTCGTTGCCCAGCTGCTGGGTCACGCTTCGGTGACCACCACCTCCAAGTACCTCGACGAACGGGACTGCCGCACGAATAGGTGACAGGTCAACCTGACACCTTCCGGTGCGGCGGTCCCGCTGTGCCGTCGCGCGTCGAGGTAGTCCGATGGCTGACCGCGAACCGACCGTGCCGTGGCTCGGGTACGGCTACGGCTTCTGCGGACGGGTGCGCGGGTGATCGTTGTCCTCAGGCCAGGTTCGACACGCCCGTGTAGGTCGCGTAGGCCGGGAGCCCGGTCCGTTCGTAGACCTGGAGGGCGAGCCCGCCCGGGGTGGTCTGATTGCTGACCAGCTGCAGGCGCGCTGGCGCGCCACCGTCGGGGAAGAGGCGGCGCCCGTGGCCGAGGACGACCGGGGCCACCACGAGCCGGAGTGCGTCGATCAGTCCTGCGGCCAGCAGAGACTGGGCCAGTCGAGCGCTTCCGTGGATCTGAAGCTCGGCCCCGGGCTGCTGTTTGAGTTCTGCGATCTGGGCCGCAACGTCGCCGGAGAGGACCGTGGTCGGCTTCCACGGGCCGGTGGTCAAGGTGTGCGAGGCGACGTACTTCGGCAGGCTGTTCATGAGCTCGGTGAAGGGATCGTTCGGGTCGGTGATCTTCGGCCAGTCCCTGGCGAAGGCGTCGTAGGTGCGCCGGCCCAGCAGCAGTGCCTCGGCCTGGCCCAACCACTGCGCGGCGCGGTTGATGAACGCCTCGTCCAGGTAGGGGACCAGCCATCCCCCCTGGGTGAACCCACCGCTGGTGTCCTCCTCGGGTGATCCCGGGCCCTGGGACACCCCGTCGAGACTCACGAACTCGGTGACGGTCAGCTTCATCGTCTTCTCCCTTCGGTGGGCGTGGGTCTAGGTCCGTGGCTCGACGAGCTCGGGCGGCAGTCTGGTGACGGTGCCCCAGCCCTCGTGGAAGCCCAGCCGTTCGTGCCGATCACGATCGGGTCTGCTGGCTTCGCCCGGTTCCTGTCGGAGGCCGGCACAACAGCCCGGTGATGATTCACGGCAGGAGTCCGGAGTCGCGCTGACCGGCCCCCCACCGCTTGTCGGACTGTCGCGCGACAGTTCCCATTGTCTGGCAACTTTCGCGCCCCGGGGCCCTTCGCTCGCGCAAAACAGGTCGCCGTGTCTGTTCACTATCGATTGACTCGGGTCGGGGCCTTGTTCCAGGCTGGACGAGTTCCCGGGCGGAGACGATTTCGCCCTGACCGATCGAGGAAGGAGTCACCATGGTGGATCTCGGAGGCTTTGCGGACAAGGCCAAGAATTTCGCCAGCGAGAACCCGGACAAGGTGGAGCAGGGCATCCAGGGCGGCGGCGACATGGTCGATGAGCACACCGGCAACAAGTTCCAGGACCAGGTGGACCAGGCCCAGGAACACGCCGGAGGTCTGGTCGGCGAGCAGAACCCTGAGGATCAGCAGAACTGATCCGCACGTGTTGTCGCGGGCCTCGGACCCCATGTGGGGCCCGAGGCCCGCGTCGTGACGTCGACCTTCAGTTCGAGGAGCCGGTTTCCCTTCCCGGCACGGGATGCGGCGCCCAGGTGTCCGACCGGCCCACTCGTGCGCACCCCTCGAGGCGGCCGCCACCGAGCACTCGACCGACCAGCCCCCTGCCCCTTGCGGGCCTCCACAACGGGTCGTTCCCACACGACTCCAGCACTGCCCGCCCCCAGGCGGTGGGCACAAGGCACCCAGGGGCAGGCGGCGCTGAGCATTCGGACCGATGTGCCGCTAGCAGCGTCTAAAAGGACATCGATACGGTCTCAATAGGTTAGGGCGGCGGGGTTCTCGGTGGGCTCAGCGCCGATAGTCTGGGCGCATGCTTAGAGGATTCAAAGAATTCATCATGAAGGGCAACGTCCTGGACCTCGCCGTCGCCGTGATCATCGGTGCCGCCTTCGCCCAGGTCGTCAACGCCCTCGTCGAGTCCGTGCTCATGCCCGCCATCTCGGCGCTGGTGGGCTCACCCAACTTCGACTCGTTCGCGATGATCACACTCAACGGCAACGACATCCGGTTCGGGGTGCTGCTCACCGCCCTGGTCAACTTCCTGCTCGTGGCCGCCGCCGTGTACTTCGCGATCGTGTTGCCCATGAACAAGATGATCGAGGCCCGCAACCGCCGCCTGGGCATCGCCCCCGCCGACGAGGAGGCCGACCCCCAGGTGCAACTCCTCACCGAGATCCGGGACGCCCTCAAACAACGCTCCTGACCCTCTCCGCCCGCCAGGGCCCGTCCCGGATCTCGGGACGGGCCCTGCTCCTTTCCTCCCCATCCATACGAGAAGACGTCTCGGAAAACGAACCTCTACCGCAGCACGGTCCGCCGCTAACCGGGCCATATGTAAAGCACCGGGCGCCCATTTGCTGTACCGCCCCGACGGGAAGGCCTAAGACCTGGTCTCAAAACCTGATCGGTCGTTGCCCACCTGCCTGGGAACGGTCCACAGTGCCTGCATGACGACGAGGACGCAGTCGTGGATGGTCGATGACCGTCTGTGGGAGCTGATCGCCCCGNTAAGACCTGGTCTCAAAACCTGATCGGTCGTTGCCCACCTGCCTGGGAACGGTCCACAGTGCCTGCATGACGACGAGGACGCAGTCGTGGATGGTCGATGACCGTCTGTGGGAGCTGATCGCCCCGCTGATCCCACCCCAGCCACCACCTCGAGGGCCCGGTGGGCGACCCCGGATCGAGGACCGGGCGGCACTGGAGGGGATCCTGTTCGTGCTGCACACCGGGTGCCGTTGGCGGGACCTGCCCCCGGCCCTGGGCTGCGGGTCCGGGCACACCGCCTGGCGCCGGCTCAGGCAGTGGCAGGGGGCCGGGGTGTGGGAGAAGCTGCACCGGGCAGTGCTCGAGGAGCTCTCCGAGCAGGAGATCCTCGACTGGTCGCGGGCCAGTATCGACGCGGTGTCCGTACGTGCCAAAAGGGGGGCGAGCTGACCGGCNGAGCTCTCCGAGCAGGAGATCCTCGACTGGTCGCGGGCCAGTATCGACGCGGTGTCCGTACGTGCCAAAAGGGGGGCGAGCTGACCGGCCCGAACCCCACCGACCGCGGGAAACCGGGGACGAAGTACCACCTGCTCACCGACGCGGCCGGGCTGCCCCTGCATGTGCTGGCCTCAGCCGCAAACGTCCACGACAGCAAACTCTTCGAGCCGTTGCTGGAGACCAACCCGAGTGTGCGTGGCCGGCGAAGGCGTCCGGGGCGGCCCCGCCGCCGGCCGGAGAAGCTGCACGCGGACAAGGGCTACGACTACCCGAGGTGCCGCCGCTACCTGCACCGGCGAGGCATCAAGGTCCGGATCGCCCGGCGCGGAATCGAGGCCAAGACCCACCTGGGCCGGCACCGCTGGGTCGTGGAGCGCACCATCTCCTGGGTCCTGCGGTTCAAGCGTCTCGGGATCCGTTACGACCGCACTGCAGCCACGCTGCTCCCGCTGCTCTTGCTCGCCGTCACGCTCATCAACTTCCGCCGACTGCGTCAGGTAGAAGAGTTACGAGACCAGGTCT
>NZ_KB714683.1:0-123496 GCF_000349605.1 Kocuria sp. UCD-OTCP
GGAGGTAGTTGTAAAACCCGTTCGAAAACGGGGGTCGTGAGGACGCGGTCGGCGTCCTCCACGTCCCGGACCGTGCCGGTGACCGTGAACCGGCCCTCGAGGGGCAGGTCCTCGCTGGAGGTGCCGGCGCGCAGGACGAACTCGCCCGGCTCCACGATCCGGCGCACGGCCCGGCCCGTGAACGAGGTGCGGTCGGCGTGGACGGAGAAGACCACGCGGGCGCTCTGCCCGGCCTCCAGCGCGATCTTGGCGAAGCCGACGAGCATCTTCAGCGGCCGGACGACCTGGGCGACGGGGTCGCTCAGGTACAGCTGGACGACCTCCTGGCCGGCCCGGCCGGAGGTGTTGGTCACGGTGACCGCGGCCTCCACGGTGCCGTCGGTGCCGATCTCGGCCGCGGACAGCTCGAGCGCGTCGTAGGAGAAGCTCGAGTAGCCGATGCCGTGGCCGAACGGGTACAGCGGCCGAGGGTCCAGGTTGGAGACGCCCTCCGAGTATCCGCCCAGGGCGGGGGTCAGGTAGGTGCCGGGCTGCCCGCCCACGTGCCGGGGGATCCCCACGGGCAGCCGCCCGGAGGGGTTCACCCGCCCGGAGAGCACTCCGGCGACGGCGTGCCCGCCCTCCTCGCCGGGCATGAAGGCCTGCACCACGGCCGCGCAGCGGTCGTCGAACGCGCCGAGGCTGTAGGGGCGGCCCGTCACGAGCACGAGGACCACCGGGGTGCCCGTGGCGAGCACGGCCTCGACGAGCTCGGCCTGCCGGCCGGGCAGGGACAGGTCCACGACGTCGCAGCCTTCGCCGGAGGTGCCCGTGCCGAAGAGCCCGGCGAGGTCGCCCACGGTGACGACCGCGAGGTCGGCCTCCTCGGCCGCGGCCACGGCCTCGGCGATGCCGCTGGTGTCGGGGTCGGTGAAGTCGACGCCGCGGGCGTGCCGGAAGGTGGTCCCCCCGTCCGCGAACTCCTCGGCGAGGGCGTCGACGATCGAGGTGATCTCGATGCCGGTGCCGGACTCCCCGAAGCGGGACAGGACGTGGTTGGTGAAGCTGTAGCAGCCGAGGAACGCGCGGGGCTGCCCGGCGCTGGGGCCGATGACCGCGACCTTCCGGGCGGTGTCGCGGGCCAGCGGCAGGACGCCCTCGTTCTTGAGCAGGACGACGGACTCCTCGGCCATGCGCCGGGCGAGCCGGCGGTTCGCCGGGGAGTCGAGGTCGACGGCCCCGCCCGCGGTGCCGGGGTCGAAGCCCGGATCCAGCAGGCCCAGCTCGACCTTCTGCGTCAGCACCCGCCGCACCGCGCGGTCGAGCAGGGACTCGTCGAGCGCGCCGTCGCGCACGGCGCCGGCGAGGTCCGCGAAGCAGCCGGTCTCGGGCAGCTCCACGTCCATCCCGGCCGCGAGCGACTGGACGCCGGCGTCGCGGGGGTCCGCGGCGACGTGGTGCATGGACTCCAGGAAGCTCACGGCCCAGTAGTCGGAGACGACCGTGCCCTCGAAGCCCCAGGTCTCCCGCAGGAGGGTGGTGAGCAGCTCGGGGTCGGCGACGGGCGGGACGCCGTCGACGTCCGCGTAGGAGTTCATCACCGCGCCGGCCTGCCCGAGCTTGACGGCCATCTCGAAGGGCACGAGGACGACGTCGCGGAACTCGCGCGGTCCGATCGAGACGGGGGCGTGGTTGCGCCCGGCGCGGGAGGTGGAGTAGCCCGCGAAGTGCTTCAGGGTGGCGATCACGCCGGCCTCCTGCAGCCCCCGGACGTACTCGGTGGTCAGGGTGCCCACGAGGTAGGGGTCCTCGCCGACGGTCTCCTCGACGCGGCCCCAGCGGTAGTCGCGGACGACGTCGAGCACGGGGGAGAGGCCGAGGTGGACGCCCACGCCCTTCATGTCGGCGCCGATGTGCCGGGCCATGGTGCGGACCAGCTCGGGGTCGAAGGCGGCGCCCCAGGCGATCGCGGCCGGGTAGCAGGTGGCCCCCAGGGTGGTGAACCCGGTGAGGCACTCCTCGTGGGCGATGGCCGGGATCCCGAGCCGGGAGGTCTCCACGACCTGGCGCTGCAGGGTGCGCAGGTGCTCCACCCCGTCCGCGGCCGAGATCGGCGCGCTGCCGAAGGCCCGGGTGATGTGGCCGAGACCGTGCGCGATCGCGGCCTCGAAGGTCGAGCGGTCGTCGGCGAAGGCGGACTCCATGGGGGCCGCGCCGCCCGTGGCCTCCTCCGGGTCGGGGCGCAGCCAGTAGCTGCCGAGCTGACCGGCCTTCTCCTCGAGGCTCAGCTCCTGCAGCAGGGCGTCGACGCGTTCGGCGACGGGGCGGGCGGGGTCGTTCCAGGGTGCTGTCATGGGGGTGTTCTTTCTGCTCGGTGGGCGCGTCACTTGCCGAAGCCGGCGGTGAGCCCGGCGACGAGGTGCCGGCGCCCGAAGACGTAGAGGACGAGGATCGGCAGCGCCGAGAGGACGACGGCGGCCAGGACGGCGGGGATGTCGGCCTGGAACTCCCCCTGGTAGGTCCACAGGGACAGGGGCAGCGTGCGCTTCGCGGAGCTCTGCGTGAGGATCAGCGGGAACAGGAAGTTGTTCCAGCTGTTGAGGGCGTTGTAGACGCCCACGGTGGTGATGGCGGGCAGGCTCAGCGGCAGCACGAGCGTGCGGAAGACCTTCCAGTCGCCGGCGCCGTCGAGGGTCATGGACTCGTAGAGCTCGTTGGGGATGTCCCGCATGAAGTTCGTCAGGATCAGGACCGTGATCGGGATCCCGGACGCGATCCCGGGCAGGATCAGGGCGGCCAGGGTGTCGTAGAGGCCGAGCTGGACGATGATCAGGTAGATCGGGATGATCGTCGCCTGGATCGGGATGGCGATGCCCAGCAGGAACAGCCGGTTCGAGAACACGGCCAGCCCGCTCCGGCTGCGTACGATCACGTAGGACGCGAGCAGGGACAGGAACACGATCCCGGCCACCGTGAACACGACCACGACCACGCTGTTGAGGAAGTACTGGACGAACTGGTTCTGCAGGACCGTGGCGTACGGTGCGAACGTCGGGGACGAGGGCAGCAGCGGGTTCGTGGAGTAGTAGTCCTCGCGGGGCTTCAGGCTCGTGATCGCGATGTAGTAGATCGGGATGATGATCGCGCCCAGCCACAGCCAGCCGCCGACGGCCGCCGGGATGTTCGGGAGCCCCCGGCGCCGGCGGGCGGGACGGGCGGCCGCCGGCCGGGCGTCCGGGCGGGGCGCGCCCCCGGGCCGCGTGCGCACGGGAGGGGTGTCCGTGGTTCGTGTGCTCATGGGACTACGCACCTTCCGCCTGGCTCTCCATCTTTTCGGCCCCGGTGAGCCGTTGCAGGCCGAGGGCGAGGGTGAGCCCCACGGCGACGAGGATGACCGCCAGGACACTGGCCTCGCCCATCTGGTTGCTGCGGAATCCGGTCAGGTACATGTCCAGGGGCAGGATCCGGGTCGCGGTGCCGGGCCCGCCGCCGGTGAGGGCGAAGACGAGGTCGAAGTAGGTCAGGGAGCCGACCAGCATCAGCGTGGAGGACGTCACGATGGTGTACTTCAGCTGCGGCAGCGTGATCGAGAAGAACTGCCGCACCGTGCCCGCGCCGTCGATGGTGGCGGCCTCGTACATGGTCCGCGGGATCTGCCGCACCCCCGCCTGGTAGAGCAGCGAGTGGAAGGGGATGAAGGACCACGAGATGACGACGACGACGACGTAGAACGCCAGGCTCCCGTCACCCAGCCAGTCCTGCCGCAGCAGCGCCGCGTCGAACGCCCGCGACAGCCCGAAGTTCGGGTCGAGCAGGGCCTTGAAGGCGATGCCGATCGCCGCGGCCGAGAAGAGCATCGGCAGGAAGTACAGGACGGAGAGGAACTCCCGGTACCGCTGGCGGCCGGCCATGAACACGCCGAGCAGCAGGCTCAGCGGGAACTGCACGGCGTAGCTCAGCAGCGTGAGCTGGACCGTCAGCACCATCGCCTGCCGCGAGACCGGGTTCTCGAGCACGGACACCCAGTTCTCGCCCCCGGTCCACTGCGGGGTGCCCAGGCCGTCCCACTCCATGAAGGACAGCACCAGGACGCCCAGCAGCGGACCGATCGCGAAGATGCCGAAGAAGACCAGGGCGGGCGCCAGCATCCAGTTGCTGGGGCCGGCGCCCGCCCGGGCCCTCCGCCGGGTGGAGGAGCGCACGAGCATCAGAGCGTCCCGTTCATCGCGGTCTGGAACTCCTCGGGGCTCATCTCGCCGGCGAAGACCTGGCTGAGGTTGGTCAGCAGGGCCTGTCCCTGGTCGGCCGGGAGCGCCTGGTCCCAGGAGAGCTGGAAGTTCGGCGCGTCCTGGACCATCGAGTAGGCGAAGTCGAGGTACTCCGGGTGCTCGGTCTCGGCGATCCTGTCCTCCACGCCGTCCACGGCGGGGATCAGCCCGGCGTCGAAGAGCGTGTCGACCGCGGCGTCGTCGAGGTTCATGTCGTCGAGGTACTCGAGGGCCGTGGCCTGCTCCTCCTCGGACGCGTCCGCGGACACGGCCCAGAAGTTCGCCGGGTTGCCCACGATGTTCTGCGGGTCGCCCTGTCCGCCCTCGATCTCGGGGAACGTGGTGTAGCCCAGGTTGCCCTCGGCGGTCCACTCGGGGGCGTCGGTGAGGAAGCTGGAGTAGACCCAGCTGCCGTGCAGCATCATGGCCGCCTGGTCGGTGTGCACGAGCGCCACGTCGGCGCCCGCGTCGGCCACCACGGATCCGTAGGCGTCGCCGAAGCCGCCGGCCTCGACGAGCTCCTGGATCTTCTCCAGGGCCTGGGTGATCGCCGGGTGCGACCACGCGTCCTCCTCGCCGTCCACGACGGCCTGGAACACCTCGGGCCCGCCGATCCGGTCGGTGAGGTACTGGATCCACATCAGGTACGGCCACTGGCTGGAGCCGGCCACGGAGATCGGCGTGACGCCCTCGGCCTTGAAGGCCTCCACGGCGTCCAGCATCTCCTCCCACGTGGTGGGGACCTCGACGCCGGCCTCCTCGAAGAGCTTGGTGTTGTAGTACAGGATGACGGGCTGGGTGTTGTTGTTCGGGACGGCGTAGAGCTTCCCGTCCACCTTGCCGGTCTCCAGTACGGAGTCGAGGGCGCGCTCCTCCATCTCGGGGATCTCCCCGGTCAGCTCCACCACGCTGCCGTTCTCGACGTAGCTCTCCAGGGTGTCGCCGCCCCAGTTGTAGATCAGGGTCGGCGCGTTGCCGGAGCCGACGCTGGTGCGGATCTTCTCCTTGAAGGCGTCGTTCGCGAAGTACTCGGCGGTGATGGGGCTGTCGCCGTTGGCGTCGTTCCACGCCTGGAAGGAGCTGCGGAACGTCTCCTCGGCGCCGCCGGTCAGCGTCCAGGCGCTGGCGCCGCCCTCGCCGCCCCCGCCGCCGGGCTGGGCCCCGGCGCTGCACCCGGCCAGGGTCAGGGCCGCGGCGCCCACGAGCGCGATGCGGGACAGCGAGCGGGGGGAGAAGGGGCCCCGGTGCGCGCCGGCGGGCGCGGGGCGGAGGCTGCGGTGGGTGGTCATGGCGTTCTCCTCGTCGTCGAGCAATGCATTGCGCCTACGAAACTTTTCGTGTAGCGTTTCGTTGCGAGAAGAGTAAGTGGCCTGTTTCACACCCGTCAACCCCCTGGTGTGACCGGGGCCACTGCGGCGAAGTGCGTCGAAACGTTTCGCCGTGCGCCCGTGACCCGCCCGCGTCCGAGGAGATCGTCCCGCATGAAGAGAACCACGCTGAGCCAGGTGGCCGCCCAGGCCGGCGTCTCCAAGGGCACGGTCTCCAAGGTGCTCAACGGACGCCCCGACGTGGGGGAGGACACGCGGGAGCGGGTCCGGGCCGCGGTCGCCGACCTCGGCTACACGGGCTCGGCCGCCCGCCGGCCCCGGACGGCCATCGTGCTCGTCTTCGACACCCTCGAGAGCAACTACTCCCTCCAGGTGATGGCCGGCGCCGTGGACGCCTGCGGCCGCGCCGAGGCCGACCTCATGCTGAGCACGCTGCCGAGCCTGGAGCAGGGCGACGTCCCCCCGTTCTCCGAGGACTGGTTCGCCCGCTGCGGCCGCACGGGCGAGACCGCGGTCATCGCCGTGACCACCCCGCTGACCGCGGAGCAGGTGGCCGCCGCGGCCCACGCGCAGGTCCCGCTGGTGGCCATCGACCCCGTGAACAGCCTGCCGTCCACGGTCCCCAGCATCGGCTCCACCAACTGGGCCGGCGGGCACGAGGCCACCACCCACCTCCTGGGGCTCGGGCACCGCCGGATCGGCCACCTCAGCGGCGCCGGGGGCTCGGTCCCGGCGCGCGAGCGCCTGGCCGGCTACCGCAGCGCCCTGGAGGACGCCGGGGTGCCGCACGACCCCGGGCTCGTGACGGGCGGCGGGTTCAGCTACGAGGCGGGCTTCGCCGGCGCCCAGGAGCTGCTCGAGCTCGAGGATCCGCCCACGGCCCTGTTCGCGGCCTCCGACGAGGCCGCCCTCGGCGCCTTCGAGGCCGCCCGGCAGGCGGGGCTGCGGGTGCCCGAGGACCTCAGCGTGGTCGGCTTCGACGACACGCTGCTCGCGCGCTGGGCCTCGCCCAAGCTGACCACGGTGCGCCAGCCCCTGCACGCCATGGGCGAGATGGCCGTCGAGCGCGCGATCACCCTGCTGGCCGGCGGGTCCCGCCGGGTCCACCCGCTCCAGCTCCAGACCTCGCTCGTCGAGCGCTCCTCCACCGCCGCGCCCCGGGGCGCGGCGGACGGGGTGGTCACTCCCGGATGAGGCGGGCCCGGCCGGCCTGCCAGCCGAAGACCGCCGCGAGCGTGCCGACCGCCGCGAACATGACGCCCGCCGCGGCGAAGCCCCCGGTCCAGTGCAGCAGCTGCCCCACCAGGAAGGTGCCCGAGGAGCCCACGCCGTAGCCGACGCCCTGCATCATGCCCGAGAGCCGCACCGCCATGTGGCTGCTGCGGGTCCGCAGCGCGATCATCGTCAGGGCCACGGCGGTGAGGCTGCCCTGGCCCAGCCCCAGCAGCCCGGTCCAGACCCAGATCAGCTGGAGGGGCCCGAAGATCGAGAGCACGAAGCCGCCGCCGGCCATGAGGGCCACCGCGGCGTTGAGCACCCGCTGGTCGGCCATCCGCGCGGCCAGGACCGGGGCGAAGAGCGAGCCCGTCATCTGGAGCAGGATGGACACGGCCACGATCAGCCCGGCGGTGGCACCGTCGATCCCGCGGTCCCGCAGGATGGGGGCGAGCCACGCGAAGACGCTGAAGGACATCATCGCCTGGAAGACCATGAACAGGGTGATCTGCCAGGCCACCGGCGAGCGCCAGGGGCCGGGCCCGTCGGTCCCTGGCGGCGGGGGGCCGGGCGCCCGGCGGCGGAGCGCCACCGGCACGAGCAGCGCCACCACCACGGCCGCGGGCACCGCCCACACCGCCAGGGAGCCCCGCCAGGAGCCCGTGGCCTGGAACACCGGGTAGGTGAGGCCCGCGCCGAGGGCGGCGGACGCGCAGATCGCGGTGGTGTAGAGCCCGCTCATCAGGCCGATCCGGTGGGCGAAGTCCCGCTTGACGATGGACGGCAGCAGCACGTTGCCCAGGGCGATCGCGGCGCCGCACGCGACCGTCCCCGCGAGCAGCAGCGGCAGGGCGCTCGCCCCGGGCAGGGGCAGCCCGCGGGCCACCAGGCCCAGGGTCAGGACCACCATCGCGCCCAGCAGCACGTTCTCGGACCCGAACCGGCGGGCCAGGCGCGGCGCGAACGGCGCGAAGACGCCGAGCAGCGTCACCGGGGCGGTGGTCAGCACGGTGACCGCCCACCCGGGGAGGCCGGCGGCCGCGGTGATCTCCGGGAGGATCGCGGAGAAGCTGGAGAAGACCGTGCGCAGGTTCAGGCCCACCAGGACCACGCACACGGCGAGGTAGACGAGCGCCCGGCGGGACGTGGGGGCGCTCGGCGGATCGGCGCTCGGGCTCGGCACGGGGAGGTCTCCTCGGGGCTGGCGGGCAGGCCGGCCCCGCGAGGGGCGGCCCGGACAGGCTCCACGGTACTGCGACAGCGCTCCGACCCCGTGCAGCGCCGGTGCCGTGCACGCGGGGCGCCCCGGGTCAGTGCAGGAGCAGGCCGGCGAGGAGGACGGCCGGGAAGGAGAGGAACGAGCTGAGGAGGATGATGTCGCGGGCGGCGTTGGCCGGCATCCGGAACTGGGACGAGAACAGGAACACGTTCTGGGCCGTGGGCAGGGCCGCCATGACGACCACGCCCAGCAGCTCGGTGCCGCCCAGGCCGAACCCGAACCTGCCGATCGCCCACGCCAGCACGGGCATCGCGACCACCTTGACCAGCGTCCCGCCGAGCACGTCCGGCACGAGCGCGCGGTTCCGGAACGGGCGCTGCCCGTGCAGTCCCATCCCGAACAGCAGGAGCAGCAGGGGGACGGACGCCTGGCCGAGCATCTCGAGGGGGGCCCACAGCACCTCGGGCACCTCCAGGCCGGTCGCGGAGAGCAGCACTCCGGCCGCGGTGCCGACCGTGACGGGGTTCGCCACCGACCGCACGATCGTGCGGCCGGTCGAGGTGCTCGTCCGCCCGGGGGCCGCCGTCCGGATTGCCGCTCCCGGACCGGCACGGCGCGACGGGCGGGTGGCCCAGGAGAACACGAGCAGATAGAGCGGGGCGATCACCAGCAGCTGGGCCAGCAGCACGGAGACCACGGGCGCGGCGCTGCCCACCGCGTAGAGCGCGATGGGCAGCCCGATGTTCCCGGCGTTCACGTAGGAGGAGGCCATGGCGCCGACCGCCGTGCGGGCCGCACCCCGGCGCAGCACCAGGCCGCTGTACAGGGCGAAGAGCGCACCCGCCACCGCGGCGGCGGCGAGGGCGATCGGGGTGTAGACCCCGAGCACGGCCCCGAGGTCGGTGCCCGCCACGAGCACCACCATCAGCGCCGGATTGGTCAGGTAGTAGATGACGGGGGTGAGGCCCGCACGCATGGTGCGGGCCTCACCGGGCAGCAGCGCGGCGGTGGCGAAACCGACGGCCGTGAGCACGGCCACCACGCCGAAGCCCAGCAGCACCCCCGTCATCCGGCCGCTCCTCTCCGGCTCAGCGGACCAGGCAGGGGCGCTTCGGGTCGAAGCTCCAGCCCTCGATGAGGTACTGCATGGCCGCGGCGTCGTCGCGGGCGCCCAGCCCGTGCTCGAGGTAGAGCTCGTGGGCCTCCGCCAGGCGCTCGCGGTCCAGCTCCACGCCGAGGCCCGGGCTCGCGGGCACCCGGATCTCGCCGTCGCGGATGCGCAGCGGCTCCCGGGTGAGGCCCTGGCCGTCCTGCCAGATCCAGTGCGTGTCCAGCGCGGTGATCTCGCCCGGTGCCGCCGCACCCACGTGGGTGAACATGGCCAGGGAGATGTCGAAGTGGTTGTTGGAGTGGGAGCCCCACGTCAGCCCGAACTCGTGGCACAGCTGGGCCACGCGCACGGAACCGGCCATCGTCCAGAAGTGCGGGTCCGCCAGCGGGATGTCCACGGCGCCGGCGCGCACCGCGTGGGACATCTCGCGCCAGTCGGTGGCGATCATGTTCGTCGCCGTCGGCAGGCTGGTGGCCCGCCGGAACTCCGCCATCACCTCGCGGCCGGAGAACCGGCCCTCGGCGCCGCACGGGTCCTCGGCGTAGGCGACCACGCCCTGCATCCGCCGGCCCAGCCGGACGGCCTCCTCGAGCAGCCAGCCGCCGTTGGGGTCGAGGGTGACCCGGGCCTCGGGGAACCGCTCCTTGATCGCCGTGACGGCGTCGACCTCGAGGTCGCCGGCCTGGACGCCGCCCTTGAGCTTGAAGTCCTTGAAGCCGTACCGCTCCCGGGAGGCCTCGGCCAGGCGCACGATGCCCTCGGGGGTCATCGCCTCCTCCCGGCGCACCCGCTCCCACTGGTCCGCGCCGTGGGGCTCGCGCAGATACGGCAGGCCGGTGCTGTCCGGGTCGCCCACGAAGAACAGGTAGCCCAGCATGGGCACCGAGGCGCGCTGCTGCCCGTCGCCGAGCAGCTCGGCCACCGGCACGCCCAGGAACTGCCCGTGCAGGTCCAGGAGGGCGGACTCGATGCCGGTCACGGCGTGCACGGCGGTGCGCAGGTCGAAGGTCTGCAGGCCGCGCCCGCCGGCGTCCCGGTCCGCGAAGGCCGCGGCGACCCGGCGCAGCAGGGTGCGGAACAGCGCCACGGGCTGCCCCGCCAGCAGCCCGGCAGCCTCCTCGATCGTGGCGCGGATCGCCTCCCCGCCCGGGACCTCGCCCAGGCCGGTCCGCCCGTCGGAGTCCGTCACGATCACCACGTTGCGGGTGAAGAACGGCCCGTGGGCGCCGGAGAGGTTGAGCAGCATGGAGTCGTGCCCCGCGACGGGCACGACCTCGAGCCGTGCGACGGTGGGCTGGGCGCTCATGCGCGGTCTCCTTCCTGGGGGCCGGCCAGCTGGATGCGGCCGTCGACCCGGCGGTTGAGGTGCCACGGGTTGTCGTCCTGCACGGGCGCGGGCAGCAGGGCGGCGGGGATGTTCTGGTAGGCCACGGGGCGGAGGAACCGTTCGATCGCGAGCGTGCCCACCGAGGTGGTCCGCGAGTCGGAGGTCGCCGGGAACGGGCCGCCGTGGACCATCGCCTCGCCCACGTCCACGCCGGTCGGCCAGCCGTTGGCGAGGATCCGGCCCACCTTGCGCTCCAGCACCGGAAGCAGCGGGGCCGCGGTGGGGACGTCCTCCTCGGACAGGAACAGGCTCGCCGTCAGCTGGCCCTCCATCCGGGCCGCCGCGGCCACCAGCTCCTCCGCGGAGCCGTAGCGGATCGCCAGGGACGAGGCGCCGAAGATCTCCTCCTGCAGCACCGGGTTGGTGAGGAAGGCGGGGACCTGGGCGCCGAAGACCACGGGGGCGGGGGCGTTCTCGGTGGGGCCCTCCTTGCCGCGGGCCACGATCTCGACGTCCTCCTGGGAGCCCAGGGCGTCGATGCCCTCCCGGCAGGAGCGGGCGATGCCGGGGGTGAGCATGGTCGCGCCCTCGGCGTCGGCCAGCACGAGCCCGACGGCAGCCAGGAACGCGTCGCCGGCCTCTCCCTCGGGCACGAACAGCAGACCCGGGTTGGTGCACAGCTGCCCGGAGGAGCCCGTCAGGGAGGTGACGTAGGCGCGGGCGAACTCCTCGGCGTCACCGCGCAGGGCGGAGTCGAAGAGGAAGACGGGGTTGATGGAGCTCATCTCGGCGTACACCGGAATGGGCTCGGGACGGGCCGCAGCCGTGGCCATCAGCGCCGTGCCGGCGCCGCGGGACCCGGTGAACCCGACGGCCTTGATGGCCGGGTCCCTGACCAGGGCCTGGCCGATGCTCGCGCCGGGACCGTAGATCAGCGAGAACACCCCCGGGTGCAGGCCGCTCTCGCGGACCGCGTCCGTGAGGGCGCGGCCCACGATCTCTCCCGTGCCGGGGTGGGCGTTGTGCGCCTTGAAGACCACCGGGCAGCCGGCTGCCAGCGCGGAGGCGGTGTCGCCGCCGGCGGTGGAGAAGGCGAACGGGAAGTTGCTGGCCCCGAACACGGCCACCGGGCCCAGCGGGACCTTGCGCTGGCGCAGGTCCGGGCGGGGCAGGGGGGTGCGCTCCGGCAGGGGCGGCTCGATGCGCACGCCGCGGTGGTCGCCCTGCCGCACCACACGGGCGAACAGCCGCAGCTGCCCGGTGGTGCGCGCCAGCTCGCCCTGCAGGCGGGGCTTCGGCAGTCCGGTCTCGGTCGAGGCGCGGTCCACCAGCTCGGGGCCGGCGGCCTCGATGTTGGCGGCGACCTTCTCGAGGAAGCCCGCGTGGGTCTCGGGGTCGAGGCTGCTGAAGGACTCGAAGGCCTCTTCGGCGGCCGCGGTGGCCTGGGCGAGCTGGGCCTCGTCGACCAGGGAGTACGCGGGCTCGAGCTCGGCGTTGGTCGCCGGGTCGATGCCGTGGGTGGTGCCGCCGGTGCCGACGACCTGGCGGCCGGCGATGATCGAGTGGCCGGAGAGGGTGGTGGTCTGGGTGCTCACGGACATGGGTTTCCTTCGCTGTCTGTGCGTGCGGTCTCTTGGGGAGAGGCTGGTGTCAGGCCCGCTGCAGGGTGTCCGCCGGGGTGCCGGTGGGGAGGGCGTCGATGAGGGCGGTGAGGTCGGCGAGGTCGGTCTCGGTGAGGTCCTGCAGCGGGGGGCGGACCCCGCCGGCGTCCCGGCCCACGGCCTTGAGCCCGCCCTTGACGATGGAGACCCCGTAGCCCTTCACCCGGTCGCGGATCTCGATGTAGGGCAGCACGAACCGGTTGAGCTTGTCCGTGACGGCGGCCCGGTCCTGGGCGCGGACGTCGGCGTAGAACTCCAGGGCGAACTCGGGGACGAAGTTGTACATCGCCGAGGAGTAGGTGCTCATCCCCAGCTGCAGCAGGGGCAGGGCGAAGGTCTCCGCGGTGGGCAGCCCGCCCAGGTAGAACAGGCGGTCCCCGTTGGTGGCGTAGACCTTGGTGAGGTGCTCGATGTCGCCGACGCCGTCCTTGAAGCCGATGAAGTTCTCGTGCCGCTCGGCCAGCCGGGCGATCGTGGCGGCGGAGTAGATGGCGTTGGCCCGGTTGTAGGCGATGACCCCGAGGTCGGTGGCCTGGCACACGGCCGAGGCGTGGGCGAGCAGGCCCTCCTGGTCGCACTCGGTGAGGTAGGGGGGCAGCAGCAGCAGGCCCTCGGCCCCGGCGGCGGACGCGTCGGCGGCGTTGCGCACGGCCTGGGCGGTGTTGCCGGCCGCCGGGGCCAGCACGGGGACCCGGCCGGCGACCTCGTCAACGGCCGCGGCCACCACGGTGGCGGTCTCCTCGGGGGTGAGGGAGAAGCCCTCCCCGGTGCCGCCGGCGGCGAAGAGCCCGGCCACGGGGTAGGAGGCCTGCCAGGACAGGTGCTGGCGGTAGGCGCTCTCGTCGAAGAGCAGGTCCTGGTCGAACGCGGTGACGGGGAAGGACAGCAGGCCGTCCTTGAGCTTGTCCGCCAGTTCCCGGGGAGTGTGTGTGGCCACGGTCGTCGTCCTTCGCATGGGTCGAGGTGAGGCGTTCTGCCTGTGAATCACGTCTCACCCTAGGGAGGACTTTTGATGCTGTCCAAGGCCGTTTTTGAATGGAGTCATGCACTGAGGGCATCGATGCTGTGCTCAGTGCGGCTGGGTGCGCAGGAGGTCGAGCAGGTGGTGCAGGGCGGGATTCTTCGAGGTGCGGTCCCACAGGGCGTGCAGCTCGACGGAGCCCGAGGAGCTGCTGGCCAGCCGGTGGTAGGACACGCCGTCGATGCCGAGCAGCCGGGCGGACTCCGGGACGAAGGCGATTCCTCGCCCCGCGGCCACGAGCGCCACCATGGTGAGGACCTGGCTGACGGTGTGGACGACGTTGCGGTGCTCCACCTCCACGAGCCGCACCACGTGGTCGTAGAAGTACCGCGCCTTGGTGGGGGAGTGCATGATCAGCGGGAGGTCCTTGAGGTCGGCCGACGTGACGGGCCGCCTGAGGGTGCTCAGCGGGTGGTCGGCCGGGGCGGCGACGTACAGGTCCTCGGCGAGCAGCAGCTGCGACTCGAAGAGCTCCGTGTCGAAGGGCGGGCGGGCGAGCCCGAGGTCGAGGTCGCCGTTCTCGAGCGCCTGCAGCTGCTCGCCGGTCACCAGTTCCTGCAGGTCGACGTCGACGTCCGGCAGCACCCGCTCGATCTCGCTGAGCAGCGGTCCCAGCAGGCTGAACCCGGAGGCCGCCGTGAAGCCGATCCGCAGCACCCCCGAGCGCCCGGCGGCGATCCGGCGCGCCAGCAGCGGCGCCCGGTCGGCGGCGACCACCAGCTTGCGGGCCTCGACCAGGAACGCCCGCCCGGCGGCCGTGAGCGCCACCCGGCGGTTGTCCCGCTCCAGGAGCTCGACCCCCACCGTCTTCTCGAGCTTCTGGATCTGGCGGCTCAGGGGAGGCTGCGTCATGTTGAGCCGCACGGCGGCGCGGCCGAAGTGCAGCTCCTCCGCGACGGCGATGAAGCTCCGTGCCTGATCGAGTGTGAACATCATGTCCTCCGGGTATTACTCAATGCACGAATTGGCTTGGACAGGCATCATCATCCCTCTTTAGGCTCGGGAACCGATCCGCTTGTGATGCCACTCACAGGGGTGCGAGTCCTCTCGCGCCCCGGTCGGGCGGTTCCGATCCCTCACCCCTTCAGGAGAACCCATGAAGAACACCTCGTTCCGCACGGCGCTCGTCGGCGTCACCGCAGCGACCTCGCTCCTCGCGCTCAGCGCGTGCGGCGGCAACGTCGGCGGGGGCAGCAGCGCCTCCGGGGCGGACTTCCCGACGGATCCCATCACCCTGACCGTCGGCCAGGCCGCCGGCGGATCCACCGACCTCATCGCCCGCGCCGTGTCCGACGCCGCCGCGGAGGACCTCGGGGTCCCGATGCCGGTCGTGAACAAGCCCGGCGCCAACGGCGCCCTCGCCACCCAGGAGGTCGCCGGCGCGTCCCCCGACGGCCAGAACCTGGTGCTGCTCAACGCCTCGCTGATCACCATCACGCCGCTGGCCGTGGGCGAGGAGGAGGCCGTGTCCCTGGACGACGTCGAGGTGCTCAAGGGCCTGTCCCAGGACGACTACGTGATGGTCGCGAGCAAGGAGTCCGGCTTGGAGTCCCTCGAGGACGTGCAGGGCGCCTCGGGCTCGTTCAGCTACGGCACCACCGGCGTGGGCACCGGCTCCCAGCTGGCCCAGACCGTGCTGTTCGCGCAGGCCGACATCACCGGCACCGAGGTGCCCTTCGACTCCGGCTCCCCGGCGCTGACCGCCGTGCTCGGCGACCAGGTGCAGGTCGCCACCGTCCAGCTGGGCGAGGCCAAGCCGCAGATCGACGCCGGCGAGGTGACGCCGATCGTGGTGTTCTCCGAGGAGCGCAACGAGTTCCTGCCCGACGTGCCCACCGCCGTCGAGTCCGGCTACGACGTCCCCGTCTCCCAGTACCGGGCGGTGGCCGCTCCCGAGGGGCTCCCGGACGACGTCAAGGCGCGGCTGGTCGAGGCCTTCGACGCCGCCGTGCAGTCGGAGGCCTACCAGGACTTCAACGAGCAGAACCTGCTCACCCCGTGGGAGGTCTCCGGCGAGGAGGTCGAGGCGGAGTGGACCG
Organism: Kocuria sp. UCD-OTCP; assembly: GCF_000349605.1. NCBI lineage: Bacteria > Bacillati > Actinomycetota > Actinomycetes > Micrococcales > Micrococcaceae > Kocuria > Kocuria sp. UCD-OTCP. Next base: position 15,169 of record NZ_KB714683.1, read on the forward strand.
AGCTCGCCGAGCGCTACGAGCAGCTCGTCGAGGAGCACGACATCTCCCTCGCCGAGTAGGGACCGGCGCCGCCATGACCACCACCACGGCCCTGCCGACCACTACAGCCAGGAGCGACTCCATGAAGCAGTCCCGCCCGGACGGCACGGCCTCCGTCGCCGACGTCCTCCACGACCCGGAGACGGCGGTCGAGGAGCTCACCCCGGAGCAGCTCGCCGCCCGGTGGGAGGCCGAGGGCCCGCCGCCCGGCGGCCGCGCGGCGGCCCTCGGCTCGACCCTGGCGGTCACGGTGCTGGCGGCTGCCGCGGCCGTGCTGTCCCTGCGCATGGGACTGGGCACACCGCAGCAGCCGGCCCCCGGCATGTGGCCGTTCGTGGTGAGCGTCGTGGCCGTCGTGATCGGCCTGTCCCACCTGGTCCTGGGCCGGCGCGGAGGAGAGGGGGAGAAGTTCACCCGGGAGTCGCTGCTGGCCGCCTGCGGGCTCGTGACCCTCGTGGGGCTGGTGCTGCTCATGCCCGTGATCGGCTTCGAGATCCCCGCCCTGCTCCTGTCCTTCGTCTGGATGAAGTTCCTGGGCGGCGAGACGTGGCGGGCCGCGGCCCTGTACTCCGCGCTCGTCGTCGTCGCCTTCTACCTGATCTTCATCACCGCCCTCGGCACGTCGATCCCGCACCTGTTCTGACGGCCGCCGCCACGGCGGCCACCGACCAAAGGCTCCCGCATGGACTTCCTGCAACCCGCCCTGGACGGCTTCGGCGTCGTCCTCCAACCGACCAACCTGCTGTACTGCCTCCTGGGCGTGACCATCGGCATGCTGATCGGCGTGCTGCCCGGCCTGGGCCCCGCCGCGACCATCGCCATCCTGCTGCCGCTGACCTACGGCATCGAACCGGTGACGGCGATCATCATGCTGGCCGGCATCTTCTACGGGGCCCAGTACGGCGGGACCATCACCTCCGTGCTGCTCCGGCTGCCCGGCGAGGCCAGCTCCGTGGTCACGGTCTTCGACGGCTACATGCTGGCCAAGCAGGGCCGCGCCGGCACCGCGCTGGGCATCGCCGCGATCGGCTCCTTCATCGGCGGCACCGTCGCGATCGTCGGCCTCACCTTCCTGGCCCCGCTCGTCGCCGGCTTCGCCCTCGACTTCGGTCCGCCCGAGTACACCGCGCTCGCCCTGCTCGGCATCCTGCTGGTGGCCACCATCAGCAACGGCAACAAGTCCAAGGCGCTGATCGCCGCGTGCTTCGGGCTGCTGCTGGCCACGGTCGGCCGCGACGTCTTCACCGGAGCCGAACGGCTCACGTTCGGCAACCTCAACCTGGCCGACGGCATCGACTTCGTGCCCGTGGCCATGGGGCTGTTCGGCCTCGGCGAGATCCTGCACAACCTGGAGGAGCGCCACCGTGCGGCCAAGGCGCCCGACAAGGTCTCCAACGTCTGGCCCTCCCGGGCGGACCTCAAGCAGTCGTCCGGGGCCATCGGCCGCGGCTCGGTCCTGGGCTTCTTCCTCGGCATCCTGCCCGGCGGCGGCGCCACGATCTCCTCGATGGCCGCCTACGCCATGGAGAAGAAGCGGGCCAAGCAGCCCGAGCGCTTCGGCAGGGGCGCCATCGAGGGCGTCGCCGGCCCGGAGACCGCCAACAACGCGGCGGCCACCAGCTCCTTCATCCCCCTGCTCACCCTGGGCATCCCGGCCAACGCCACGATGGCCCTGATGTTCGGCGCCCTGCTCATCCAGGGCGTCACGCCGGGCCCGCAGCTCGTCCAGCAGGACCCCGAGCTGTTCTGGGGCGTGGTCAACTCCATGTACGTCGGCAACATCCTGCTGCTGATCATGTCGATCCCCCTCATCGGGGTGTTCGTGCGCATCCTCCGGGTGCGGGGCGCCATCCTCGCCCCCATCACCGTGCTGATCACGATGCTGGGCGCCTACACGATCAACAACTCGATGTTCGACGTCATGCTCGTCGTGGTCTTCGGCGCCGTCGGCTACCTCATGAAGAAGTTCGGCTTCGAGCCCGGCCCCCTGGTGCTGGCCTTCGTCCTCGGCTCCCTGCTGGAGTCCAACCTGCGCCGCTCCCTGCTCGTCTTCGAGGGAGACGTCACCGGGTTCTTCACCCGCCCCATCTCGGCGACCCTGCTGCTGCTGTTCGTGCTCGTCGCCGTGCTGCCCGTCATCCAGTCCGCCCTCCGCCGTCGCAGCGCCTCCGGGACGTCCCCCGCGGGACCGTCCGTCGAGGACTCCGACCGCACCCCTGTCAAGGAGAACGCATGAGCATCCTCGTCGGTTACGTCCCCACCCCCGTCGGCGAGGCCGCCGTCCGCGCCGCCATCGAGGAGGCCCGGCTGCGGGGGGAGCGGCTGCTGATCGTCAACTCCGTGCGCGAGGGCGCCCTGGCGGACAAGTCGGTCGCCTCCGACGACGACCTGCGCCGCGTCACCTCCGCCGCCGAGTCCGCCGGTGTCCCGCACACCGTGCTCCAGCCGTCCCACCGGGACGACCTCGCCCAGGAGATCCTCGACCTCGCCCGCGAGCACGACGTGTCCCGGATCGTCATCGGCCTGCGCCAGCGCTCCCAGGTGGGGAAGTTCATCATGGGCTCGCACGCCCAGCGGATCCTCCTGCAGTCCGACCGGCCGGTCCTGGCCGTGAAGGCGGGGGAGGCGCACCTCTGAGCCCCTGCCCCGCACGGCCGAGGGCGCCGCCGTCGGACAGGAGTCCGGCGGCGGCGCCCTCGGCCGTGCGGGGGTCAGGCGCTCTCGCGCCGCACGATCTCGCCCACCACGTGCTCGATCCGGACCTGGTCGTGGCTCAGGGCGATGTCCGCGGCGGTCTCCCCGATCTGCTCCAGGGGGAAGCGCACGGTGGTCAGGCCCGGGGAGAAGTCCCGCAGGTTGGGGATGTCGTCGAAGCCGGCCACCCGCAGGTCGTCCGGCACCACGAGCCCGGCGTGCCGGAAGCCCGCGATCGCGCCCAGCGCCATGACGTCGTTGCCGACCACGACCGTGAGCCCGCGCACGGCGTCGGCCCCGAGCCGGTCCACCAGCGCCCGTGCGGCCTCGTAGCCGCCCTGGCTGTTGAAGTCCTCCGTGACCTCGGCCTCCGGCTCCAGGCCCGCCCGCTCGAGGGCCGCGCGGAAGCCCGCCCGGCGCTCCGCCGCGCTGGCGAGCTCGTCCGGCCCGCCGAGGAAGGCGAAGCGGGTCCGGCCCGTCCCGATCAGCATGTCCGTCAGGTCGTCGCCGGCGCTGCGGTTGTCGATGGTGACGGCGCCGGCGCCCTCGAGCCAGGCCTGGCCGATGGTCACCACCCGGCCGCCGTTCTTCTGGTAGCGGGTGAGCTCGGCGAGCAGCCGGGGGTCGATCTCCCGCCGCCGCGAGCCCGCCATGATGATCGCGTCGGTGCGGTGGGACGCGAAGGCCGCGACGGCGTCGAGCTGGTCGGTGCCGTCGGTCGCGGCCAGCAGCAGCTGGTGCCGGTCCGTGCGGGCCCGGCGCTGCACGCCCTTGGCGATCGAGGAGAAGTAGGGGTCGGCGATGTCGTGGACCACGAGCCCCACCAGTCCGGTGGTGGACCGCGCCAGCGCCTGCGCCTGGGCGTTGGCCACGTAGCCGAGGGACTCCGCGGCGTCCCGGACGCGCTCCGCGATGTGCTCGGCCGGCCGGCGGTCCGATCCGTTGAGCACCCGGGAGGCCGTGGCCAGGGACACCCCGGCCTCCCGGGCCACCTGGGAGAGGGTCACTGCGCTCATCGTCCGGTCCTGCTTCCTCCTCACCGCATCCGGTGGGCGTCTCGCCCCCGCGCCGGGGAGTCCGGGACCGGGAACGTGTTGACAGTCACACTGAGCCAACCCTAGAGTGGAAAGCGCTTTCCTACAAATTTCCCGAATTCTCTGGAGTTGATGATGTCCGAGCCCCGAGTTCTCCGCATCGCCATGAACGGCATCACCGGCCGCATGGGCTACCGCCAGCACCTGCTGCGCTCGATCCTGCCCATCCGGGACCAGGGAGGAGTGACCCTGCCGGACGGCACCCGCGTGACCGTCGAGCCGATCCTCGTGGGCCGCAACGAGGCCAAGGTCGCCGAGCTGGCGCGCCGGCACGGCGTGGAGCACTGGACCACCGATCTCGACGCGGTCATCGAGGACCCCACCGTGGACGTGGTCTTCGACGCCTCCATGACCAGCCTCCGGGCCGAGACCCTCAAGAAGGCCATGCGCGCCGGCAAGCACGTCTACACCGAGAAGCCGACCGCCGAGACCCTGGACGAGGCGGTCGAGCTGGCGCAGATCGCCCAGGAGCGCGGCGTCACCGCCGGCGTGGTCCACGACAAGCTCTACCTGCCCGGTCTCGTGAAGCTGCGGCGGCTCGTGGACGAGGGCTTCTTCGGCCGGATCCTGTCCCTGCGCGGCGAGTTCGGCTACTGGGTCTTCGAGGGCGAGCACCAGGAGGCCCAGCGCCCGTCCTGGAACTACCGGCGCGAGGACGGCGGGTCCATGACCGTCGACATGTACTGCCACTGGAACTACGTCCTCGAGGGCATCGTGGGCCCGGTCCGGTCCGTCACCTCGACCGCCGTGACGCACATCCCCGCGCGGTGGGACGAGCAGGGCCACGAGTACCCGGCCACCGCGGACGACGCCGCCTACGGCGTCTTCGAGCTCGAGACCCCGGACGGCGACCCCGTGGTCGCCCAGATCAACTCCTCCTGGGCCGTGCGCGTGTACCGCGACGAGCTGGTGGAGTTCCAGGTGGACGGCACCCACGGCTCGGCGGTCGCCGGGCTGAACAAGTGCGTGGCCCAGCAGCGGGCCCACACGCCCAAGCCGGTCTGGAACCCGGACCTGCCCGTCACCGAGTCCTTCCGCGACCAGTGGCTGGAGGTGCCGGCCAACGCGGAGCTGGACAACGGCTTCAAGGCGCAGTGGGAGGAGTTCCTGGCCGACGTCGTAGCGGGCCGCGAGCACCGGTTCGGGCTGCTCTCCGCCGCGCGCGGGGTGCAGCTGGCCGAGCTTGGCCTGCGCTCCTCGGCCGAGCGCCGCACCATCGACATCCCGGCGATCGAGCTCTCCCCGGCCGAGCGGCGCACCGCCGAGGCCGTCCGGTGAGCGCCGTGCTCCTGCCCGACGGCAGCGGATCCCGCACCGAGCACGTGCTCTCCGGGCCGGGGAGCTGGACCCGGCCGCAGGCGCCCCTCACCGCGCGCAAGGCCTACGCCGCCGCGCACGTGGTGCCCCTGGTGCTCGCGGACAACACCCCCGGGGCGCCGGCGCAGCTGGACTGGGACGCGACCCTGGGCTTCCGCCACGACGTCTGGTCCTACGGGCTGGGCGTGGCCGACGCCATGGACACCGCCCAGCGGGGGATGGGACTGGACTGGCCGGCCACCCAGCAGCTGATCCGGCGCTCGACCGCCGAGGCCTCGGCGGCGCTGGCCACCGGCAGCCCGGCCCTGGCGGGCAGGACCGTCCGCGACCTCATCGCGTGCGGGGCGGGCACGGACCAGCTGGACCCGGCGGGCGTCACGCCCGGCGAGAACGGGCTGCGCGCCGTGCTCGAGGCCTATCGGGAGCAGGTCGAGGTGGTCGAGGGCGCCGGGGCGAAGGTCATCCTGATGGCGTCCCGCGCACTGGTGCGGGCCGCCCGGGACGCCGACGACTACCTGCGGGTCTACTCCCAGCTCCTGGGCGAGGCCCGGCACCCGGTGGTCCTGCACTGGCTCGGGACGATGTTCGACCCGGCGCTGGCCGGCTACTGGGGCAGCGACGCGGTGGACACGGCCACGGAGACCTTCCTCGAGCTCATCCGGTCCCACCCGGGGCAGGTCGACGGCGTCAAGGTCTCCCTCCTGGACGCCGCGCACGAGACCCGGCTGCGGGCGGCGCTGCCGGAGGGGGTCCGCCTCTACACCGGCGACGACTTCAACTACCCCGAGCTCATCGACGGCGACGGCACCCGGCACTCCGACGCGCTGCTGGGGATCTTCGCCGGCATCTACCCGGCGGCGTCCACCGCGCTGCAGGCCTACGACGCCGGGGAGCCCGGCCGGGCGCGGGCGATCCTCGACGCCACGGAGGAGCTCGGGCGCCACGTCTTCAGTGCCCCGACCTTCTACTACAAGTGCGGCATCGCGTTCCTGTCCTGGCTCAACGGCAGCCAGCCGGGGTTCCAGATGGTCGGCGGACTGCACTCGGGCCGCTCCGTGCCGCACCTGGTCGAGGTGTTCAGGCTGGCCGACCGGGCCGGGCTCCTGCTCGACCCGGAGCTCGCCGCGCGGCGGATGAGCACCTTCCTCGACGCGGCGGGCCTCGGCGCGCCGGTCCTCGCACCGGCTCTCGTGCCGGCCGGCAGCACCGGAGGTGCGGCATGAGCGCGGACTTCCAGCTGTCGCTGAACACGGGCACCACCCGCGGCCTGACCCTGCAGCAGGCGGTGGACGCCACCGCCCGCGCCGGGCTGGGGCACATCGGCGTGTGGCGCGACCGCGTGGCCGAGGCAGGGCTCGAGAACGCGGCCCGGATCATCGAGCAGGCCGGGCTGCAGGTCTCCAGCCTGTGCCGCGGCGGCTTCCTCACGGCGGCCGACGAGGCCGGGCAGCGGGCCGCGCTCGAGAGCAACCGGGCCGCCATCCGGGAGGCCCAGGTCCTGGGCACGAGCGAGCTGATCATGGTCGTGGGCGGCCTGCCCGCCGCCGCCCACGTCCTGGGCGGCGAGGGCGACCGGGGCGACAAGGACGTCGTGGCCGCCCGCGAGCGCGTGGCCGAACGGCTGGCCGAGCTCGTCCCCTACGCCCTCGAGCACGGGGTGCGCCTCGTGCTCGAGGCCCTCCACCCCATGTACGCGGCCGACCGGGCCGTGCTCTCCACGCTCGGGCAGGCCCTGGACCTCGCCGCCCCGCACCCGGTGGACGCCGTGGGCGTGGTGGTGGACACCTTCCACGTCTGGTGGGACCCCGGGCTGGAGACCCAGATCGCCCGGGCCGGCGCGGAGGGCCGGCTGGCGTCCTACCAGGTCTGCGACTTCAACCTGCCGATCGCCTCCGACGCCCTGCTCTCCCGCGGGATGATGGGGGACGGGGTGATCGACTTCGGCACGATCGGGCGCTGGGTCGCCGCCGCCGGCTACACGGGCCCGGTCGAGGTCGAGATCTTCAACCAGGAGATCTTCGACCAGGACCCGGACGTCGTGCTCGCCGTGATGAAGGAGCGCTGGGAGTCCCTGGTGCTGCCGTCCCTGACCGGCGCACCCGCCCGCGCCACCGCCTGACGTGGGGCCGCACGTGCTCGGCGAGCGGCCCCGGGTGGTCGTGGCCCCGGACAAGTTCAAGGGGTCGCTGACGGCGGCCGAGGCCGCCGCCGTGCTCGCGGCCGGGGTGCGTGAGCACCGGCCCGGGGCCCGGATCCGGGCGGTGCCCCTGGCCGACGGGGGCGAGGGCACCGTCGACGCCGCGGTGGCGGCCGGGGCGCGGCTGCGCCGCACCCTCGTCCGGGGCGCCGTGGAGGGCAGAGTGCGGGCGCGCTGGGCGCTGCTCACGGCGCCCTCCGGCGCCACCACCGCGGTCGTCGAGTCCGCCCAGGCGAGCGGGCTGGACCAGGTGCGCCCGAGTCCGGCGACGGCCCGGGCGGCGCACAGCTACGGCTGCGGCCAGCTGATCCGGGCGGCGCTGGACGCCGGGGCGACCGACGTCGTCGTCGGGCTCGGCGGCTCGGCGATGACGGACGGGGGCTCGGGCGCCCTGCGGGCGCTCGGCCTGGACGTCCTCGACGACGACGGCGCGCCCGTCCCCCTGGGCGGGGAGGGGCTGCTGTCCGCCGCCCGCCTGGACGTCTCCGCCCTGGACCCGAGGCTGCGCACGGTGCGGCTGCGGCTGGCCGTGGACGTGCAGAACCCGCTGCACGGCCCCGACGGGGCCGCGCACGTCTTCGCCCCGCAGAAGGGCGCGAACCGCGATGCCCGGCGCGAGCTGGACGCCGCGCTCCGGCGCTGGGCCGGGCTGCTGGCCGGTCTCGAGGGCGCCCGTCCGTTCCTGCTCCCGGGGGCCGGCGCCGCCGGCGGCTTCCCGTCCGGCTTCCTGGCCCTGACCCCGGCGACGCTCGAGCGCGGCTTCGACCTCGTGTCCTCCCTCGTGGGGCTCGAGGAGCAGCTCGAGGACGCGGACCTGCTCGTCGTCGGCGAGGGGTCGCTGGACGCCCAGTCGCTGCAGGGCAAGGCGCCGCTCGCCGCGGCCGCGCTGGCCGCGGCCCGGGGGGTGCCCGTCGTGGCCGTGGCCGGGCGGCTGGGCCTGTCCGCGGAGCAGCTGCGCGGCGCGGGGGTCCTGGCGGCGGCCTCGCTCGTGGGCGTCGCGCCGTCCGTCCGGGCCGCGCAGGACGAGGCGGAGCGCTACGGCCCGCCGGCGACGGTCGAGGCGCTGCGGCTCCTGGCCGGGCTCCCGTCCGACGGCGGGCCGGCCCCGCGACGGGCGCCGACACAACCGTAGATTGTGGTTGACGTCACAGGAACCGGCCACTAGCCTGGACGCAACGCAGCTCTGGAAAACGCTTTCCCACACGCTTCGAGGAGATACCGATGACAACGACGCACATCGACACCGAACCGCTCCGGGTCTCCCGGGCGCGGCTGCGCCGAGGGGCGGTCCCGGCATGAGCGTCGTCGAGGAGCTGACCCGGGAGGGCCTGCCCGGGAAGCGGGCCAAGCGTGCGGCCGGCCGGCGGAAGCCCCGCGCCGACAGGCGGGACAACAAGGCCGCGGCGGTCTTCCTGGCACCGTGGATCGTGGGACTGGTGGTCATCACCCTGGGCCCCATGCTGATGTCCCTCTACCTCTCCTTCACCGACTACAACCTCATGCGGGCGCCCGACTGGATCGGGACGGAGAACTTCTCCCGGATGCTCGCGGACGAGCGGCTGCACAACTCGCTGCAGGTGACCTTCACGTACGTGCTCGTCGGGGTGCCGCTGCAGCTCATGCTGGCCCTGGCGATCGCCATGGTCCTCGACCGGGGCCTGCGCGGCCTCGCGTTCTACCGCTCCGTCTTCTACCTGCCCTCGCTGCTCGGCTCCTCGGTGGCCATCGCCATCCTCTGGAAGCAGCTCTTCGGCACCACCGGACTGGTCAACCAGCTCCTGGCCCTCGTGGGCATCGAGGGCATCGGCTGGATCGCCGACCCCCGGACCGCGCTCGGCAGCATCATCCTGCTGCACGTGTGGACCTTCGGGGCGCCGATGATCATCTTCCTCGCGGGCCTGCGCCAGATCCCCACCATGTACTACGAGGCGGCCTCCATCGACGGCGCCGGGAAGATCACAAAGTTCTTCCGGATCACGCTGCCGCTGCTGAGCCCGATCATCTTCTTCAACCTGGTGCTGCAGATCATCCAGGCGTTCCAGTCCTTCACGCAGGCGTTCATCGTCTCCGGCGGCCGAGGAGGTCCGTCCGACTCGACGATGTTCTTCACGCTGTACCTGTACCAGACGGGCTTCGGCCGCTTCGACATGGGCTACGCCGCGGCCATGGCCTGGCTGCTGCTCCTCATCATCGGGGCGTTCACCGCCCTCAACTTCATCGCGTCTAAGTATTGGGTGTTCTACGATGACTAATTCGACAATCGCCGACAGCGCCGTCCGGACGGCCGACCAGGACCTCGTCCCGGCGCAGACCGAGGGCTCGCAGAGCGCCCCGGCGCCGAAGCCCCGCGGTCCGGGGACCCGGGCACGGATCCGCTCCCTGCTCAAGCACCTGGCGCTGATCCTCACCGGCGGCGTGATGATCTACCCGCTGCTGTGGATGGTGGCCAGCTCCCTGCGCCCCGACGACATCATCTTCCGCGAGCCCGGGATCCTGCTGCAGACGCTCGAGACCGCGAACTACTCGGACGGGTGGGGCGCCCTGTCCAGCCCGTTCAGCGTGTACCTGTTCAACTCCGCGGTGGTGGTGCTCGGGTGCATCATCGGCAACCTGGTCTCCTGCTCCATGGCGGCCTACGCGTTCGCCCGGCTGGAGTTCCGCTTCAAGAAGCCGGCCTTCGCCCTCATGCTCCTCACGATCATGCTGCCGTTCCACGTGGTGATCGTGCCGCAGTACATCATGTTCTCCCAGATCGGGTGGGTGAACACCTTCTGGCCCCTGATCGTGCCGAAGCTGCTCGCCACCGACGCGTTCTTCGTGTTCCTCATGGTGCAGTTCATCCGCGGCATCCCGAAGGACATGGACGAGGCGGCGCGGATCGACGGCGCCGGGCACGCCCGGATCTTCGGGCAGATCATCCTGCCGATGATGGTCCCGGCCCTGGCCACCACCACGATCTTCACGTTCATCTGGACCTGGAACGACTTCTTCAGCGCCCTGATCTACCTGACCGACCCGAACATGTTCACCGTCCCCGTGGCGCTGCGGGCCTTCGTGGACGCCTCCGGGGAGTCCTCGTGGGGATCCCTGTTCGCGATGTCGATCGTGTCCCTGCTGCCGGTGTTCATCGCCTTCCTCGTGGGACAGAAGTTCCTCGTGAAGGGCATCGCCACCACGGGCATCAAGTAGCCGGCGACGGGCCCCGCGCAGGGGCCCCGGTGTCCCCGGCCCGCCCGGGCCGGGGACACCCGGCCGCCGGCCCCCACCCCCGCACACCCCTCCAGAACCAGGAGCAACCGATGGACAGCGCAGAGCACAGCGGCACGGACGGCACGGCACGGCAGGGGAGGCGGACCCGGTACGTCCTGGTCGGCACCGGCAACCGGTGCGAGATGTACCTCCGCTCCCTGCTGGACGACCACGCCGACGTCGCCGAGCTGGTGGCGGTGGGCGACACCAACCCCGGGCGGGCCGAGCACTACCGCCGGCTCGCCGAGGAGACCTCGGGCGTCCGGATCGGCGTCCTGGACCCCGCGGAGCTCACCCGGACGATCCGCGAGCAGGGGATCGACCGGGTCATCATCACCACCCCCGACCTCACCCACGCCGACTACATCTGTCAGACGCTGCGCGCCGGGGCGGACGCCGTCGTCGAGAAGCCCCTGACCGTGGACGCCGAGGGCTGCCGCCGGATCACCGCGGCCGTCGAGGAGACCGGCCGCCACGTGGTGGTCACCTTCAACTACCGGTACTCCCCGCGCAACACCGCCCTCAAGGACGTCGTGCAGTCCGGGGCGATCGGCACGGTCACCTCCGTGGACTTCAGCTGGATGCTCGACACCGTGCACGGCGCCGACTACTTCCGCCGCTGGCACCGGCAGAAGGAGAACTCCGGCGGGCTGCTGGTGCACAAGTCCTCCCACCACTTCGACCTGGTCAACTGGTGGCTGGCCGACACCCCGGAGCGGGTCTTCGCCTCGGGCGGGCTGCGGTTCTACGGCCGGGACAACGCCGAGGCCCGGGCGCGCGCGGGCGCCCCCGCACGGGATGTCGACGGGGGCGACCCCTTCGCCCTGGACCTGCGCACCGACGAGCGGCTGAGCCGGCTCTACCTCGACCACCAGCACCACGACGGGTACCGCCGGGACCAGGACGTGTTCTCCGACGGGATCAGCATCGAGGACAACCTGGCCCTCGTGGTCGACTACGCCCGCGGCGCCACCCTCTCCTACTCCCTCAACGCCCACTCCCCGTGGGAGGGGTACCGGGTGGCCGTCAACGGCACCGAGGGCCGGGCCGAGCTGGAGGTCGTCGAACGGGCGGCGGTCCTGCCGGCGAGCGGTGGCTCCCCGGTGGACCCCTCGGTCACGGTGGGCCCCCTCCGGGGCGGTGCCCGCAGCCGCGGCGAGCGCCTGACCGTCCAGCGCCACTGGGGCGCCGCCGAGGAGGTCGTCATCAGCAACGGGGCGGGCAGCCACGGCGGCGGGGACCGGCTGCTGCTGGCCGACGTCTTCCGCGGCCCCGGCGAGGACCCGTACGGGCGGCCCTCCGGCTACCGGGACGGCGTGGCGGCGGTGGCCGTGGGCATCGCCGGCAACCGCTCCCTCGAGTCCGGGCTGCCCGTCCGGATCGCCGAGCTGGACCTGGGGGCGACCTCCGGGGCGAGCCGGAGCGAGGTCCCGGCATGAGCCGCGTCCTCGTCACCGGCGGCGCGGGCCGGCTCGGCCGCAGCGTGGTCGCCGGGCTGGCGGAGGCTGGCTACGACGTCCTCAGCGTCGACCGGTCCCTGCCCGCGGACCCCGCCGGCTCCCACCCCGCCGTGGAGCACCGCGGCGCGGAGCTCACCGACCCGGACGCCGTGCACGCGCTGATGCGCGCGGTCCGCCCGGACGCCGTGATCAACCTGGCGGCCATCGCCGTCCCGTTCAGCGCCCCCGAGCACGTCATCCTGCAGACCAACGCGGTGATCGCGCACAACGTGGCCGGCGCGGCGACCGAGGCCGGAGTGCGGCGGATCGTCATGGCCAGCAGCCCCACGGTGCTGGGCTACGGCTCCCCGGCGGGCTGGCTGCCGCCCGCCCTCCCGCTCACCGAGGAGACCCCGCCCCGGCCGTGGCACGCCTACGGGCTGTCCAAGCACGTGGCGGAGCAGGTGGCACAGATGTTCGCCGCCGCCCGGGGCGAGGCCGTGCGCTACGCGTCCTTCCGCCCCTGCTACGTGATCGCCCCCGAGGAGTGGGAGGGCGCCCCCACGCAGCAGGGCCACACCGTGCGGGAGCGGCTCGACGACCCCGCGCTCGCCGCGCCGGCGCTGTTCAACTACGTGGACGCCCGGGACGTCACGGCCTTCCTGGAGGCGCTGCTGGAACGGATGGGCGCGATCCGCAACGGCGACACCTTCCTGGTGGGCGCCGCCGACGCCCTGGCCCGGCGCCCGCTCGCGGAGCTGCTGCCCGAGTTCGTCCCGGGCAGCGAGCAGCTCGCCGCGGGGCTGACCGGGACGGCCCCCGCCTTCAGCATCGACAAGGCCCGCCGGGTCCTGGACTGGGAGCCGGCGCGCAGCTGGCGCACCGAGCTCCGGGAGGAGCCCGTGGCCGCCGCGGCCGGGGAGCCCGCGGGCGCCGGCCGGCACGGGAAGGACACCGCATGAGCATCGCCGCCCTGCACACGGAGCTCATCACGGCCCGGCTGCCGCGCAGCTGGGGGCCGGAGGCCCCGCAGAACCACGTCGTGGCCGTCACGGTCGTGGCCGACGACGGCGCCACCGGCACCGGCTTCTCCTGGACCCCGACGATCGGGGCGACGGCCGTCAAGACGCTCCTCGACGACGACCTCGCGGGCTTCGTGCGCGGGCGCACCGAGAACCCCGAGGCCCTCTGGGACGACGCCTGGAAGCACCTGCACGAGGGCGGCACCGGGCTGACCGGGGTGGCGCTCGCGGGCGTGGACCTCGCGCTGTGGGACCTGCGGGCGCGCCGGGCCGGGGTCTCGATCACCGCGCTGCTGGGCCGGCGGCAGGAGAGCGTGGCCGTCTACGGCTCCGGCGTGAACCTGCACTACACCCTGGAGGAGCTGCAGGAGCAGGTGCGCCGGTGGGTCGCCGCCGGCTTCGGCGCGGTCAAGATCAAGGTGGGCAGGGCCGACCTGCGCGAGGACGTGGAACGCGTGGCGGCCGTCCGCGAGCTGCTCGGCCCGCACCGCGGGCTCATGGTCGACGCCAACCAGCGGTGGGACCTGCCCACGGCGCGCCGGGCCCTGGACGCCCTCGCCGAGTTCGGGCCGTCGTGGCTGGAGGAGCCGCTGCGCGCCGACGACCTCGAGGGCTACCGGCAGCTGCGCCGGTTCAGCCGGGTCCCCATCGCCCTGGGGGAGAACCTGCACAACGTCTACCGCTTCCGGGACTTCATCACGGCCGGCGCCGTGGACGTCGTCCAGCCGAACATCGTCCGGGTGGGCGGCATCACGCCGTTCCGGCGGATCGTGGAGCTCGCGCGCACGCACAGCGTGGGGATCGCCCCGCACCTGCTGCCGGACCTCTCCGGGCAGCTGGCCCTGACCCTCGCCGAGCCCACCACGGTCGAGGTCGTGGAGGACGCCGGGTTCGCGGACCTCGGGATCCTGGACGGGCCGTCCCCGGTCCTGGTGACCGGCTCGCGGCTGGAGACCCGGGACCTGCCCGGTCTCGGGCTGGCGCTGCGGCAGCAGGTGCTGCCCGCCCTGGACGGTGCGCGTCCCTGAGCACCGGAGCCCGGACCGCCGGAAGGCCCGCACCCCCGGGGTGCGGGCCTTCCGGCTCGGTGCGGGCGGACGGGGGCGGTCAGCGCTCCAGCACGGCCGGGCGGTCCCGGCCCCGGACCCGGACCACGGGCCAGCGCGGGTCCACGGACAGGGGCACGACGCCGCCGGGACCCAGCAGCACCGTGTCCTCGATCTTCGTGCCCGGCGCGGACGGGTTCCACGTGAAGGCCTGGTGCTCGTGCACGAGGTCCGGCACCCCGGGGGCGAGCCGCGGGTCCCGCCCGGCGTACCCGGCGGGCCCGCCCTGGTGGTGGCGGGTCCACTCCTCGGCGTCGAAGCCGTGGCGCGGATAGGCGTGACGGAGCACCGGCAGCAGGTCGGCGAGGGGCAGCCCGGGGCGCAGCGCGTCGAGGACGTCGGCCTCGACCTCCGCGATCCTCGCCTCCGCGTCCGTCTCGGCGGGCTCGGCCGGGCCGAAGCGCACCCAGCGGGTCGCATTGGCGATGAGTCCGCCGCGGCGGGCGCAGACGACCGCCATCGCGCGCCGGCCCAGCGGTCCGGCGGTCGGCAGGGGGTGGCGGTGGGGCAGGCGGTCGGCGCCCCCGCACAGCACCACGACGGGTTCCGCGCCCGCGCGCACCAGGCCGGCGGTCAGCTCGGCGGCGAGCTCCCGCTCGGTGGTGCGCGGCGTCGCCCGGGTCAGCGCCCCGGTCAGCACCGCCGCGGCGTCCCGGCACAGCTGCGCGTAGCGCTGCGCCTCGCCGGGGAGCAGCGAGGCCCGCGCCGCCCGCAGCGGTGCGGCGACGCACTCCTCGGCGGCCACGGCCATCGCACGCGCCCCGGGGAACCAGTCCTCCGGCGCCGTGAGGGACCCGTGCCAGGGCACCTCGTGCAGCCGGACGCCCGCGGGCAGCTCCTCGGCCACCAGGCGGGCGGCCTCGTTGGCGGAGGTCACGACCTCGTCGCCGTCCCGGTGCACCAGGACCGCGGCCACCGGCGGACCGGCGAGCGAGACGTGCACGCGCGCGCCGTCGAGGTACCAGGACACGGCGGAGTGGCTCTGCAGCAGCACGGCGTCCACCCCGTGCGCGTCCAGCACCCGCAGGACCCGCCGGCGCTTCTCCGCCCGCTCCGGGGCGCTCACGCGGTCCGGCCCCGGGCCGCGTCCCCGAGCAGGGCCTCCACCCGGGAGGTGTCGAGACGGCCGTCGACGACGAGCACGCGCACCTCCCGCTCGACCGGCCGGTCCGTCGTCGTCGTGACGGGCGCGTCCCAGGCCAGGGCGAGGCCCACCCCCGGGTACCCGGCGTGCCGGACGAACCAGGGGTCGGCCGAGTCGTCGCCGCGCCGCAGGATGAGGGTCGCGGGGCGCCCCGCGAACTCGGCGGAGAAGGCGAGCCACGGGGAGGTGCTGCCGTGCACGGCCTGCTCGCCCGCCGCGTCCGCGGTGAACACGTCCGCGTCGGTGCAGGCGGGGAGCCGCCAGAAGAATCCTCCGTAGCCGCCGCCGGCCCGCCCGTTGGAGCCGGGGCTGCCGAGCAGCACCGGGTGGTCGCCGGCGGGGGAGAGGCGGAAGCGCAGGCCGAGCTCCCAGGCGCGCTCGTGCACGGGCCGGAACGTCCAGCGGCGCTCCTCGGTCAGCACCGCGGCGCCGTCCGGGCCCGTCCAGGCGAGCTCCTCGTCGAGGCGGTCGTCGGCGTGGTGCGCCGCGACCCGGAGCACACGGCCGTGGTCCTCCCGCCACACGTAGCGCTGCGCCTCCCGGGTGTAGGTGCGCCCGCCCCAGAAGTTGAGGCCGTCCACGTCCTGGAGCGCCGTGCCGACCCCCAGGTGCCAGACGTGGTCCAGGGGCTGCTGGTCCGTGAGGACGACGCCGCCGAGGGTCCGCACGGGGTGCAGGAACGGGCGGGGGGAGGAGGTCGGGGCGACGTCCTCGCCCGTGCGGACCTGCGCCACCTCGCGCTCGCCGAGGAGCACGCTCCCGCTCGTGGCGGGTTGCGCCCAGGGGGCGCCCAGGCCGGCGAAGTCCGACTGCGCCCTGACCGCCCGCGCCGCCCAGTCCTCGATCCCGTCGAGGACGGCGCGCGGCGCCGTCCCGTCCTCCTGGTGCCAGCGGACGTGCTCGGGGGCGATCGGGACGGGGTCCGGGGCGCTGCGGACGGCGTCCAGCACCCGCACGAAGGCCCCCGTGGCGACCAGCGGGCACAGCAGCGCGGTGCCCCGGGCCCGGGCGTCGATCAGGTTCTCGAGCAGGTTCGTGCGCCCGGACTCGACAACCCGCGTCCCCTCCGGGCCGGTGACGGTCAGCCGGTCCTGGGTGTAGTGCAGGACGGCCTGCCCCTCCGTGCCCTCCACGGTGATGAACGGGTCCTGCTGCTCGGCGGCGCACAGGGTCAGGGCACACGTGACCGGGATCCCGGCCGCGGTGCGCACCCGGACCACCGAGGTGTCGTCGGACTCGATGGCGTTGGCGCGGTAGAGCTCGGTGCTCAGCTCGGCGACGTCCTCGCGGGTGCGGGCGCCGGCGAGGTGCAGGGCGGTCATCACCGCGTGGGCCAGCGGGTTGGTGACCACGCCGTCCACCACGTCCACCCCGCCGATGCGGCGCCGCCCGGCCCACGGGGACCGGGTGAAGTAGTCGGTGTCCCGGGACCACAGCCCCGTGGCGCCCACCGCGCGCAGCCGCCCGATCTCCCCGCTGGCGAGCAGTCGCTCGACGACCTCCAGGGAGTGGGAGCCCAGGCTCTGGAAGCCCACCTGGACGAGCCGGTCCGCCGCCCCGGCGGCCTCGAGGAGGCGGTCGAACTGGTCGAGGCTGGCCACGGGGGGCTTCTCGAGCAGGACGTCGGCCCCCATCCGGAGGGCGGCCAGGGCGAGGTCGAAGTGGGTGTCGATGGGGGTGGAGACCACCACGACGTCCACGTCCGGGCCGGCGTCCTCCAGCTGCGCCAGGTCGCCGAACATGGGCACGTCCGGTCCGAGCACCCCGTCGTCGTCGACCCGCCGGTCGACGGCCGCCACCAGGCGGACACGGCCCTCCTCCTCGAGCCGGCGGATGTTCGCGAGGTGGCGTCCGCCGAAGCCGCCGATCCCCACCAGGCAGACGCGCACGGGTCCCTCCGGCGCGGTGCGGGCGGCGGGGGCGGACACGGTCTGGGTCTGCACAGGTTCTCCTGGATTCGGCGGGCGGGTTCGGCTGTCGGAGGCAGGTGGAGCCGCGGGCGCCGGACGGTGCCGTCCGGCGCCCGCGGAGTGTGCGGGGGGTCAGCTGATCGCCGACTCCATCTCGGACATCATGCGCTCGGCGGCCTCCTCGGGGGTCGAGCGCTCGAAGAGCACGTCGAGCTCGTAGCGGTAGATGATCTCCTGCAGGGTGCTGAAGCCCAGCGGCGGGACCGGCAGCGCCTCGCCCAGCTCGGGCTGGATCTCCTCGACGAACTCCGCGGCCGCGGTGTCCGCCTCGCTGAGCTCGGGCAGCACGGCCTCGCGCACCGTCTCGTTGGCGGGCAGGCCGCGGTCCGCGAGGTTGATCTTGCCGGCCTCCTCGCTGTTGACCATGAAGTCGATGAACGCCTTGACCTCCTCGGGGTGCTCGGTGCGGGCGGAGGCGGACATGAACATGGCCGACTTCTGGAAGAGCTGCGCGCCGCCCTCGGTGCCGTCGGTGCTCGGGAAGCGGAGCGGAACGAGCTGGTTGCCGGACGCGGCGTTGAGGGCGCTCAGCTGGTTGGTCCACCACATGCCCATGGCCGCGCCGTTGGTGCCGGTGAGCGACTGGTCGGGGCCCGGCTCCTGGTCCTCCGTGACCACCGAGGCCGGGGGTAGGGCGCCGTCCTCCATCATCTGGTGCCACATGCCCAGGTAGCCGGCGGCGTCGCTCGCCTCGAAGCCGAGCTGCCCCTCGGGCGTGGTGAGCTCCTTGCCCTGCTGGCGCAGCCAGATCTGGAAGCCGGCCGGCTCGTTCGGGCCGCTGGTGCCGTGGACGTCCGTGTTCTCGGCGATCTGCTGGGAGACCTCGGAGAAGTCGTCCCAGGTCCACGTGGAGTCGTCCGGCAGCTCGACCCCGGCCTCCTCGTAGATGGTGGGGTTCGCCATCATCGCCATCACGTTGACGCCCGTGGCCACGCCGAAGAGGCCCTCCTCGGTCCGGCCGCTGTCCACGACGCCCTCGTCGAGCTCGGCGACGTCCACGTCGGAGAGGTCCAGCAGCGCGCCGTTGTCCGCGTACTCGCGCAGGTACTTCTCGTCCATCTGGATGATGTCCGGGGCGTCGCTGGAGGCCGTCTGCGTGGCCAGCTTGTCCCAGTAGCCGCCGAAGTCGCCGTACTCGCCCACGATGGTGACCCCCGGGTTCTGCTCCTCGAAGGCGTCGATGATCTCCTGCGTCTGCTGGTGGCGGGTGTCCGAGCCCCACCAGGCGAAGCGCAGCTCGACGTTGCCGTCGGCGTTCGCATCGTCGGCGCCGCCGCAGCCGGTCAGGGCCAGCGCCGACACGCTGAGGACGGTGGCGGCCTTCGCGAGGGTTCCCGTTCGCTTCATGCTGATCATGTCTCCTATGGGTCGAGGCAACGCCTTCTGGAAAGCGTTTTCCCGAGCGTAGCTGTGACCTGCCTCACGGGTCAAGGGCTCGCTCGGATTTCGTCGGCCGTGTCGCGCCGGCGCCCGCCGGGGGCGCCGGCCGCGGTGCCTACGACCGGCCGAAGGCCACGCTGTCCGTGGTCCAGGCGCGGGCCTGGCCGCTGAGCGTGACGCCCAGCCCGGGGCGGTCCGGGACGAGCATGCGCCCGTCCCGGGTCTCCAGGCGCTCCTCGAAGAGGGGGTCGAGCCAGTCGAAGTGCTCCACCCACGGCTCGCGCGGATAGGCTGCCGCCAGGTGCAGGTGGATCTCCATGGCGAAGTGGGGGGCCAGTCCCAGTCCGCGCTGGTCGGCCAGGGCGGCCAGGCGCAGGAACTGGGTGATGCCGCCCACGCGCGGGGCGTCGGGCTGGATGATGTCGCAGGCCCGGGCGTCGATGAGCCGGACGTGCTCCGCGACGGAGGCGAGCATCTCGCCGGTGGCGATCGGCGTGTCCAGGGCCGCGGCCAGCTGGGCGTGGCCCTCGGCGTCGTAGGCGTCCAGGGGCTCCTCGATCCAGACGAGGTCGAACTCCTCCAGCCGGCGGCCCATGCGCAGGGCCGTGGCGCGGTCCCACTGCTGGTTGGCGTCGACCATCAGGGGCACGTCCGCGCCGATGTGCTCGCGGACGCCCGCCACGCGGCGCAGGTCCTCGGCGGAGTCGGGCAGGCCCACCTTGATCTTGATCCCGCCGATGCCCTCCTCGAGGGAGCGGGTGGCGCGGTCCCGGACCTCGTCCAGGGAGGCGTTGAGGAACCCGCCGGAGGTGTTGTAGGTCCGCACGGAGTCCCGGTGGGCGCCCAGCAGCTTGGCCAGCGGCAGCCCGGCCCGCTTGGCCTTGAGGTCCCAGAGGGCCACGTCGATCGCGGCCAGCGCCTGGGTGGCCACTCCGGAGCGGCCCACGGAGGCGCCCGCCCAGAGCAGCTTGTCGTACACCCTGGCGATGTCGTTGGGGTCCTCGCCGATCAGGCCCTCCGCCACCTCCTTCGCGTGGGCGTACTGGGCGGGGCCCCCGGCGCGCTTGGAGTAGCTGAAGCCCATCCCGGTGTGCCCCTGCGCCGTGCTGATCTCGGCGAAGAGGAACACGACCTCGGTCATCGGCCGCTGCCGGCCGGTGAAGACCTTGGCGTCGGAGATCGGGGTGCTCAGCGGCAGGGTGGCGGTGGAGAGCTGGACGTGGCGGACGGTGTCCGGGGTGTACGGCATGGCGGGATCCTCGAGGGTCTCGGCGTCGGCGGTCAAAATGAATAGTACAAATAAATAACTTGTATGACTAGTATCCCGGGAGCCACCCCGGGGTGCCCGACCCCGAAACACTCTGTACATAGTTATTGTGACCTGCAACACTGGCGGCGAGACCGTGTGAACCCCACGCCCGCGCCGCGCCCTCCGGGCACGCGCCGCGGAAAGGATGTGGACCGATGCCGATCGACCCGCCCCACGCCGGACCGGCCGCCGCGCTGCTCCGGGACTTCTCCCTCGAGATGACGGGCAAGGACGTGCCGGCCCTGGAGGAGGCCGCCGCCGTGGTCCCTGCGGGGACCCGGATCAATGTGACCTTCCTCGGCAACGAGGACCTGGGCATGCGCGTGGCCGCGGCCCGCGCGGTGCGCGAGCACGGCTTCGTCCCCGTGCCCCACCTCTCGGCGCGGAGGCTGCGCTCCCAGGGCGAGCTCGAGGAGTTCCTCGCGGCGCTCGCGGAGGTCGGCGCCGCCGAGCACGTGTTCGTGGTGGGCGGGGACCCCGAGACCCCCGAGGGCCCCTACCCGGACTCCCTCTCCGTCATCCGCACCGGGGTGCTCCCACGGCACGGCGTGTGGGGGGTGGGCGTCAGCGGCTACCCGGAGGGCCACCCCGGCATCGACGACGCCGCCCTCTGGTCCGCCCTGACCGACAAGACCGCAGCGATCCGCGAGCAGGGCCTCGAGCCCGAGATCATCACCCAGTTCGGCTTCGACAAGGACCCGGTCCTGGAGTGGCTGGCCGAGGTGCGCCGCCGCGGCGTCGACACCCCGGTGCGGATCGGGGTGCCGGGGCCGGCGGGCGTCCGGCGGCTGCTCGGCTACGCGCGCCGCTTCGGCGTGGGCACCTCGGCGGGCATCGTCCAGAAGTACGGCTTCTCCCTGACCAACCTGCTGGGCACCGCGGGCCCGGACCGCTTCCTGCGCGACCTCGCCGCCGGCCTCGACCCCGCCGTCCACGGGCAGGTGCTGCTGCACTTCTACACCTTCGGCGGGCTGCGGGCCACGGCCGAGTGGGTCCGCGAGTTCGGGACGGACGGGGGGACCCCGTGAGCGCGGCCCGCCCGTCCATGCTCCGCCCGGACCACGCCAGCCTCGTGGTGCACGGCCGGGACCAGCCGGGGATCGTCGCCGTCGTCACCGAGGTCCTCGCCCGGCACGGGGCGAACATCGTGGCCCTCGACCAGCACTCGGACGACCCCGAGGGCGGGGCGTTCTTCCAGCGCACCGTCTTCCACCTGCCCGGCTACCCGGCCCTGCGGCCGGCGCTCGAGCAGGACCTCGGCGCGGCCCTCGCGGACGGGTTCGAGCTGGAGTGGCGGTTCACGGACCTCTCGGTGCCGCGGCGCGTGGCGATCTTCGCCTCGAAGTCCGACCACTGCCTGCTCGACCTCGTCTGGCGCCAGCGCCGGGGCGAGCTGCCCATGACGATCTCCATGGTCGTCTCCAACCACCCCGACATGGCCGAGGACGTCCGCGGCTTCGGCATCCCCTTCTTCCACGTCCCCACCCAGGACAAGGCCGCGGCCGAGGCGGAGCACCTGCGCCTGCTGCAGGGCAACGTCGACCTCGTGGTCCTCGCCCGCTACATGCAGATCCTGTCCTCCACGTTCCTGACCGAGGTCGGGGTGCCGGTGATCAACATCCACCACTCGTTCCTGCCGGCCTTCATCGGGGCCGAGCCGTACCGCAAGGCCAAGGAGCGGGGCGTGAAGATCATCGGCGCCACCGCGCACTACGTCACCGAGGACCTCGACGAGGGCCCGATCATCGAGCAGGACGTGGTCCGGGCCTCGCACCGGGACTCCGCGCAGGAGCTCGCCCGCCGCGGCGCGGACGTGGAGCGCCAGGTGCTCTCCCGCGCCGTGCTGTGGCACTGCCAGGACCGCATCATCCGGCACGACCGCCAGACCATCGTGTTCTGACCCCCGCCCCGGCCGCGCCGTCGCGGCCGGGACACCACCGCAGAGAAGGAGTCAACCGTGGCACCCCGCACTCTCCAGGACGTCCTCGACGCCTCGAACGGCACCGTCGAGCTGCTCCGCAACTCGCAGATCGGCGCGTACGTCTACCCCGTGGTCGCGCCCGAGTTCCACAACTGGCGCAGCGAGCAGAAGGCGTGGCGGGAGACCGCCGTGCTCTACGACCAGTCCCACCACATGGACAACCTGTTCATCCGCGGCAAGGACGCCCTGCGACTGATCTCGGACACCGCGATCAACAGCACGAGGACGTTCCCCGTGAACAAGGCGAAGCAGTACGTGCCCACCACCCCGGCCGGCCACGTCATCGGCGACGGCATCCTGTTCCACCAGGAGGAGGACGAGTACGTCTACGTGGGCCGCGCCCCGGCCGCCAACTGGCTGCTCTACCACGGCGAGACCGGCGGCTACGACGTCGACATCGAGGTCGACCGCCGCTCCCCGTCCCGCCCGATGGGCAAGCCCGTGGTCCGGAAGTACTGGCGCTTCCAGATCCAGGGCCCCAGCGCGTGGCAGATCATCGAGAAGCTCAACGGCGGGCCGCTCGAGCAGCTGAAGTTCTTCACCATGGACCGCATGAGCGTGGGCGGCGCCCGGGTGCGCACCCTGCGCCACGGCATGGCCGGCGCCCCCGGCCTGGAGATCTGGGGCCCCTACGAGTCCTACGACCAGGTGCGGGCCACGATCCTGGAGGCCGGCGCCGAGTTCGGCATCGTGCCCGTCGGCGCCCGGGCGTACCCCTCGAACACCCTCGAGTCGGGCTGGATCCCGTCCCCGCTGCCGGCGATCTACACCGGGGAGGGCACGGCGGACTACCGGAGGTGGCTCGGGGCGGACAGCTACGAGGCCACCAACGCGCTCGCCGGCAGCTTCGTCTCCGAGAACATCGAGGACTACTACCTCACGCCGTGGGAGCTGGGCTACGGGTCCTTCGTGAAGTTCGACCACGACTTCATCGGACGCGACGCCCTGGAGCAGGTCGACCCCTCGACCCAGCGCCGGAAGGCGACCCTGGCCTGGAACGCCGAGGACATGACGAAGATCTTCGCCTCCCTGTTCGACACCGAGGGCCCGGACTACAAGTACTTCGACCTGCCCCTGGCCAACTACGGCTCGTCCAACTACGACGCGGTGGTCGACGCCGACGGCCGCACGGTGGGCCTGTCCATGTTCACCGGCTACAGCTACAACGAGCGCAAGGGCCTGTCCCTGGCGACCATCGACCCGAACGTGCCCGAGGGCACCGAGCTGAAGGTCGTCTGGGGCGAGCCGGACGGCGGCAGCCGCAAGACCACCGTGGAGCCGCACGAGCAGCTCGAGGTCCGTGCCGTGGTCAGCCCCGTGCCCTACTCCGAGGTGGTCCGCAAGGACTACCACGGCGGGTGGCGGACCGCCTCGGCGAAGGGCTAGCCGAGGAGCGGTCCGAGGGCGCGCAGCACGGGCCCGGGCTCCCACCGCCCGAGGCCGTCGACCGCCCCGACGGGGTGCACGCCCGCCACCGAGTTGGTCACGAACACCTCGGTGGCGCGGGCGAGCTCCGCCCACGCCACCGGGCGCTCGCGGACGTCCGTGCCGGCGGCGCGCAGCGCCGCCAGCACGCGGGCGCGCACCACCCCGGGCAGGATCCGTCCGTCCGCGGGCGGGGTGAGCACGGCGCCGTCGACGACGACGAAGACGTTCGCCCGGCCCGTCTCCAGGAGCATGCCGTCCGCGTCCACGAGCAGCGGGTCGCAGCTGCGCGACCACAGCCCGGGGACCGGCTCGTGGGCGAGCACCCGGCGGTCCGCCCACTTGTGCCCCCCGAGGCCGCCGGGCAGCCGGACGGGGACGAGCCGCCACGGCGGCACCGGCTCCGGGGGGAGGGCCGTGGCCGTGACCGTCACGGTCACGGCGCCCCCCGGGGCGGGCACGGCCGTGATCCGCAGCCGGTGCGGACCGGGCAGCGCGGCGGCCCGGTCCAGCACCTCGCCGCGGACGCCTGCGGGCAGGGCCGCACCGCAGCAGGCGAGGCAGCTGGCGCCGAGCCGGGCGAGGTGGGCCTCGAGGTCCACGGGCGCGCCCTCGCGCACGAGCAGCGTGGTGAACACCCCCTCCTCCCGGGCCGGCGGGAGGACCGGCAGGGCCGGGAGGAGCTCGAGCACGGTCGCGGGCCGGTGCCCGTCCCAGTCCCGCCGGAGGTCCTCGTCCAGCACGGCCCCGACGGCGTCGAGCAGGGGCACCGCCTTCACGAGCGTCTCGTGCGCCTCGTCCGCGGGGTCGGAGTCGGCCACGATCCCGCCGCCCACCCCGAGCCGGACCCGGTCGCCGGTGAACTCGAAGGTGCGGATCGCCACGTTGAGCACCAGACCGGCCGGGCCCGCGCGGCCGATCGCCCCCGTGTAGATCTCGCGGGCCGCGGGCTCGAGCGCGTTGACGATCTCCATGGCCCGGATCTTGGGCGCACCCGTGCAGGACCCCGGGGGGAACGTGGCCCGCAGCAGCGCCCCGTCCCCCAGCCCCGCGGGCAGCCGCCCGTGCACGTCCGCCACCAGGTGGTGGACCCCGGTGTGCGGCTCGACCCGGGGCGTGGCCGGGGCGCGCACCGACCCGGGCACGCACGCCCGGGAGAGGTCGTTGCGCATCAGGTCCACGATCATGACGTTCTCCGCCCGGTTCTTCGCCGAGCCGTGCAGCGCCGCGGGGTCGCTCGCGGCCGGTGCGGTGCCCTTGATCGGGGACGTCAGGACCGTGCGCCCGGTGCGGCGCAGGAACAGCTCCGGGGACAGGCTCGCCACCGCGGCCCCCTCCGGGAGGCGCAGGAACGCGGCGAAGCGCGGGGCCAGGGCCTCCTGGCCGGCGCAGAACAGGTCCAGCGGGTCGCCCCGGAAACCGGCCTCGAGACCGCGGCAGACGTTGGTCTGGAAGACGTCGCCGTCGCGGATGTGGCCCAGCACCGCGGTCACGGCGGCGGCGTGCGCGGCGGCAGAGGCGTCGGCCGTGAAGGGCCCGCACCGGTAGGGCGCCGGTGCGTGCGGGGCGTCCGGCGCCGTGCGGGCGAGCTCCCGCGCGGCCGCCACCCGGGCCGGGTCCGTGCCCGGCAGCCACTCGAGCACCCAGACGCCGTCCGCGGCGCGGTGGCGCAGGACGTGGTCGTAGTACCCGAGGTGGTGGTCCGGCAGCCGCGCGGGGCGCGGCGGGGCGGTGGGGAGCCGCTCGAGGCGCCGGGCCAGCTGGTAGCCGAGGTAGCCGATCCAGCCGCCGCCGAAGGCCGCCTCCTGGGGGTCGTCCGGCGGGGGATCCCCCTCCGGGGTGGCACCCGGCAGCGGGGCGTCCGGCAGCGGGGCGTCCGTCAGCGGGACCCGGGCGTCCAGGGCCGCGAAGGGGTCCTCGCCGGCGCCCAGCACCCGGAGCGGCCGCACGCCGATCACGGTGTCGCCGCCGGACCAGTCGCCGAACAGCCCCACCAGCCCGGGCTGGTCCCGCAGGGCCCGCAGCATCTGCACCGGGGACAGGCGGACCCCGGTGAGGACCTCCTGCGTCGTCACGGCCGCCTCAGCCGTTCCCCGGGGCGGTCGCGGACGGCCCGTCGCCCGCCTCCGCCTCGAGCCGCCACCGGGAGTTCGCCAGGTGCGCGCGCATCGCCGCCGACGCGGCGAGCGGGTCGCGGGCCCGGATCGCGTCCAGGACCGACCGGTGCTCGGCGGCGACCCGGGCCGCGCGCCCGCCGCCGGGGGCGCCGTCCAGCCGGCGCGGCGGCATGGTGATCATGGCGGGCCCGAGGCCGGTCAGGGCGTCCACGTAGTACGGGTTCCCGCTGGCCTCCGCCACGGTCCGGTGGAACTCGAAGTCGTTCTCCAGGGACGCGGCCGGGTTGTCGACCTCCTCCTCGGACCGCGCCAGGGCGTCCTCCATCCGGGCGAGCTGGTGCTCCTCCCGCGCCGTGGCCGCCAGCGCCGCGGCCTCGGACTCGACCCCGGTGCGGAAGGCCAGCAGGCGGCGCCGGTCCTGCAGGGTCCGCACCGGCCGGCTCGTCCCGCCGGGCGCGGCCGGAGGGGTCAGCACGAAGCTTCCGCTGCCCCGCCGGGTGTGCACGAGTCCCTCCGCCTGCAGCCGGGCGACGGCCTCGCGCACCACCGTGCGGCTGACCCCGTGCTCCGC
Organism: Kocuria sp. UCD-OTCP; assembly: GCF_000349605.1. NCBI lineage: Bacteria > Bacillati > Actinomycetota > Actinomycetes > Micrococcales > Micrococcaceae > Kocuria > Kocuria sp. UCD-OTCP. The sequence continues at coordinate 41,223 of NZ_KB714683.1, forward strand.
GATCAGGGTGCTCTCGCTGGGCAGGCGCTCGCCGGGGGAGATGCGCCCGTCCACGATGCGCGCCCGGAGGTCGTCCACGAGGGTGGAGGTGAGGTTGCGGCTCATGGGGACATGATCCCACCCCGGGAGCGGCCCCCGCAGCCCGGGGCGTCAGGGCCGGCGGCCGACCTCCTCGACCACGCTGCGCCCCGTGCCTGCCCTGGACTCCCAGGCCCAGGTCTCGTGCAGGCGCACCCTGCCGTCCCCGAGCACCTCGATGCGGGACGTGCACGCCCCGCCGGCGGTCTCCCCGGCACGGTCCAGGTGCGAGTAGCGGAAGCTCAGCCCGTCCCCGGCGCGCGTGCCGACGAGGAAGCCCCGGCGCACCGAGCCGCCCGCGTACTCGGCCCACACGAGGTCGTCCTCCTGGTGGTAGTCGAAGACCGTGTCGGAGCCGACGTCCCCGTCGGCGGCGTTGGACACGCCCACGAACGTCCTCCCGTCGAGGTCCACGGCGTCCGGCGCGGTCGGCGGGGTGCGGTGCAGATCGGTCATGGGTCCACCGTACGGTGCGCCGGGCGCCGTCGTTATCGGTCCGCGATAACCTCCCTTGGCGGGCCCTTCCACGGGCCGCGACACTGGCACCGAGAGTCCCGGGGTGAACCGGGACGTCCGCGAGAGGGGAGCAGGGATGATCTTCATCGTCGTCAAGTTCAAGGTGAAGCCGGAGTGGGCCGACCGCTGGGTCGAGTTCTCGAAGGAGTTCACCGAGGCCACCCGCGCGGAGCCGGGCAACCTGTGGTTCGACTGGTCCCGCAGCGTGGAGGACCCGCACGAGTTCGTGCTCGTCGAGGCCTTCGCGGACGACGGCGCGGGCCCGCACGTGAACAGCGACCACTTCAGGAAGTTCACGGCGGAGGCGCCCCAGGCGCTCGTGGAGACCCCGCAGATCATCAGCGAGCAGATCTCCGCCTCGGGCTGGAACCGGATGGGGGAGATCACGGTCGGCTGACCGTCCGACGGCGCGCCGCCGGCCCGGGAGCGAGGCTCCCGGGCTGTTGGCATGTGCAACCCGGCACGCCACAATGTGAGGCATGACCGCACGCGACACCGGCATGGCCTCCGTCCAGAAAGCCTTCGCCCTCCTGGACGTGGTCGCGCGGGACCCCCGCGGCGCCACGGCCAAGGACATCAGCACCGAGCTCGGGATGCCGCTGCCCTCGGTCTACCGGCTGCTGCAGACGCTCGTGGCCTCCGAGCACGTGGTGCACCTCCGGGACCAGCGCCGCTACGGCCTGGGCTACAAGCTGCACGCGCTCGACGCCTCGCTGCGCCAGCAGGTCGCGACCCCGGCCACCGTGCAGCGCGCGGTGCGGGAGCTGCACGGGAGCGCCGACGCCGCCGCGTACTTCGCGGTCTACCGCGGCGACGCCGTGGTGGTGGCGCACGTGGTCGACTCCCCGCGCCGGCCGCGCATCGACCCCATGGACTTCGGCTTCACGGGCGGCGCGCACGCCACGGCCTTCGGCAAGATCCTGCTCTCCCGCATGGACGACGACGAGGTGGCGGACTACCTCGGCCGCCACGGGATGCGCCCCCTGACGGACCGCACGCTCACCACGCCGGACGAGCTGGGGCGCGAGCTCGGGCGGGTGCGCGCGGAGGGCGTCGCCGTGGAGCGCGAGGAGTTCGTGCCCGGCGCCTCGTGCCTGGCCGCGCCGGTGGTCGACTCCGCCGGGCGCACCCTGGGCTCCGTGGCCGTATCCCTGCGGCCCACCGACTTCGAGCGGCGGCACCGGGCGATCGCGCCGGTCCTGCGGGACGCCGCGGACCGGGTGGGACGGGCCCTGCGCGCCGCGGAGGGCTGCCCGGTCCGGTCCGCGACCGGCTGAGCAGCCCTCCACGTCCGGCGGCTACAGGTGGCGTCCCGCCAGCTGCTCGGCGATGTAGTCCGCCTGCCGGGCGGCCAGGGCCACGATCGTCAGCGTCGGGTTCGCCGCCGCGCCGGTCGTGAACAGGGAGCCGTCCGCGACGAACAGGTTCGGCACGTCGTGGGTCTGGCCGAACGCGTTGGTCACCCCGTCCTCGGGGCGCTCGCTCATCCGGGCCGTGCCCATGTTGTGCGTCGACGGGTAGGGCGGCGTGTGGTGCACGGAGGTCGCGCCCACGGACTCGTAGAGCAGGGACGCCTGCTGATAGCCGTGGTTGCGCATCGCCACGTCGTTCGGGTGGTCGTCGAAGTGCACGTTGGGCACGGGCAGTCCCAGGTGGTCCGTCACGGAGGAGTTGAGGGTCACCCGGTTGCTCTCCTGCGGCATGTCCTCGCCCACCACCCACATCCCGGCGGTGTTCTCGTAGCCGTCCAGCAGGGCCGTGAACTCCGGCCCCCAGGAGCCGGGGTCCACGAAGCTGGCGAGGAAGGCGGGGCCCAGGGAGATCGTCTCCATGTAGTAGCCCCCGGCGAAGCCGCGGTCGACGTCGTGCCGGGACTCGTCCGCCACGAGCCCGGCCATCGTCTCGCCCCGGTACATGTGCACCGGCCGGTCGAACTGCGCGTAGATCGAGCCCGTGGTGTGCCGCATGTAGTTGCGGCCCAGCTGCCCGGAGGAGTTCGCGAGCCCGTCCGGGAACAGCGGGGAGCCGGAGAGCATGAGCAGCCGGGGCGTCTCGATCGCGTTGCACGCCACCGCCACCAGCCGTGCCCGCTGCCGCTGGACCCGGCCCTCGCCGTCGACGTAGAGCACGCTGTCGACCAGGCCCTTCTCCGTGTGGGTGATCTGCACGGCGTGGCAGTCCGGACGCAGGTCGAGGTTCCCGGTGCGCAGGGCCTTGGGGATCTCCGAGACGAGCGTGGACCACTTCGAGCGGTTCTTGTCGCCCTGGAAGTTGAACCCGTCCTGGACGGACGCCGGCCGCCCGTCGTAGGGCTCCGCGTTGGTTCCGTAGGGGCCGGTCGCGTAGTGCCGGTAGCCGAGCTTCTGCGCGCCCGCGGCGAGCACCTTGTAGTTGTTGTTCGCGGGCAGCGGCGGCCGGCCGTGGCGGTGGGTGCTGCCGATCTTCTGCTCGGCCCGGTCGTAGTACGGGGCGAGGTCCTCCAGGCCGATCGGCCAGTCCAGGAGGTTGGCGCCGTCGACGCGCCCGTAGACGCTGCGCGTGCGGAACTCGTGGGCCTTGAACCGGGGCGTGGCCCCGGACCAGTGGGTGGTGGTCCCGCCGACGGCCTTGACGATCCACGCCGGGAGGTTGGGGAAGTCCCGGGCGATCCGCCACGACCCCGTGGTGGTGCGCGGGTCCAGCCAGGCCATCTGGTGGAAGGCCTCCCACTCGTCGTTGACCCAGTCCTCGCTGGTCAGGTGCGGCCCGGCCTCGAGGAGCACCACCTTGACGCCCTTCTCCGTGAGCTCGTGGGCGAGGGTGCCTCCGCCGGCTCCGGAGCCGATGACGACGACGGCGGAGTCGTCGTCGAGCTCGATCCGTGCGGCGCGCTGCTGGTCCTGGGGCGTGGTGGTCATGCGGTCTCCCCGTGCTCGATGACGTCCGACCCCTTGAAGAGGTCGCTGAAGGGCTGCTCGGTGGTCTCGGAGGCGCCCTGCTGGTCCAGGTTCCACCCCTCCTTGGGGGCCGCGGTCGCCACCGGGTAGCCGAGGGGCCCGCACTCGGCCAGCTCCTCCTCGGACTCCTCGACGCGCGGGTCCGGCAGCCAGTCGAGGTCGTCGAAGCCGCGGTGCAGGTAGCCGCCCTTCGAGAAGGACTCGCCCTCGTAGCCCAGGGCCTCCCACACCTCGTGGTCGTCGTAGAGGTGCAGCACGGTGGTGCGGCGGATGAAGCCGAAGAACTCGAGGTCGGCGATCCGCTTGAGCACCTTCAGCGCGGCGTCGTCGGACAGCTCCACGAACGGTGCGTCGCTGAGCGAGTTCAGGGTCAGCAGCCCCTGGGTCAGGGCCATCCGGAACCACGTGGAGTCCTCGGCCTCGGCGGCGATCTTCTCCGCCATCCGTTCGTACGGGCCGTCGGGGATCCGGGGGTGGGGGAACGCCACCCGGATGACGCGGGTGAGGGTGCGCTTCGCCTCGTCCGTCAGGGCGAGGGCGTTGAGAGCGGAGTACTTCGCGGGATAGACCATGGGTCTCCTCCTCGTCGGCGGTGACGGGTGTGTCTCAGAGTGTGAGCCAGCGCACGTCCGCGGGCCAGGTCCGTTATCGCAGGACGAGAATCGGCGCCCGTGAGAGCATGGGCCGACCGAAGGAGGCCGTGTGATCGTCGAACGACTGCCGGAGCACCTGCACGAGGACGCCGTGTCCCTGTGGGAGGAGGCGGGGCTGACCCGCCCCTGGAACGACCCGCGGGCGGACCTGGACCGGGCGCTCGCCGGCCCGACCTCCACCGTCCTGGCCGCCGTCGAGGAGGGGCGTCTCGCCGGCACCGCCATGGTGGGCCACGACGGCCACCGGGGGTGGGTGTACTACGTGGCCGTGCACCCGTCCCGCCGGGGCCAGGGGCTCGGCCGCGAGCTGATGGTCGCCGCCGAGGGGTGGGTGGCCGGGCGCGGCATCCCGAAGATGCAGCTCATGGTCCGCAGCACGAACACGGGGACCCGGGAGTTCTACGAGCGGATGGGCTACGCCGTCCAGGACACCGTGGTGCTCGGGAAGTTCTTCGACCCCGAGCGGCAGGCCCGGCAGAGCGGCTGAGCCCGGCTCAGCGCAGGGGGTCGGTGACGCCCTGCGGGCAGTCGTGGCGGGCGAAGTCCCAGGCGCTGCGGCGCGCCCCCGCCCGGTAGGCGCTGTCCCAGAACTCCAGGACGGCGCCGTGCGGATCGGGCAGCGCCCGCACGTCGTCGTAGCGCAGGACCGCGAGGTGGCTGCCGCCGCGCTCGCGCCAGGACGCGGCGGCCGGCCGCAGGGGCTCACCGGCCAGCCCGTCGGGCTCCGGGGCGGTGTAGGAGTAGAAGGCCGGTTCCGGGAACGTGGGGTCCCCGAACCAGAACCCGGAGCTGATGACCTCCCGGGAGTAGGCCTCCCGGGTGACGGGGTCCGTGCCGGGCGGGGGATCCACGAAGCGGTCCGCGAAGCGGGTCACGGCGATGTCGAACGTGTGCCAGAAGTGGTGCACGGGGCTGGTCTTCCCGGACCAGCCGGCCGCGAACTCCTCCAGCAGCAGGTTCACCTGGCCGAGGACCTGCCAGTAGCGGGTGACGGCGGCGGTGTCGTAGGCGGCGTGCTCGGTGTCGGCGCCGAACGGGCGCCCGGAGTCGGGCAGGTCGAACGGGTGGGGACGGGCGATCGTCACCTCCACCCCCACCGCCTCCAGGGCGTGCAGGACCCGGGCGTGGAACTCGGCGACGGACAGCCCCGGCAGGGCGAAGGAGTGCCGGGCCCCGGCGGCGGTGCTCACGTCGAGGCGGTGGTCCAGGAGGTCGAGGTCGACGGCGAAGACCGGGTCCCGTCCCATCGGCCGGGTGGTGATGCCGCGGCCGGTCAGGTGGAACGGCACGTTCCACCAGTGGTTGCGCCGCGGCGCGGACGCCAGCCGCACCTTGCCGACCACCTGCGCGAACCGGTGGAGGGTGTCCAGGGTGTCCCGCCAGGACTCGTAGGGCATCTCGGGGAACGCGACGTGGGTCATGGTGGCCTCCTGCGCCCCAGTGTGCTGCCCCACCGGGCGGTCCGTCCAGGGCGCCCGGGGCCGCGGGCACGGGACCGGGGGTCCTCCCGGTGGGACACTGGGCGGGAACGATCCGGTGACGGCGCGGGGTGCTCCGGCGGGGCCCCGTGCCCGACCCCGTGCCGGACCCCGGGACCGACCCCGGTACCGAGGAGGAACGAGCTGCCCATGGTGCGATCCTCCGGCGACGGCCCTCCGTCCGAGCCGCTGGCCTGGGGTGAGCGGCGGGCTCGCTGGGTGCTGGCCGCCACCGTGCTCGGCTCGGCCCTGACGTTCATCGACACGACGGTGGTGAGCATCGCCCTGCCGTCCGTCGCCGCCGACCTGGGCGCGGGGAGCACCGGCCTGACCTGGGTGGTCAACGGGTACACGCTGACCCTGGCCGCCCTGGTCCTGCTCGGCGGCTCGCTGGGGGACCGGTACGGCCGGCGCCGGATCTTCCTGATCGGCGTCGGCTGCTTCGCCGGGGCCTCCGCGCTGTGCGGCCTGGCCCCGGACGTCACCGTCCTCGTCGCCGCGCGGGCCGTCCAGGGGATCGGCGGCGCCCTCCTGGTGCCGACCGCGCTCGCGATCCTGCAGGCCTCCTTCGCCCCGGAGCACCGCGCCCGCGCCATCGGCGCCTGGTCGGGGCTCACGGGGGTGGCCTCGGCCGTGGGGCCGTTCGCGGGCGGCTGGCTCGTCCAGACCACCTCGTGGCGGTGGGTGTTCCTGGTCAACCTCCCGGTGGCGCTCGCCGTGGCGCTGATCGCCCGCCGGCACGTCCCCGAGTCGAGGAACCCGGCGGCGTGCCCGCAGCTGGACGTGCCCGGCGCGGCGCTGCTGGTGGCCGGTCTCGGGGCGCTGACGCTCGGGCTGACCACCGCGTCCGGCGACGACCCGTCGGTGCCGGCGGCGGGCGGGGCGCTCGCGGCCGGGGCCGTCCTGCTGGCGGCGTTCCTGCTCCGGGAGCGGCGTGCGAGGTCCCCGCTGCTGCCGCCCGCCCTGTTCCGCCGGCGCCTGTTCGTGGCGGCGAACGTCATCACCTTCGTGGTCTACGCCGGCCTGGGCGCGGTCTTCTTCGTCCTCGTCGTCGCCCTCCAGGTGGGAGCCGGGTTCTCGCCCGTGGCCGCCGGACTGGCCCTGCTGCCCGTCACCGTCCTGATGCTGCTGCTCTCGCCGTCCGCGGGCGCCCTGGTGCACCGGGTGGGTCCGCGGGCGCCCATGACCGCCGGGCCGCTGATCGCCGCGCTCGGGGTGCTCCTGCTGGGCCGGGCCGGGCCCGGGGCGCACTACCTCCTGGAGGTGCTGGTGCCGGCCGCGGTGTTCGGCGCCGGGCTGACCCTGCTGGTCACGCCGCTGACCGCCACGGTCCTCGGCGCGCTGCCCACGGAGCAGGCCGGGCTGGCCAGCGGGGTCAACAACGCCGTGGCGCGCACGGCGGGCCTGCTCGCGGTCGCGGCGATCCCGCTGGTGGGCGGGCTCGGGGAGACCGGTCTCACCGACCCGGCCCGGCTCCGTGCGGGGTTCCCCGTGGTCATGGGGCTGTGCGCGGGCCTGCTCGCGGCGGGCGGGCTGCTGTCCGCCGTGGTCCTCCAACCGCCCGCGGCGCGGGGCGGGCCGGGAGGCCTTCGCGCCACGACACATCCTTGACCGCCCGATCGGCGCGCTCCTAGCCTGAAGCCCCTGGTGGGACGCCGGTGGGGTGCGGAGGCCGGGGCGCGGGGGCGCCCGGTGCCCGGGCGGGCCGCGAGGCCGGTGGCAGGATCCTGACGTGCGCGTCCGCGCTCGTGCTCGCGCACCGGCGTCCGGCCGGTCCGACCGAAAGCAGTGGTGAGCCATGCGTGCTCCCGAGAACGACCACCGCCCCGCCTCCGGCCCCGGTCCCCGCGACCGGAGGCGCCGGCGCACGCGCCGGGCGGGCTCCGCACTGGCCCTGGCCGTGCTGCTGGCGACCGCTCCGGCGGCCGGGGCGGCCACGGTCGCCGCACCGCCGCCAGGCGTCCTCGTCACCGCCCAGGTGCCGCCCGGGCTCGAGGAGTTCTACGCCCAGCAGCCCGTCTGGACCCCGTGCGGGGCGGCGGCGGAGTGCGCCCTGGTGCAGGTGCCGCTCGACCACGAGAACCCGGCCGCAGGGCAGATCCAGCTGGCGGTCACCCGGGTGCCGAGCACGGACCCCGCCGCCCGGCAGGGCTCCCTGCTCGTCAACTTCGGCGGCCCGGGCGGATCCGGGACGGCTTCGATCGAGGCGTGGGCGGCCGGACTGGACCCGCGCGTCCGGGCCGCGTACGACATCGTGGGCTTCGACCCGCGGGGCGTGGGCAGCTCCACCGCGGTGGAGTGCCTCGACGACGCCGCAATGGACGCGAGCCGGGCCACCACGGTCGACCCCGACACCCCGGAGGGCCTGGCCCAGGCCGTCGCGGCGGCCGAACGGTTCGCCGCGGCGTGCGCGGCGAACACCGGCCCGCTGCTCGGCGAGGTCGACACGGTCAGCGCCGCCCGGGACCTGGACATCCTGCGGGCGGTGCTCGGCGACGACGAGCTCGACTACCTCGGCTACTCCTACGGCACCCTGCTCGGCGCCACGTACGCCGACCTCTTCCCCGAGCGGACGGGACGGTTCGTCCTCGACGCGGCCATGGACCCCTCCCTCGACGGCTCCGGGCTGATCCTCGGCCAGGCCGCCGGCTTCGAGCGTGCCCTGCGCGTGTACGTCGAGACCTGCCTCCCGCAGGACGGGTGCCCGTTCGAGGGGACCGTCGACGAGGGGCTGGCCGAGATCGAGGCCCTGCTCCGGCAGGCCGAGGCGCAGCCGCTGCCGACCGCCGACGGTCGGCCGCTCACCGTGGACAATGCGGTCAGCGGGCTCATCAAACCGCTCTACGATCCGCGCATCTGGTGGTTCCTGACCCAGTCCCTCACGCTGGCCACGGAGCACGGGGACGGGACGGGACTGATGCTCCTCGCGGATCTGGCGTACGGCCGGGGACCCGACGGCACCTACGCCAACTCCAGCGCGGCGAACATCGCGATCAACTGCCTCGACCGTCCCGAGGACGACGATCCCGCCGCGATGGCGGCGCTGGACGCGCAGCTGCAGGAGGCGTCCCCGACCCTCGGCGACTGGTTCAGCCACGGGGAGGTCACCTGCGGGGCCTGGCCGCACGAGCCCGTCGGCGTGCCCGCCCCGATCGACGCCGCCGGTGCCGGGCCCATCCTGGTGGTCGGCGGCACGGGGGACCCGGCCACGCCCTACGCGTGGTCGCAGGCGCTGGCCGAGCAGCTCGAGGGCGGGCACCTGCTGACCCGGGTGGGCGAGGGGCACGGATCCTACGCGACCGGCAACCGGTGCATCGACGAGACGGTCACCGCTCATCTCCTCGAGGGCGTGCTGCCCGCGGAGGAGCGGATCTGCTGAGCCGGAGGGCCCGCGGCGGAGCGGGCAGAAAGCGGCCGGTACGAGATCGCCCCCGCACCGGCCCAGCCACCAGGGAAACCAGGAAGATCCGGCGGCCTCGCCCCATCCTACTGAGACGCCGGTCACGGATCACCCCTTGATTTTCCCGACCGCGTGCGAACCGGCGCGGACCGCCGCCGCCGATCGACCAGGAGGACGCCCGGCGGCAGCTCATGAAGAACCATGACGGGCTCCGCGGCCGCTGCGGCGTGGAGCGACTCCGCCCGGGCGGGACCGGCCGGCGTCCCCGCGGCGGAGCCCGGCGCGGGGCAGGCCCGGCAGCTGTCCCGCCAGGGACGCGACGAGGGCCAGGCCGAAGCCCGCGGCCTGGAGGCCCGTGAGCGTCTCGTCCAGCAGCAGGAGGCCCAGGGCCGCGGCCGTCACCGGAGTCAGCGGGATCAGCAGGGTCAGGCTCGTGGCCGGCACGCGCCGGCCGGCGTGGAACCACGCGGCGTAGGCAATGGCGCCGCCGGGCAGCGCCAGCCAGGCGTAGCCGAGCACGGCCGGCAGGTCCAGGACGAAGGCGCCGGTGTCCAGCAGGGGCACGAGCGGGGCGATCATCAGACCGCCCAGGGTCAGCTGCCAGCCGGTCGCCGCGAGCCCGCTCATGCCGTCGGGCAGACCCCACCTGCGGGTCAGGACCACCCCGGCGGCCATGACCGCGGTCCCGGCGAAGGCCGCGGCGAGCCCGAGGGCGTCCAGGGTGACGGTCCCGGCGAACACGGCCACGGACACGCCCGCCACCGCGGCGAGGGCCCACAGCATCCGGGGCAGCGGCGTGCGCTGCCGAAAGGCCAGCAGCAGCAGGAGCGCGGCGACCAGGGGCTGGGCGGAGCCCACGACCGCGGCGAGACCGCCCGGCAGGCGGTAGGCGCCGAGGAACAGCAGGGGGAAGAACGCCCCGAAGTTGAGCAGCGCGAGCACCGCGAACCGTCCCCACCAGTCCCGCGGCGGCCGCTGCCGGGTCAGGGCGAGCAGCAGCAGCCCGGCGGGGAGGGCCCGCAGGAGGGAGGCGGTCATGGGCCGGTCCGGCGGCAGCAGCTCGGTGGTGACCACGTAGGTGGTCCCCCACACGACCGGCGCCACGGCGCCCAGGAGGATCAGCCGGGCACGACCGGCCGGGGCGTGGTCCACCGGCGCACCTCCGATCCGCTCCGCGCCCCGTCCGGGGCAGGATGCCCCGATCCTACGGGTCCGGCCCGGTGCCGACCGGAGTAGATTGCCACCATGGACATCCGCGGGGGGATCGTGAGCACGCTGTCCGTGTTCGTGCTGCTGCTGAGCGCCTGCGCCCCGGAGGGTGGCGGGACCGTGGCCACCGGCGAGCGCCTGGGCGCCCCGGCGGACGCCCCCGCCCTCGACGTCGAGGTCGTCGTGGACGAGCTCGAGCTCGCGTGGGACGTGGCCCGCACCCCGGAGGGGACCGTGCTGGTCACCGAGCGGGGCGGCCGGCTGCTGGCCCACGACGAGCAGGGCACGCGGGAGGTCGCGGCCGACCTGGACGACCTGTTCGTGGGCAGCGAGGCCGGGCTGATGGGCCTGGAGGTCTCCCCGGACTTCGGGCGGACCCGGGAGATCTTCCTGTGCCACGCGACGCGCACCGGGGGCGGCCGGCCGCAGGACGTGCGGGTCACCCGCTGGCGGCTCGACGAGGGCGCCGCGGCGGCCGAGCGCACCGGGACGGTCGTCGACGGCCTGCCCATCAGCTCCGGCCGGCACAGCGGCTGCCGGCTGCGCTTCCTCCCGGACGGCACGCTCCTCGTGGGCACCGGGGACGCCGCGCAGGGCGCGAACCCGCAGGACCCCGACTCGCTCGGGGGCAAGACGCTGCGGCTGCACCCCGACGGCACGGTCCCGGAGGACAACCCGTTCGCCGACCGGGACGGGCCCGGGGCCGCCGTCCACACCCTGGGCCACCGCAACGTCCAGGGCCTGGCGGTGCAGCCCGGGACGGGCACGGTGTGGTCGGCTGAGCACGGCCCCGGCACCGACGACGAGATCAACGTCCTGGAGCCCGGCGCCAACTACGGGTGGGACCCGGCGCCCGGCTACGACGAGTCCGTGCCCATGACCGATCTCGAGGAGTTCCCGGACGCGCTCCCGGCCGCGTGGTCCTCCGGGCGCCCGACGGTCGCCCTCAGCGGGGCCGCCTTCCTCGAGGGGGACCAGTGGGGGGCGTGGGAGGGCGCCCTGGCGGTCGCGGAGCTGAAGAACACCGGCGTGGGGGTCTACCGGGTCGAGGACACCGCGGTCACCGGGCTGACCCGCATGGCGGAGCTGGAGAACGACTACGGCCGGCTGCGCTCGCTGACCCTCGACGACGAGGGCGCGCTGTGGGTCACCACCTCCAACGGCGACGACGACGCCGTCCTGCGCGTCACGGCGAGCGCCGGCGACTCCTGAGCGGGGCGCACGACACGCCGGAGGGCGCCGGTGCCGCCCGCCCGCCGGGCGGCTCCGGTTGACTGACGCCTGACACCGTCCCCCGAACGGCCCCCGCGGAACGGTCCCCCCGGTGACGCGGCCCCCGACCTCGTCACGATCCCCCTCCCGCACCCCACCCCCCTCTCGGGCCCAGGGAGTTCCCCCATGCACCGCCGCACCCTTCTCGCGCTGGGCGCCGCCCTCGCGACTGTCCCCGTCGCCGCCCCGACGACCCCCGCACAGGCAGGAACCACGCTCAGCCCGAGCAGCACGACGCAGCGGCAGCTGGACGCCGCGATCCGCACGCTGTGGGCCGACTGGACGTCGCTGCTGCGGCACGACGCGGCCCGCGGCTGGTGGGCCGTCCGTGCCGATGCCCAGAACGGGGCCAACCCCTACGTCGCGGAGGGGCAGGGGTACGGGCTGATGCTCAGCGCCCAGCTGGCGCCCCTCGACCCCCGGGCCCGCGGCTACGTCGACGGGATCACCCGCTACGTCCTGGACCACCCCTCCCGGATCGACCCGGGCCTGCACGCCGCCGAGCAGGACGACCGCATGGTCTCCCACCACGGCCGGGACAGCGCCACCGACGGCGACCTGGACCTCGCCATGGGGTGGCTGATGGCGCACCAGCGGTGGGGCTCCGGGGGGACGTACGACTACCGGCGGCTGGCCCTGACCCGCATCGCCGCGATCAAGCGCTCCCTGATCTCCCCCACCACCGGGCTCGTCGAGCTCGGGGACTGGTCCAACGGGGCCTGGCAGAACGTCTCGCGCCCGAGCGACTGGATGATCGGGCACTTCGGGGCGTTCCACCGCGCCACGGGGGACGTGAGCTGGGCAGCCGTCTGGGGGCGGCACCTGGCCGCGGTCCGGCGCCTGCAGTCGGTCCACGCTCCGCGCACCGGCCTGCTCCCGGACTTCACCGTGGGCTCCGCCTCGACCATCGCCCCCGCCCCGGCCCACACCCTGGAATCCGGCCACGACCGGCACTACTACTACAACTCGTGCCGCGTCCCGCTGCGGCTGGGGGCGTCCCGGCACCCGGAGGCCCGGGCCGCCGCGGCCCGCATCTCCGGCTGGGCGCGGACGAAGTGCGGCGGTGATCCTGCCCGGCTGCCCTCCGGCTTCACCCTGGACGGAGCGACGCTGCCGGGCGGGGGCTACCAGGACCTCGCGTTCATCGCGCCCCTGCTCGTGGGTGCCCGCTGGGGCGGCGACCAGGCCTGGCTCGACGCCCTGGGCCGCTGTCTGGCGGCCCGCACGGAGTTCACGTCCTACTACTCCAGCTCGATCCAACTGCTGTCCATGGTGAGCGTCTCCCGCGCCTACGCCCTCCACCCCTGAGCCGGCGCGGCCCGCCGTCCGGCGCGTCGCCCCCGCCCGGTCGACGGCGGACCGTCGCCCCGCCGGGCTCCGCCCCGGGGCGGATCCGCCGCGTGCCGGGGCCGGGCAGAGTGGACCCATGCCCGCTCCCGCCCCCTCCCGCATCGCGGCCCTCGACGTGGCCCGCGGTCTCGCGATCCTCGGCACGCTCGCCACCAACATCTGGATCTTCAGCCACCAGGGCGGCTTCCTCGGCTACCTGACCGATCCGCTGGCCGGCACCGACGGCGGAGCGGCGCGCGCTGCCCAGGCGCTGCTGATGGCCGCGGCCAACGGCAAGTTCCTGGGCCTGCTGATGCTCCTCTTCGGGATCGGCCTCGCCGTCCAGCACGCCTCCGCCCGGCGGCGCGGACTCGCGTGGCCCCGGTCCTACCGGGTGCGGGCGGGGATCCTGTTCCTGGACGGGCTGCTCAACTACCTGCTGATCATCGAGTTCGACGTCCTGATGGGCTACGCGCTCACGGGGATGGTCGTGGCGTGGCTGGTGACCACCTCGGAGCGGGTGCAGCGCGGCGTCGTCCTGGCGTGCGCCGCCGCGCACGTCGCGGTGATCGGCGCGCTGACGGCCGTCCTCCTCGTCGTCCCCGCCGGGGACCCGGCCGAGGCACTGGCCCGGCCGAACCCCTACGCCGACGGCACGTGGTGGGAGCTCGTGCTGCTGCGGCTGGATGCCGTCGTCCTGTTCCGCGCCGAACCCGTCCTGATCCTCGGACTGGGGGTGGTCATGTTCCTGGCCGGGCGGTTCCTGTGGCTGGCCGGTCTCCTCGTCCCGGACGGGGGCCGGTGGCGGCGGCGGCTCATGGTCCTGGGCCTGGGGGCCGCCCTGCCCGTGGACCTCGGCCTGAACGTCCTGGGCGGTCAGGCCGGTGCCTTCTTCGCCCGCTACACCACCGCCCCGGTCGTGGCGCTGGGTCTGCTGGCCCTCGTGGCCCACCTCGGTGTGCGTCGCCCCGGACAGCCGCCGTCCTGGGCCGCACGGAGGCTGGCAGAGGTCGGCCGGACCGCCCTGAGCTGCTACCTGCTGCAGAACCTCCTGGCCTCGGCGCTGTTCTACGGCTGGGGCGCGGGCCTGGCCGTGGCCGCGGCCCAGCACCGGCTGCCCGCCACGGTGCTCGGCTGGCTGCTGGTGTGCGCCGCCGTGCTGGTCTTCGCGCACCTGTGGCTGCGGCGCTTCCCGCGCGGCCCGCTGGAGGAGCTCACAGCGCGCGCCGCCGGCGCGCGCCGGGCCCCTGCGGCCGTGGCCCGCCAGAGCTGAGACCTCGGACCCCGGCGTCGGCTCCGGCGGCCGGGCGGCCCGGCGCGCGGCCGCTCAGGACTCCGCCTGCCCCTGCCGCCAGTAGCCCATGAAGGAGACGTGCTCCTTGGGGATGCCCGCGGCGTCGACGCACAGCCGGCGCAGCGCCTTGACGGTGCCGGACTCGCCGGCGAGGAACACGTAGGGGGCGTCGGCGCGCGCGGGGGCGGCCACCGACCAGGCCCGGGGCTCCGCGGCGTTCTCCGCGACCGCCAGGGCGGGCGTCCCGCGGCCGCGCTGCGGGCGGCGGCCGGCCAGGACGTCGTCCACGGCTCCGCCGGGCAGCTCGAGCAGGCGCGCGAGGCGCACCGCGGCCCGGTGCCCGTGCCCGGCCGGCTCGGCGCCCCCGGCGCGCGGCAGGACGTGCAGCCGGACGTCCGGAAGGTCCGCGGGCAGGCGGTGGGCGGCGACGTCCTCGGGGTGCGGGACCTCGAGCACCACGTCGAGGCGGGGGCGGGTCCCGCCGGCGGGCAGCCCGTGATGGGCGTCCGTGAACTCCTCCGCGACGGACATCAGGGCCGGGGCTGCGGTCTCGTCCCCGACGGCGAGCACGCGCTGGGCGCCGCCGTGGTCCCACGCCGCCCAGGGCCGCTCCTGGGGACCGGGTCCGAGCAGGTACACGCGCTCGCCGGGGGACACGGCGGCCGCCCACCGGCTGCCCGGGCCGTCCTGGGCGTGCCCGCCGTGCACCACCACGTCGATCACGAGCTCCGGGACCACCATCCCGCAGAACGTGGTGCGCCGGACGCCGCGCACGGTGTAGGTGCGCATCCACCCGCGCTCCTCGGCGGGCCGGGCGAACCAGCCCTCCCGCAGCCCCAGGGACAGGTCCGCCCGCTCGGGCTCGCGGCCGGGGGGCGGGACCAGCAGCTTGATGTAGGCGTCCCGGCACCGGGTTCGGTCCCCGGCCCCGATGAGCGCGGGGGACAGGCCGGCGAGCTCCGGGCCCGCCAGGGTGATCCGGCGGAAGGACGGGCACAGCTGGGTCACGGACGTCACGGCGGCCTCGACGCACAGCACGGGGTCCGCGCGGGCACCGGTGGCCTCGGGGGTGGGGATGACGGTCACGGCAGGGTCCTTCCGATCTCGGCGGCGGCCCGGGGCGCGGGCTCCAGGGCCACGGGTGCGGCGGGCGGTACGGGGTGGGAGCCCTCGCGGGCCCGCCCGCGGGGCAGGACGACGGGCCGGCCGCCCACGGGGTCCCGCGCGACGTCCGCCCGGAGCCCGAAGACCTCGGCCAGCAGCTCGGGGGTGAGCACCTCGGCGGGCGTGCCCACGGCCACGATCCGTCCCGCGGCCATCGCCACGAGCCGGTCGGCCACGCGCGCGGCCAGGTTCAGCTCGTGCAGGACGGCGACGACGGTGGCCCGGCCGGCACCCGGCCCGTCCGGGTGCTCCAGCCCCCGGAGCATGTCCAGCAGGTCCACCTGGTGCGCCAGGTCGAGGTAGGAGGTGGGCTCGTCGAGGAGCATCGTGCGGGCGCGCTGGGCCAGGGTCAGGGCGATCCAGACCCGCTGGCGCTGCCCGCCGGAGAGCTCCTCCACGGGGCGCGCGGCCAGGGCCGTGAGCTCGGTGAGCTCCATCGCCCGGGCCACGGCCGCGTCGTCGTCGGGGGAGGGGGCGCCCCACCACCGGCGGTGCGGGTGCCGTCCGCGCTCCACGAGCTCGGCGACGGTCAGGCCCTCCGGGACCACGGGCGACTGCGGCAGGAGGCTGACCGAGCGGGCGTACTGGCGGGCGTGCCACTCGCGCACGCCGCGGCCGTCCGCCTCGAGCGTGCCGGCGAGCGGGCGCAGCTGCCGGGACAGGCCCTTGAGCAGCGTGGTCTTGCCGCAGCCGTTGGCGCCGATGAGCACGGTGGTGGCCCCGTGCGGGATGTCGAGGTCCACCTCCCGCACCACGGTGCGGTCCTGGTAGCCCAGGGACAGGCCGCGCATCCGGAACGCGGGGACGCCGGCCCCGGGGTCCGCCACGGGCTCCTCCACGGGGCGCAGGCCGGGGCGCACGTCGTCGCGCAGCTCGGGGCTCATGCCAGGGCTCCTCTCCGCTGCCGCACGAGCAGCCACAGCATCACGGGGGCGCCCACGGCGCCCGTGACCACACCGGCCGGCAGCTGCACCTGCGCCACCAGGCCCGCGCCGACGGCGTCGGCAACCACCACGACCACGGCGCCCACGAGGGCGCACGCCACGATCGAGGTCCGCCCGCGGGTCAGGGCGGTGGCCACCGGGGTGGACATGAGCGCCACGAAGGCGAGCGGGCCGGTCGCGGCCGTGGCCACGGCGGCCAGCAGCACGCCCAGGCCCAGGGCGAGGGCCCGGCTGCGCGCCGGGCGCGCCCCGAGCCCGGCCGCCAGCTCCGGGCCGAGCTCGGCGGGCTCGAGCGCGCGGTGCACGGCCACGGCCGCGGGCACGGCCAGCAGCAGGCACGCCCCGAGGACCGTGATCCGGTCCCACGTGGCGGCGTTGAGGGAGCCCGCGGTCCAGAGGGCGGCGTCCTGGGCGGAGTTCAGGGACAGCCGTGCCAGCAGGGCCGCGGTGAGGGCCTGGGCGAGCGCGGCCACGCCGATGCCGGCGAGCAGGAAGCGCTCGCCCACGATCCCCCCGGTGCGCAGCCGCACCGAGGCGGTGGCGATGAGGGCCGCGGCGAGCAGCGCCCCGGCCAGGGCGGTCCAGGACACGGCCGTGCCCCGCAGACCCCACAGCGCGGTGCCGGCCACGGCTCCCGCCGCGGCGCCGTAGGTGATGCCCAGGATGTCGGGGCTGGCCAGGGGGTTGCGGAGCACCCGGCGGAACAGGGCGCCGGAGCAGCCGAGGGCGGTCCCGGCGAGCGCGCCCAGCACGGCGCGCGGCAGCTTCTCCTGCAGCACGATGAAGCTCGCCCCGGGGATCTGCTCCCCGGCGAGGATCGCGAAGAAGTCGGGGACCGTCACGGTGTAGCGCCCGAGCAGCACGCGCACGGCCAGGGCCGCGAGCAGCGCCAGGGCCAGCAGGGCGACCGCCCGGCGGGTGCGGCGGGTCCGGTCGCGGCGGACGCCCCGGACGAGCTCGGCGGCGCCGGGATCCGCGGGGGCGGCGGGCGCGGGGGCGAGCACGGTGCCGGTCACAGCGTCACGCTCCGGCCCCGGCGCAGCAGCGCCAGCAGCACGGGCACGCCCAGCACCACGGTGGTGACGCCCACGTGGATCTCCTGGGGCGGGGTCAGCACCCGGCCCAGGACGTCGGCCGAGAGGAGCAGCACGGGGCCCAGGACCACGCTGAACAGGACGATCCAGCGGTAGTCGCCGCCGAGGAGACGGCGCACGGCGTGGGGCACGAGCAGGCCCACGAAGGCGATGGGGCCCGCGAGCGCCGTGGCCGAGCCGGAGAGCAGGACCACGCCCACGAAGACGAGGACGCGCTGCACGCCCAGGTCCACGCCCAGTCCGTGGGCGAGCTCGTCGCCCAGGGCCATGGCGTTGAGCCCCGAGGAGCCGCCGAGCACGAGGAGCACGCCGAGCAGCACGAGCGGCGCCACGGCGGCGAGATCGGTGGTCTCGGCGCGGGCGACCGAGCCGATGCTCCAGAACCGGAAGCGGTCCAGGACCGCGGGCAGCATCAGCACCACGGAGGAGGTCAGCGCGGTGAAGCCGGCGTTCACGGCCGCGCCGGAGAGGACCAGGCCCGCGGGGGTCGGGGCGCCGCCGCCGAGCCGGGAGGAGCCGAAGACGAGCACCGCGGCCACGGCCGAGCCGGCGAGGGCCAGAGCGGTGAGCTGCCACGTGGCCACGAGGCCGAGCCAGCCGATGCCGAGAACCACCGCGCACGCGGCGCCGGCGGTCAGCCCCAGGAGCCCGGGGTCGCCCAGCGGGTTGCGGCTGACCCCCTGCATGCCGGCGCCGGCCACGGCCAGGGCCGCCCCCGCGAGCACCGCGGTCAGGGTGCGGGGGATCCTGCTCTGCACCACGGCGGCGTCGATGCCCAGGCCGGCGGAGACCTGCGCCCAGCCGCCCTCCAGGAGCGCGGCGGGCAGGCCGGTGAGCACGGCGACCACGGTGGCCGGGTCCACCGAGCGGGCCCCCCAGAACAGGGAGGCCGCGGCGGCGAGGGCCAGCAGCAGCACGGCCGCGGACAGGGCGAGACCCCGGCGCCGCTGCGCGGTGCCGGGGACCTGCCGGGTGGCCCGGGCGGGGGAGACCGTGCTCGAGCTGCTCACCGGGACCGCGGTCTCACCGGCCGCCGGCGGACGCGGCGGCCTCGGCGATGTCCGGCAGCACGTTCTCGAGCGCCCACGGGATGCTCAGCGGGGAGGCGGCCGAGACCGAGAGCACCTCCTGCTGGTCGCTCTGGAGCACCAGGGCGTCGTTCTCGACCGCGGGGACGCGGCTGAGCAGGGGGTCGTTCTCGATGGCCTCCCGCACGCTGTCGTCCTCGGCCCAGCTGACGAAGACGTCGGAGGTCAGCTCGTCGGCGCGCTCCGGGGACCAGGTGATGAAGAACTCGTCCTCCTTGCCCTCGGCGGCCTCCGCGACCGCCTCGGACTGGACCATGCCGAGGGACTCGAGGAACTTGGGGCGGTTGTCCACCGCGGTGTAGGCGAAGATCTGGTCGGCCGCGGACGGGTCGAGCGTGCCGTACACGAAGGACGTGCCCTCGAGCTCCGGGTGCTCGGCGGCGGCGTCCTCGATCTGCTGCTCGACGTCCGCCACGACCTCGGCGGCCCGCTCCTCCCGGCCCAGGGCCTGGCCGATGAGCTCGGTGGAGTCCTGCCAGGACGTCCCGTAGGCCACGGCGTCCTCGGGGAAGCCGACCACGGGCGCGATCTCGGAGAGCTTGTCGTAGTCCTCCTGCGTCAGCCCGGAGTAGGCGCCCAGGATGACGTCCGGCTGGAGCGCGGCGATCGCCTCGAAGTTGATGCCGTCCGTCTCGGCGTAGGTCTCCGGGGCCTCGGCGCCGGACTCCTCGAGCGCGGCGTCGAACCAGTCCGTGGAGCCGTTCTCGTTGGCGCCGAAGTCCAGGGCGGGCACCCCGACCGGGACCACGCCGAGGGCGGTGGCGACGTCGTGGTTGACCCAGGACACCGTGGCCACGCGCTCGGGGGCCTCCTCGATCGTGGTCTCGCCGAAGGCGTGCTCCACGGTGCGCGGGAACTCGCCGGTGGCGCCCTCCGCAGAGGCGGACCCGCTCCCGGACTCCCCGCCCGCCGGTCCGGTGGAGCACCCGGTCAGGACCAGGGCCCCCGCGGCCAGCAGGGCGGACGGGGCGAGGACGCGGCGGCGCGCGGCGGACGGGGCGGGGAACAGCGGGCGCGGAGCGCGGGGGAGCAGAGAGGCCACGGCCACCCTTTCGGACGTCGACGGCGGAACCGTCGGTGGGACGCGAGGTGAGGCAAGGGTTGCCTAACCCGGAAGACAGGGATCACCCTAGGGCGTGATCCGGCGAATACGCAACACGAGCATGATGTAATCGCTCCGCCGATGTGGTTAGGTATGCCTTGCCTAACTCCACGAGGGGCCCGAGCGGCCCCGTCCACCCCCTGCGAGGAGCCCATGCACGACTTCCTGCTGACCCACGACACCCCGGCGCAGTACGCCCGCGCCCTGCACGAGACCGTCGACGTGCTCGCCGTCCACCTCGCCGGCGCCCGGAGCCCCCGCTCCGCCGCCACGCCCGAGGAGCTCGAGGAGCTGGTCGCCGCGGTGGACCTCGAGCGGCCCCTCGGGGACCTCGGCGCCGTGGTCGAGGAGACCCGGCGGCTCTACCTCGACCACGCCGTGCACTTCCACGCCCCGGGCTACATGGCCCACCTCAACTGTCCCGTGGCCATCCCGGCGGTGGCCGCCGAGGCGTTCACCGCCGCGGTGAACACGGCGGTCGAGACCTGGGACCAGAGCACCACCGCCACCCTGGTCGAGCAGCGGATCGTGGACTGGACCGCCGCGCGGATCGGCTTCCCCGCCGCGGGCGAGCCGGACGGCGTGTTCACCACCGGCGGCACCCAGTCCAACCTCCAGGCGCTGTTCACGGCCCGGGAGGAGCGCCTGTCCCGGGCGCACCCGGCGTCCCGCGGGGAGCGGCTCGGGCGGCTGCGGATCGTGGCGGGGGAGCACGCCCACTTCAGCATCGCGAAGGCGGCGCACCTGCTGGGCCTGTCCGCGGACGCGGTCGTGCCCGTGCCCGCCGCGCGGGGCGGAGCCCTGGACCCGGTCGCCCTCGAGCGCGTCCTGCACGAGGTCGCCGCGTCCGGCGCGGAGGTCGCCGCGGTCGTGGCCACGGCCGGCACCACGGACCTCGGGGCGATCGACCCCCTGGCCGACGTCGCCCGGGCGTGCTCCGCCCACGGCGTCTGGCTGCACGTCGACGCCGCCTACGGCGGCGGCCTGCTCGTCTCGCCCGCCCACCGCCACCGGCTGGACGGGATCGAACGGGCGGACTCCGTCACCGTGGACTTCCACAAGTCCTGGTTCCAGCCGGTCGCCGCCTCCGCCCTGCTGCTGCGGGAGGGGCGGAGCCTGCGCTTCTCCACGTGGAGCGCCGAGTACCTGAACCCCCGGCACGCGGTGCGGCCCAACCTCGTGGACAAGTCCCTGCAGACCACCCGCCGCTTCGACGCCCTGAAGCTGTGGATGACCCTGCGCACCGTCGGCGCCGAGGGGATCGGCCGCGCCCTCGACCGGGTGCTGGAGCTCGCCCAGGAGGCGGGCCGGATCGTGGACGAGACCCCCGACCTGGAGCTGGTGGCCGAGCCCGTGCTCTCGACCGTCCTGTTCCGGCACCTGTCCCCGGACGCCGACGACGCCGCCGCGGACCGGCTCGTGGAGACCGTGCGGAGCGCGCTGTTCGACTCCGGCCGCGCCGCGGTCGCCTCGACCGTCCTCGACGGCCGCCGGTGCCTGAAGCTCACGCTCCTCAATCCGGCGACGACCACCGAGGACGTCCGGGGCGTGCTGGACCTCGTCCGGGCCGCCGCCCGCGGTGCCGCGCCCCGCCCGCTCGAGGCCGCCGCGGGAGCCCGCTGATGGCCCCCGCGACCGGGCACGTCCACGACCTGCTGGGCATCGGGATCGGGCCCTTCAACCTGGGCCTGGCCTGCCTCGCCGCACCGCTGGAGGACCTCGACGCGGTGTTCCTCGACGCGAAGGACGCCTTCGACTGGCACCCCGGGCTGATGCTCGAGGACGCCACGATCCAGGTCCCGTTCCTCGCCGACCTCGTCACCCTGGCCGACCCCACCTCCCCCTACTCCTTCCTCCACTACCTCAAGCGGACCGGACGGCTGTACCCGTTCTACATCCGGGAGGACTTCAACCCGCTGCGCGCCGAGTACAGCGCCTACTGCCGCTGGGCGAGCGAGCAGCTCGACAGCCTGCGCTGGGGCCGGGAGGTCGTCGGCGTCGAGCGCGACCCCGCCGACGACGCCTACGTGGTCACGGCCCGGACGGCCGCCGGGACGGAGCAGCGGCGGGCCCGCCGGCTGGTCCTCGGCGTCGGCACGGTGCCCGCGGTGCCCGCGGGCGTGGACCCCGCCGCCGGCACCGTCCTGCACACCAGCGACTACCTGCCCCGGCGCGAGGAGCTGCTCGGACGGGGGAGCGTCACCGTGCTCGGCAGCGGCCAGTCCGCCGCCGAGGTCTACCGCGACCTGCTCGAGCGCTCCGGCGCCGACGGCCCGCGGGTGGACTGGATCACCCGCTCCCCGCGGTTCTTCCCCATGGAGTACACGAAGCTCACCCTCGAGCTGACCTCCCCCGAGTACGTGGACCACTTCCACGGCCTCGACGCGGACCGGCGGGACCGGCTCAACCGCGAGCACGCCAGCCTCTACAAGGGGATCAGCGCGGAGCTGGTGAACGACATCCACGAGCTGCTCTACCGCCGCTCGGTGCACGGGCACCCCGCCGGCCTGCTGACCACGAGCACCACTCTCACGGGGGTCGAGCAGGACGGCCGCGACCTGGTCCTCGCCCTGCACGACGACGAGCTCGAGCGCGGCTGGCGGCACCCCACCGGCGCCCTGGTGCTGGCCACCGGATACCGTGCCGAGGTCCCCGCCTTCCTCGCCCCGGTCCTCGACGACATCGCGTGGGACCCCGCCGGCCGCTACGACGTCTCCCGCGACTACGCGGTCGACCACGAGCGCTCCCGGATCTGGGTGCAGAACGCCGAGGTGCACACCCACGGCCTGACCTCCCCCGACCTCGGCATGGGCGCCTACCGCAACAGCGTCATCCTCCGGGCCGTCACGGGCCGGGAGGTCTACCCGGTCGAGCCCGCCATCGCCTTCCAGACCTTCGGCGTCCCCCGCGGCGCCGCCCAGGACATCCCCCAGGAGACCGCATGACCGCCCGCCCCGCGCCCGCCCGTCTCGCCACCCCCGGCGGCGTCCTGACCCTCGAGCCGCTCGTCCCGGACGCGACCACCGTCGAGCTCCTGCACGCCTGGCTCACCCACTCCCGGTCCCGGTTCTGGGACCTGCTCGACGCCGACCCCGAGCGCGTCCGGTGCACCTTCGCAGCCGTCGCCGAGGACCCGCACTGCGACGCGTGGCTGGCCCGCCTCGACGGGGTCCCGCTCGGGCTCGTCGAGACCTACGACCCCGGCGCGGTGCTCCTCCCCGGCCACTACGCGCACCGGCCCGGCGACGTGGGGATGCACCTGCTCCTCGCCCCCGCACGGACCCCCGTGCCGGGCACGAGCGCCGCCCTCATGGCCGCCACGCTGCGCTGGCTCTTCGAGGCGCGCGGGGCCCGGCGCGTCGTCGTCGAGCCCGACGTCCGCAACACCGCCGTCCACCGGCTCAACGCCCGCGCCGGCTTCGAGGTCCACGGCCCGCTCGAGCTGCCCGGCAAGACCGCGCTGCTCAGCACGTGCACCCCCGAGGGGTTCGCGGCCTCCGAGCTGGGCCCCGCGGCCGCCGTGGTCCCCGCCGTGGTCCCCGTCGCGGTCCCCGGGGAGGAGGCCGACGACGGGCCCGCCCACCTCGGCCTGCACCCGATGCGGATCGCCCACCGCCACCTGTGCTGCAAGGCCCTGGCCGAGTTCGCCCACGAACGGCTGATCGCCCCCGAGCCCGTGGGGGAGGGGCTCTACGAGGTCCGCACCGGCGGGGACCGGGTCCGCTACCGGTTCCGCGCCCGGCGCACCGCCCTGGAGCACTGGGTGCTGGACGAGGGCTCGCTGCGCCGCTCCGTGGACGGCGCGGACGCCGAGCCGGACGCCCAGGCGCTGGTCACGGAGCTGGCCCCCGCGCTCTGCATCCCCCCGCACCTGCTGGCGACCTACCTCGAGGAGATCGCCGGGACCCTCGCCTCGGCCGCGTACAAGCTGGTGCACCGGACCCGGCCCTCGACCGCGCTCGCGGAGGCGGGCTTCCAGGACGTCGAGGCCGCGATGACCGAGGGGCACCCGGGCTTCGTGGCCAACAACGGCCGGATCGGGATGGGCGTCACCGAGCACGACCGCTTCGCCCCCGAGGCCGCCCGTCCGGTGCGCCTCGTGTGGCTCGCCGTCCGCCGGGAGCTCAGCCGCCTCGACACCGGGCGCGGCCGCACCGAGGAGCAGCTGTGGGCCGGCGAGCTGGACCCGGCCGTGCGGTCCCGCTTCCGGGCCCGGCTGACCGGTCTGGGCCTGGACCCGGAGGACTACCGTCCCCTGCCGGTGCACCCCCACCAGTGGGAGCACCGGATCGCGGTGACGTTCGCCCCCGACCTCGCCCGCCGGGACCTCGTGCTGCTGGGCACCACCGGGGACGAGCACCGGGCGCAGCAGTCGATCCGCACGTTCTTCAACGTCTCCCGTCCCGATCGGCACTACGTGAAGACCGCCCTGGCCGTGCAGAACATGGGCTTCCTCCGGGGGCTCTCCCCCCGGTACATGCGCGACACCCCCGCGATCAACGACTGGGTCGCCGACGTCGTCGCGGCCGACCCGGTGCTCGCGGAGGCCGGGTTCTCGGTCCTGCGGGAGGTGGCCGCGGTCGGCTACACCGGGGACGCGTACCACCGCGCCGCCGCCTCCGGCCACGGGGAGGAGGGCCCGCACACGAAGATGCTCGCGGCGCTGTGGCGGGAGAGCCCCGTGCCCCGGCTCGCGGACGGGGAGCGGCTCGCGACCCTCGCGTCCCTGCTGCACGTCGACGCCGGCGGCACGCCGCTGGTCTCCGTGCACGTGCGCGCGTCCGGGCTGGACGCCGCGGAGTGGGTGCGGCGGCTGCTCGCCGTGTACCTCGCCCCGGTGGCCCGGTGCCTGCTCGCCCACGACCTCGTGTTCATGCCGCACGGCGAGAACGTCGTCCTCGTCCTGGCCGGGCACGTCCCGCGGCGGGCGGTCATGAAGGACATCGGCGAGGAGGTCGCCGTCGTCACGGACCGGCCCCTCCCGGAGGGCCTCGAGCGGATCCGCCACGTGGTGCCGCCCGCCACGGCGGCGCTGTCCGTGCACACGGACGTGTTCGACGGCGTGCTGCGGCACCTCGCGGGCCTGCTCGAGGCCGACGGGCTGCTGGCCGCGGACGAGTTCTGGGACCTCGCGGCGCGGTGCCTCCAGGACGTCGCCGACGCCGACCCGGCCGGCGCGGACCGCGTGCCGCTCTTCGCGCCCCGGTTCGAGCACTCCTGCCTCAACCGGCTGCAGCTGCTCAACACCCTGCAGATGGTCGACCTGACCGACCAGGCGGCGTCCCTGCAGTACGCCGGGACCCTGGAGAACCCGGTGGCCGGGCGGGTGCCCGTGCACTGATCACGACGCGGCCCCACTCGGGGTCCGGGCGGGCGGGGCCCCGCCCGCCCGGGCCCCGAGTGGCGTTTCCCCGGGACCTGCCCCAGGATTGAGCGGTGCCCGACGACCGTTCCGCCACCGCCGACCCCGCCCCCGGCCACGAGCCCGCCCACGACTCCGTGCCCGAGCTGCTGGTCGGCCTCGTCCTCTCCCCGCAGATCGCGGGCGCCCTGCCCCGGGACCTCGCGGCCTCCCTGCCGGGGCCGCTGCACGCGCGCTATCCCGGGGTGCGCTGGCGGGTGGCGGCGGTGACCGACCGGCTGGTCGTCCCGCCCGCCGACGGCCTGGACCTGCTCGAGGCCGCTCGCGACCGGATGCTGGACGAGGACTGGGACCTCGTCGTGGTCCTCACGGACGTCCCGCTCAAGGACGGCCGCAGCCCGGTGCTCACGCAGCTGAGCCCCGTGCACGGCGTGGGCCTGGTCGCCGTCCCGGCCCTCGGCGCCCTGCACGTGGGGCAGAAGGTGCGGCAGACAACCGTGCGGGTGGTCGGCCACCTGCTCGGTCACGACACGGAGGACGCGGACGACGCCGACGCGCAGGAGGAGCTCGTGCGGCGGGCGCGGCAGCGGTCGGAGGACCTGGAGGACCGCCCCGAGGACAACGCCGTGCAGTTCACGGCCCGCGTCCTCGGCGGCAACGTGCGCCTGCTGCTCGGGATGATCCGCGCCAACCGGCCGTGGACCCTGGTGGTGCGGCTGTCCCGCACGCTCGCCCTGGCCGCGGCGACCGGCGTGCTCACCCTGGTCGCCTCGGACCTGTGGCTGCTCGCCGCCGCCTACGGGCCCTGGCGGCTCGGGCTGCTGGGCCTGCTGTCGATCGCCGCGGTGACCGGCGCCCTCGTCGTCGGCGCCCGGCTGTGGGAGCGCCCGCGCCGGCGGGCCGAGCGCGAGCAGGTGGCCCTGTTCAACCTCGCCACCGCCGCCACCGTGGCCATCGGCGTCTCCGTCTTCTACCTCGCGGTCTTCGCCCTGTCCTGGCTCGGGGCGCTGCTGCTCGTGGACGGCGGAGTCTTCGCGGCGGTGATCGGCGCCCCGGCCGGGGCGGTGGAGTACGTCAAGCTCGCGTGGCTGACCGCCACGCTCGCCACCGTGGGCGGGGCCCTCGGCGCCGGGCTCGAGGACGACGACGCCGTGCGCGCCGCGGCGTACACCCGCTCGGAGCCCTGACCGGACCCGCCGCGGGCCTCGTCCGCGCGGACGCCGACAGTCAGTAGACTTGGTGTTCCCGGGGTGCTCCCGGAGCCGACCCGGGAGGACACCATGGCCGCCGCGCAGCAGAGCCCCGCGAAACCCCGCACGCCCCGCACGCCGCGCCTGCGGCGCAGCAACTGCAGCCGTCCTGGGATCACCCGCCGCGGGTACGGCAAGGGGTTCGCCTACCGGCACGCCGACGGCACGAAGGTCCAGAACGGGGACGAGCTCGACCGGATCCGCGGGCTGGCGATCCCCCCGGCCTGGAAGGACGTGTGGATCAGCCCCCAGCCCAACGGGCACATCCAGGCCACGGGAGTCGACGGCGCCGGACGGCGCCAGTACATCTACCACCCCCGGTGGCGGGAGCTGAAGGACCGCGAGAAGTTCGACCGCGTCCTCGACTTCGGCGACACGCTCCCGCAGGCCCGCCCGGCCGTCACCCGGCTGCTGCGGACGGAGGGCGCCACGGAGGAGAAGGCCTGCGCGGCGGCCTTCCGGCTCATGGACGAGGCCGCCCTGCGCATCGGCAACGAGGAGTACGCCCAGTCGAACGGCTCCTACGGCGTCACCACCCTGCTGGTCCGGCACGTCCGGGTGGACGGCCGGGACGTGCACCTCGACTTCCCCGGCAAGAGCGGGCACCGGTGGACGCTGGACCTCCGGGACGCCGACCTCGCCGCCGCGCTCGCGCCCCTGCTGGAGCGCGGCCCGGACGAGACCGCGCTCGCGTTCCGCGACGAGGACGGGCAGTGGACCGGCATCACCAGCGCCCGCCTCAACGACTTCGTGCGGGACCGGTGCGGCCCCGACTTCACCGCCAAGGACTTCCGCACCTGGCAGGGCACGGTGACCGCCGCGATGGCGCTCGCCGCCCGCGCCGGCACCCGCCCCAGCGAGAGCGCCCGGAAGAAGGCCGTGTCCGCCGCCATGCGGGAGGTCGCCGAGCACCTGGGCAACACCCCCGCCATCGCCCGCAGCTCCTACACGGACCCGCGCGTGATCGACCGGTTCCTGGACGGCGAGACCATCGACGCCGCCACCTACCGGGCCGCGGAGCGGTCCCTGCGCGGATTCCTCACCTGAGCCGCGGGCCCGGGGCGGCCGGGCGGCCGCCCCGGGCCCGTGCTCAGGACAAGCCCACGTAGGTGGCCGAGTAGCCGAAGCCGACGACGTCGTCGCGGCCGTCGCCATCGACGTCCCCGAGCAGGCGCGGATACCGCGCCGGGTCCCAGCCGGCCGCCCAGCCGAAGGAGCCGGACGTCAGCTCGGGCCCGGTCAGGAAGTCGTCGTCCCCGTAGGCCACGAGCACGCCCGCGTTGCCGAAGCCGACCACGTCCAGGATCCCGTCGCCGTTGATGTCCGCGAGGTCCCGGGGGTGCCGGTCGGTGCGCCAGCCCTGCGCGGCGCCGAAGTCGGCGAGCTCGAGCGAGACCGGCTGGTACCTGGGCTCGCCCGGGGCGGAGGGCCGGGAGTAGGCGGCGAGGGCCCCGCGGTGGCCGAAGCCGATCACGTCCGGGGGAAGGTGACCGCTGACGTTGCCGACGACCCGGGGGTGCTGGTCGACGCGCCACCCCTGGGCGTACCCGAAGTCGCGGATCTCCAGGGCGGGCTGGGTGAACGTGTCCCCGAGCGCCGAGAAGTAGGAGACGTACGTCCCGGCGTCGCCGAAGCCCACGATGTCCGCCGTCCCGTTGCCGTCCATGTCGGCGAGCATCCGGGGGTTCTTGTCGATCCGCCACCCGCGGTCCCAGCCGTAGCTGTCGATCCGCTTGCCGGTGCCGTCGAAGGTGCGGTCCGCACGGCCATGGGAGATGGTCACGCCGGAGTACCCGAAGCCGACGATGTCCGCCGTCCCGTTCCCGGAGAGGTCGGCCAGCTCGCGGACGTGCTGGTCGACCCGCCAGCCCTGGTTCCAGCCGAACTCGCGGACCTTGAGCTGCGGCGCGGTGAAGCTGCCGTCGGGCTGCGCGTAGGAGACGATCACGCCGGCGTTGCCGAAGCCGACGAGATCGTCCCGGCCGTCGCCGTCGACGTCGGCGACCGTGCGCGGGTGCCGGTCGGTGCGCCAGCCCTGCGCGGTGCCGAAGTCGCGGACCCTCAGCACCGGCGCGGCGAACGTGCCGTCGGCCTGGCCCTGGGCGACGAAGACGCCGGGGTCGCCGAAGGCGACGACGTCGGCGCGGCCGTCCCCGTTGACGTCGGCGAGCTCGCGCACGTGCTGGCCGACCCGCCAGCCGTCGACGTAGGAGAGGAATCCCTGGGTGGACACGGCGTGGGCCGGTCCGGCGAGAGCGATGCCGGTGGTGGCCAGCGCCGCCGCGGAGAGCCCGGTGAGCAGCCGGGCCGTCGGTGAGCGTTTCATGGTGGAACCTCCAGGTTCCGTGGAGCGGAGAACTCGGTCCGGAGCACCGGACGGCGGATGGGACGCCGGTCGGCCCCCACCGCCCGGCGATCGGCCGTGCGCTCGGCCGGGGTCCCGGGACCGTGGGTCCACCGGTGACCGCGCTCTGCCGAGCGGACGGAACTGCTGGTGGGACCAGTCTAGATCCGTGCGTATGCGATCGCTAAGTGTTCTCCGT
Organism: Kocuria sp. UCD-OTCP; assembly: GCF_000349605.1. NCBI lineage: Bacteria > Bacillati > Actinomycetota > Actinomycetes > Micrococcales > Micrococcaceae > Kocuria > Kocuria sp. UCD-OTCP. The sequence goes on from NZ_KB714683.1 coordinate 69,935, forward strand.
GCCGTGCTGAATCGTTATCCCGGATCCGTGACCGGAGGCCCGGGTCCCCGTCCCGGGGCCGCTCAGCGGCGGATGCCGCGGCGGAAGTACAGGACCGGGCCCACGAAGTTGACGGCGATGATCGCGGCCCACTTCCCCTTGCCGCCGTTGACCTCCGCCGCGGGCCGCAGGGCGAGGTCCGCCCAGGCGGTGGCCGCCAGTGAGACCTGCACGGACGCCAGCGTCAGCAGCGCGGTCCGCTGCCCCGGCGTGAGGTCCTTCCACCGGGTGCTCCTCCTGGTGCCGATGCGCGTCATGGTCGTCCTCCCGGTGCTCGGGGACTCGGGGTCCCGGCGGCCGCTCCGCGGGCGGCCCGTGGCACTCATGCTGGTGCGGGCGCCGCCGGCAGTCAACGCCTGACCGGCACGCGGGCCCCGGGCGCCGGTGCACGCGCATGGGGCCATCCTGCTCCACCGCCGGGTCCCGTGTCCGAGTGCGACCGAGGATTCAGGGCGTCGGCGGGCTCCGGCGCCCGCCGCGGGGCCGGCACCGGTCCGGCGGTCTAGCCTGGGAGGCATGACCCGGTCCCGGACCTTGTCGCCGTCCGTTCCCGTCCCCGTCCCCGTTCGGGGGCCGGGCGCCCGCGCGGCCGCCGCCGTGCCGCTCGGGGTCCGGCCGTGACCGGGCGGTTGCCGCGCGGCGCCCGCCGGCACTGGGCGGACCTGGAGCGCCCGGGCCACCCGGTGCCGCCCCCGGTGGACACCGCGGCGTTCGCCGGCCTGCCCGAGCCCGCGCGCCGCTGGCTGGGGCACGCCGTGCCGCCCGGCACCCCGGCGTGGGTCTCGGCGGAGCTGTCGATGCGCGGCGAGATCCGGCTCGGCGGCGCGTGGCGCCCCTTCTCCGCCCGGCAGCTCATCACCCCCGGGATCGGCTTCGTCTGGGCCGCCCGCACCCGGGTCCTCGGTCTGCCGGTCGCGGGCTACGACCGGTACGGGCCCGGCGGGGGCGAGCTGCGGTGGCGGCTGCTGGGCCTCGTGCCCGTGCTGTCCGCCGCGGGACCGGACATCACGCGCAGCGCCGCCGGGCGGCTCGCCGGCGAGGCGGTCGTCGTGCCGTCGGCCTGTCCGGCCGCCGCGTGGTCGGAGGGGCCCGTCCCGGACACCGCCGTCATGACCTGGGTCCTCGACGGGGAGCGCGAGGACGCCCTGATCCGGGTCGACCCGGACGGCCGGCTCCGGGAGCTGAGCATGCAGCGGTGGGGCGACCCCGACGGCACCGGGTACGGCCGCCACCCCTTCGGGGTCGCGTTCTCCGAGGAGGCCGATCTCGCCGGCGTGCGCGTGGCCACCGTCCTGCGCGCCGGCTGGGCCTGGGGCACCGACCGGCAGGCCGAGGGCGAGTTCTTCCGGGCGCGGATCGAGGGCGTCCGGTTCCGCTGAGCGGCCCTCCCGGGACGGGACTCCCCGAACGGGGCGACCTGCCCCGGAGGCCGTCCGGTCAGCGGTTCGGTCCCTGGTCGACCGGTCCGTCCCCGGGCCGGTCCTGCGGCCGGTCGTGCGGCCGGTCGGGCGCCGGGGAGGACCAGGGCACCGGCGCGGCCGCAGGGGACCGGGGCTCGACCGGCCCCTGGTCGAGCCGGAACGGCGGGTACTCGTCCCGCAGGAGCAGCACGTAGGCGAGGACCCGGTTGACCCAGCGGTTGATGCCCATGACCAGCGCGAACAGCTCGGGACGGTATCGGCCCGTGAAGAGCAGGACCACGGCGGCCACCAGCACGAGCAGCCCGAGCAGGGACGGTCCCCAGCTGGTGGTCGTCGTGCCGTCGTCGCCGCTGCGGGTGGTGCTCCACGTGCCTCCGCCCGTGAGCACCCCCACGATCAGCAGGTGCGGGATCGCCAGGAGCCACCACTTCACGAGCACGAGACCGCGGGAGAGCCGCTCCGGGTAGGCGACCTCCAGCTGCGCCGGATGGTCCGCACGGGCCAGGGTGAAGGGCGGGTACCGGTCGGTGCCCAGGGCCGAGTAGGAGTAGAACGCCACCCGCCAGCTCCACCGCAGGACCCCCACGCTGAAGGAGAACCACGAGGGCGGGTACCGGCCCGTGAACAGGATGGCGAACCCGGCGGCGACCGTGGTGACCACCAGGGCGAACCACAGCACGGCCAGCACGATCAGGTGCGGGATCACCAGCAGCCACTTGACCAGCCACAGCCACCGGGACAGCCCCGCGTCGAGGAAGCCGGTCAGGCGCACGGGCGAGACCGGCGGCGGGGTCCGGTCCCGCCCCGGGTCCTCGGCGAGGGCCGCGCCCGGGCCCGTGCCGCGCGGCGGGGTGCGCGGGTCGATGTCCCGGCCGAGTCCGGCGGCGCCGAGCAGCAGCAGCGGGAGACCCACGACCAGCCCGGCCAGCCCGCCGACCAGCTGGCCGCCGGCCAGGGGGCCCAGGAGGTCGGAGCGCGCCCCGAGCTGCAGGTCCGCCCAGACCGGCCGGGTGGCGTCGGCGTTCATCACCACGAGCGTCCAGCTGCCCGAGCGCAGGTCCAGGGTCAGCTCCCGGGTGCCGGGGCCCTGGTCCGAGTCGGCCCAGAAGGTCTGGTTCCCGGGCCGGTCGGGCACCCGCTCGCCGGGCACCCGGGCCCGCGTGTCGTCCCCGGACTCCGTGGCGCGGCCGAGCTCGGCGTGGGCGACGCCGTCGAGGTACCGGTCGACGTCGGCGGTCTCGGCCACGCCCACGAAGATGTCCTGCTGCGGGTCGGCGGCCGTCACGCGCACCTGCACCCTGCCGAGCTGGTCGAGGAAGGGCACGGGGGAGAGCTGGGCGTCGCCGACGTCGAGCACGGCGGGCGGGCCCACCAGGGCGTAGGTGATGGTCTGGTGCCGGTCCGGGGACGCGGTGAGGAAGCGCCCGTCCTGCTGGGCCGCGGCCGCGCCGGCGAGGACCAGACCGCTCACGAGCGCCGCCAGGCCCAGGGCGGTCAGCAGGGTGCCCAGGACCAGCAGCACCCACTGCCCGGGTCTGGTGCGGCGCGGAGCGTCCTGCCGGTCGGCCGGACGGGGTGGGCGGGAGGCGGGATGCTCGTTCACAGGAGCTCCTGAGGAGTCGGACGGTGGCCGGAGCCCGGTGCGGGGCGTCCGCGGGATGTCGGCGGGTGGTCTCTTCGATGTGCTTCCCGGGTCCGCTGCCCTGCGGTGCGGTCCCTGCGGTGCGGTTCGGTCCCGGCCGGGCCCGGGGCCTGTGGGGCCGGGGCTCACCCGCGCAGGACGGCGGCCCCCGTGATCCGGTCCGCGGCCAGGTCGGCGAGGGCCCGGTCCGCGGCGCGCAGGGGGTAGGGGACGGTGGTGGGCCGCAGCCCCAGCCGGGCGGCCAGCCGCAGGAACTCCTCGCCGTCCTGCCGGGTGTTGGCGGTCACGCTGCACAGCTGCCGCTCCTGGAAGAGCTCCGCGGCGTAGTCGAGGGCCGGGACGTCGCTGAGGTGGATCCCGGCGACGGCCAGGGTGCCGCCCCGGTCCAGGGCCCGCAGCGCCGGGGGGACGAGGGTGCCCACGGGGGCGAAGAGGATCGCCGCGTCCAGCGGCACCGGGGGAGGCTCGTCGGCCTCCCCCACGAAGGCGGCGCCCAGGTCGCGGGCCAGCTCGCGCGCCGCCTCCGAGCGGGTCATGACGTGGACCTCCGCGCCCTGGTGCAGGGCCACCTGGGCGGCGAGGTGGGCGGACGCGCCGAAGCCGTAGATGCCCAGCCGGCCCCCGGGCGGCAGCTGGGCCCGCCGCAGCGCCCGGTAGCCGATGATCCCGGCGCACAGCAGGGGGGCCGCGTGCTCGTCGTCGAACTCCTCGGGCAGGCGGTAGGCGAAGGCCTCCGGGGCCAGGGTGAGCTCCGCGTAGCCGCCGTCCTGGTCCCACCCGGTGAAGCGCGGGGCGGTGCAGAGGTTCTCCCGGCCGCGGCGGCAGAACCGGCAGCGGCCGCAGGTGTGCCGCAGCCACGCGACGCCCACGCGCTCGCCCTTCCGGAACCGGGCGCAGCCGGGACCCGCGCCCACCACCTCGCCGACGATCTCGTGGCCCGGGATCACCCCCGCCCGGTGCAGCGGGAGGTCGCCCTCCACGAGGTGCAGGTCGGTGCGGCACACCCCGCAGGCCCGCACCCGGAGGAGCAGCTCCCCGGGCCCCGGCACGGGGTCGGGGCACTGCCCGAAGCGCATCGGCCCGCCGGCCGCGGGACCGGGCTCATCGATCCACCACGCACGCATGCTGTCCTCGTCGATCCCCCGGGGAGGGCTCCGGCCGCGGCCGTGACCCCTGTCCTGGCTCCGAGTCTAGGAACGGATCGGGGGCGCCGTCAGGAAACGAGGAATGTTAATGCACGGCCCCGGAGCCCGGGGCCGGGCGGGCCGCCCCCGCTTCTCGGCGGGAGGTGTTCCCAATCGGGACGTGGGGGACGAGCATGGGGGGACGAAGGCCCGCGCGGGTGCGGCCCGCGTCGCAGGCACCCGGGCGGAACCCGATCCGGCGCGCGACGAGAGGACTCAGGGATGACCGAGCGCATCGACCGATGGCCCACGGGGGCTCCGTGCTGGGCGGACATCATGGTCTCGGACCTGGACCGTTCCATGGACTTCTACGCGAGCGTGCTCGGGTGGCGGTTCACGCCCTCGGACCCGGAGTACGGCGGCTACTGCAACGCCCTGGTGGACGGCCAGCCGGTGGCGGGGATGTCCCCCGCGCTGCCCGAGATGGAGGACGACCCGCACGCGTGGGCGGTCTACCTCGCGTCCGACGACATCGTGGCCACGGGCAGGGCCGCGGTGGCGGCCGGTGCCCGGCAGCTGTTCGAGCCGATGGCGGTGGGCAGCTTCGGCACCATGGGCGTGTGGATCGACCCCACGGGGGCGGCCTTCGGGGTGTGGCAGCCGCAGGAGCACACCGGGTTCAGCATCGTCGGCAAGCACGGGGCCGTGGCCTGGTGCGACCTCCTGACCACCGACCAAGCGGCCGCCGAGCGGTTCTACGCCGAGGTCTTCGGCTACACGTACCAGGACATCGGGACGCGGCACGAGGCGTACGCGGTGTTCACGGTCCCGGGCATGGACCGTTCGGCCGGCGGCATCGGCGTGGCCGCCGAGGACGTCGACCACCTGCAGGAGGCGCCGCCGCTGTGGTGGGTCTGCTTCGAGGTCGACGACGCCGACACCGCCGCCGAGCGCGTCGTCGCCGCGGGGGGCGCGCTGGTCCAGGAGCCGGAGGAGTTCGGCTACGGGGAGCTGGTGTTCGCCGCCGGCCCGGACGGCGAGCGCTTCGCCATGATGGGCCCGTCCTCGGAGGACTGGACGGAGGAGGACGACGAGGACGCCGACCCGGACGACGACGGCGCCGACGGGGACGCCGGCCGGCCGTGAGCGCCGTCCCGGCCCGCCCCCGCCCGGCGGCGGGCCGGGACGGTCGGGTGCCTCAGGTCGGCGGGCTCAGAACATCCCGACGACGGCGCCGACGAACCACAGCACCACGAACAGCGCCACGAGGCCGATGATGACGGCCAGCGCGAGCTTCCCCTTCGAGGAGTCGCCGGGCCGGTCGACGTCGAGCTCGGGGTTGGTGGGGCCCACGCCCGAGCCGGCGTCGGGAGGGGTGTCGCCCTCGATGCTCAGGCCTGACTCCTCGTTCAGGGCGTCACCGGCCTTCTTCGGGTCGTTGCGTGCCTGCTCGGGATTGATCTCGGCCACGGGGTCCTGCTCTCTTCCGGTGGGACGTGCTGGGACGGGTGCTCCCAGCAGAATAGCAAGCTTGCTGGTGAAACGGTGGGGGCGCCGGGGTGCGCCGGGAACGGATGAACCGGTGTGCGCGATCGGAAACATGCCCGCCACGCGGGCATGAGATGACTTGAGTGCAACTCGTGGTATCACTTGTACCGTGTGGTACCCGTCACACGTCTGCCGGCAGTCCGGGGACCCGCGTCCCCGCACCGCCACCCGGAGCCGGTCCTGCCGCTCGCCCCTCGAGGAGTCCGTTCATGTCCACGCCATTCCGTCCGGGGCGCGCCCGCCGCCCCCTCGCCGTCACCTCCCTGGCCGCCGTGGCCGCCCTCGTCCTCACCGGCTGCCTCTCCTCGGATCGCGAGGAGGGGGGAGCCGGCGCCACCCAGGCCGCCGGCGGCGGCGACGTCGACGGCACGTTCGTCTTCGCGGCGTCGTCCGACCCCAAGACCCTCGACCCGGCGTTCGCGCAGGACGGGGAGTCCTTCCGCGTCTCCCGCCAGATCTTCGAGGGTCTCGTGGGCGTGCAGGAGGGCTCGGCGGACCCCGAGCCCCTGCTCGCCGAGTCGTGGGAGCAGTCCGAGGACGGCCGGACCTACACGTTCCAGCTCCGGGAGGGCGTCACCTTCCACGACGGCACGGCGTTCGACGCCGAGGCCGTCTGCGCGAACTTCGAGCGCTGGTACAACTTCGAGGGCCTCCTGCAGTCCGAGAACATGGCCTACTACTACGGCTCGCTGTTCAAGGGCTTCGCGGACGCCCCCGAGGACGCCATCTACTCCGGCTGCGAGGCCACGGGGGAGGGGGAGGCCGAGGTGACCCTGAACAAGCCGTTCGCCGGTTTCATCGCCGCCCTGTCCCTGCCGGCGTTCGCCATGCAGTCCCCCACGGCCCTCGAGGAGTACGGCGCGGACACCGCCGGCGGCACGGAGGAGTCCCCGGAGCTCTCCGAGTACGCCCAGGGCCACCCGGTGGGCACCGGGCCGTTCCGGTTCGACTCCTGGGACGTGGGCAACCAGGTGGTCCTGGCCGCCCACGACGACTACTGGGGCGAGCAGGGCCAGGTCACCGACGTGATCTTCCGGATCATCGACGACCCCCAGGCCCGCCGCCAGGCGCTCGAGTCCGGCAGCGTGGACGGCTACGACCTGGTGGCCCCGGCCGACACCCAGGCCCTGACGGACGCCGGCTACAACGTGGTCACCCGCGACCCGTTCACGATCCTGTACCTCGGCTTCAACCAGGCGCAGGAGGAGCTCGCGGACGTCGACGTCCGCCGCGCCATCGCGCACGCCATCGACAAGGAGGCCCTGGTCTCCCAGACGCTGCCCGAGGGCACCACGGTGGCCACCCAGTTCATCCCGGAGTCCGTCAACGGCTACAACGAGGACGTCACCGAGTACGAGTACGACCCCGAGCGGGCCCGCGAGCTGCTCGCGGAGGCCGGCTACGCCGACGGCCTGGAGCTGGACTTCAGCTACCCGACCGGCGTCTCCCGCCCCTACATGCCGAACCCCGAGCAGACGTTCACCACGCTCACCGCGCAGCTGGAGGAGGTGGGCATCACCGTGAACCCGCAGCCGGACAAGTGGTCCCCGGACTACCTCGACCGCATCAACGGCACCCCGGACCACGACCTGCACCTGCTCGGCTGGACCGGCGACTACAACGACACCGACAACTTCGTGGGCGTGTTCTTCGGCCGGGAGAAGCCCGAGTTCGGCTTCGCGGAGCCCGAGCTGTTCCGGGCGCTGGCCGAGGCCCGCGAGCTGACCAGCGTCGAGGAGCAGACGCCGGTCTACGAGGACATCAACGAGCAGATCATGCAGCTGCTGCCGGCGGTGCCCCTGGCCAACCCGGCGCCGTCGCTGGCCTTCGATCCCCGGGTGGAGTCCTACCCGGTGAGCCCGGTCAACGACGAGGTCTTCAACAGGATCGAGCTCAGCGAGTGAGCCCGGGTCCGGGGCGGCGCAGCGCGCCGCCCCGGGCTTTTCGAAGGGCTTTTGGCAGGCGCCGNCTCAACTACCTGGCCCTGCTGGGCTGGTCCCTGTCCGCGGACGAGGACGTCTTCACCGTGGAGCAGCTCGTGGAGCACTTCGACGTCCAAAAAGTCCTTCGAAAACCCCGCCGTCCTCCCGGCGGTCCTCCCCTCTGCCCCTCTCCGTCCGGAAGGACCGGAATGCTCCGCGTCATAGGCAAGCGGCTCGCCCTGCTCGTCCCCACCCTCCTCGGCCTGTCGGTCCTGCTCTTCGCGTGGGTCCGCGCCCTGCCCGGCGGGCCGGCCACCGCCCTGCTGGGGGACAAGGCCACCCCCGAGGCCGTGGCCCGCATCAACGAGGTCTACGGCTTCGACCGCCCCCTGCTCGAGCAGTACGTCGTCTACACGGGCCAGCTCCTCCGGGGGGACTTCGGCGCCTCCATCGTGACCGGCCGGCCCGTGGTCGAGGAGTTCCTCACCCGCTTCCCCGCCACCCTGGAGCTCTCGCTCGTGGCGCTGGTCTTCGCCGTGGGCATCGGGGTCCCGCTCGGCTACGTGGCCGCCCGCCACCGCGGCAGGCTCCTGGACCACTCCTCGGTGGTGCTGTCCCTGCTGGGCGTCACCGTCCCCGTGTTCTTCCTGGCGTTCATCCTCAAGTGGCTGCTCGCGATCCAGGTCCCGCTCTTCCCGGCGGACGGACGGCAGGACCCGCGCATCGACGCGACGCACCACACCAACTTCTTCGTCCTCGACGGCCTCCTCACCGGCGAGTGGGACGCGGCGTGGGACGCGCTCCTGCACCTGGTCCTGCCGGGTGTGGCCCTGGGCACCATCCCGCTGGCGATCATCGTGCGCATCACCCGGGCCTCGGTGCTGGAGGTCCAGAGCGCGGACTACGTGCGCACCGCCCGCGCCAAGGGCCTGACGCGCGGTCTGATCCGCGGCCGCTACATCCTGCGCAACGCCATGCTCCCCGTGGTCACCACCATCGGCCTGCAGACCGGCCTGCTGATCTCCGGGGCCGTGCTCACCGAGACCGTCTTCGCGTTCAACGGCATCGGCCGATTCCTGCGGGACGCGATCTTCACCCTCGACTACCCCGTGCTGCAGGGCTTCATCATCTTCATCGCCCTGGCCTACTCCCTGATCAACCTGCTGGTGGACATCTCCTACAGCCTCATCGACCCCCGGGTGCGTGTCCAGTGAGCGCCACACTTCCTCCTGCTCCCTCCGGCCCCTCGCACACCGAGGGCCCCGAGGCCGTCACGACCACCCCGGGCACCACCGCGGCGGTCGGCACGAGCCTGTGGAAGGACGCCTTCCGCCGGCTGCGCCGCAATCCCGCGGCCATCGCCGGGGCCGTGATCGTCGGCGTCTTCCTGCTCGTGGCCCTCCTGGCCCCGTGGCTCGCCCCGTTCGGCGGCGAGGAGCTGCCCGGGCGCACCGAGATCACCCCCACCACCATCCCCGGCCCCGGCGAGGTCGAGGGCTATCCGCTGGGCCTGGACCGCTTCGGCGGGGACCTGCTGTCCAAGCTGATCTGGGGGGCCCGCGCCTCCCTGGTGATCGGGGTGGTCTCCACCGCCCTGGGCCTGGTCGGCGGAATGGTCCTCGGCCTGCTGGCCGGCGGCCTCGGCGGCTGGGTGGACAGCGTGATCATGCGCTTCGTGGACATCCTGCTCTCCGTGCCCAACCTGCTGCTGGCCGTGTCCATCGCCGCGATCATGGGGCAGAGCCAGTGGGCCGTGATGATCGCGATCGGCGCCTCCCAGGTGCCCATCTTCGCCCGCCTGCTGCGCTCCTCGATGCTGTCCCAGCGGGGCGCCGACTACATCCTCGCCGCCCAGACCCTGGGCCTGTCCCGCCGCACCATCACCATGAGCCACCTGCTGCCCAACAGCACCGGGCCGGTCATCGTCCAGGGCACCCTGACGCTGGCCACCGCGGTGATCGACGCCGCCGCCCTGTCCTTCCTGGGCCTGGGCGGCGGCGTGCCGCAGACGGCGGAGTGGGGCCGCATGCTCACCTACGCCCAGGCCGAGCTGTCGATCGCCCCGCAGCTGGCGTTCCTGCCCGGCCTGTGCATCGCCGTCACCGCCCTGGGCTTCACCCTGCTGGGGGAGTCCCTGCGCGAGTCCCTCGACCCCAAGTCACGAACCGCGTGAGGTGCACCGACCGATGAGACCGGAGAACCACGCCCCGGGGGCGGACGCCGCCCCGCTGCTCGAGGTCGAGAACCTCGCCGTGGCCTTCAGCACGATGAACGGACCGATCCAGGCCGTCCACGAGGCGTCCCTGATCCTGCGCGAGGGCCGGACCCTCGCCATCGTGGGGGAGTCCGGCTCGGGCAAGTCCACCACCGCCATGTCCGTGATCGGGCTGCTGCCCGGCAACGGCCGGGTGACCGGCGGCTCCGTCCGCTTCGCGGGCCAGGAGCTCGTGGGCCTGGACGAGGCGCGGATGCGGCGGATCCGCGGCCGGCAGATCGGTCTCGTCCCGCAGGACCCCATGTCCAACCTCAACCCCGTGACCACGGTCGGCCGCCAGGTGGCCGAGACCCTGCTCGTGCACGGACTGGCCACCCGCCGGGACGTGGACGAGAAGGTCGTGGCGGCGCTCGCGGCCGCGGGGCTGCCCGAGCCCGAGCGGCGCGCCCGGCAGTACCCGCACGAGTTCTCCGGGGGCATGCGCCAGCGCGCGCTCATCGCGATCGGGCTCGCCTGCCGGCCGCGGCTGCTCATCGCCGACGAGCCGACGTCCGCCCTTGACGTCACCGTGCAGCGCACCATCCTGGACCAGATCGAGCGGATGACCGAGGAGATCGGCACGTCCGTGCTGCTCATCACCCACGACCTGGGCCTGGCCGCGGAGCGCGCCCAGGACATCGTGGTGATGCACCGCGGGCGGATCGTCGAGGCCGGCCCGTCCGCCCGGGTGCTCGAGGACCCGCAGGACGAGTACACCCGCCGCCTCGTGCAGGCGGCGCCCTCGGTGGCCGCGGCCCGGGTGGGTCGGCAGAACGCCCCGTCGCCGGGCCGGACGGGAGCGGGGACGACGGCGGCTCCGGCGGCGGCCGGTCCGTCGACCTCGGGCCCGACGGCGGGAGGCGTCCCGGCCCCCGCCGCCCAGGAGGCGGCCGGGGCCGCCGCCCGGGGGCCGCTGGTGGTGATCGAGAACCTCACCAAGGTCTTCAAGGGGCGGCTGGGCCAGGCGGACTTCACCGCGGTCCAGGACGTCTCCCTCACGGTGCCCCGCGGCAGGACCGTGGCGATCGTGGGCGAGTCCGGGTCGGGGAAGACGACGACGGCGCGGATGCTGCTGAAGCTCTACGAGCCCACCTCCGGGTCGATCCGCTTCGACGGCCAGGACGTGACAGGACTCCGGGGCAGGCAGCTGGCCGCGTTCCGGCAGCGGGTCCAGCCGATCTTCCAGGACCCGTACTCGTCCCTCAACCCGATGTTCACGATCGGGCGGATCGTCGAGGAGCCGCTGTCCACCTACGGCCGCGGCACCCGGGCGGAGCGCCAGGACCGGGTGAAGTGGCTGCTCGAGGAGGTCGCCCTGCCGCCCTCGACGGTCAGCCGCTACCCCAACGAGCTCTCCGGCGGCCAGCGCCAGCGCGTGGCGATCGCCCGGGCGCTCGCCCTGCAGCCGGAGCTGATCGTGTGCGACGAGCCGGTGTCCGCGCTCGACGTGCTCGTGCAGAAGCAGATCCTGGACCTGCTGGGGCGGCTCCAGGACGAGTTCGGGCTGTCCTACCTGTTCATCTCGCACGACCTCGCGGTGGTCCGGCTGATCTCGGACGAGGTGTGCGTGATGAAGGACGGCCGGCTGGTGGAGGCCGGCGCGAGCGAGGAGATCTTCACCGACCCGCAGCACCCGTACACCCGGCAGCTGCTGGCCTCGATCCCCGGCAACGAGCTGCGCGTGGGGGCCTGAGACCGGCCGGGCGGCCGGTGCGGCGGCTCAGCGCAGCGGTGCGGCCGCGGCCAGCCCCGCGAGCACCGCGAGCACGGTCAGCGCGCCGGTGCCCGCGGCGTTGAGCACCGCCCGGAGCGTCCTGCCGTCCCGGACCAGCCGCACGGTGTCGGCCATCGCGGTGGAGAAGGTGGTGTATCCGCCGCAGAAGCCGATCACGGCGACCGACGCCGCGGGCCCGCCCAGCACCCCGGCCAGTGCGGCCCCGGACAGGAGGCCGGCCAGGAACGAGCCGCTCACGTTGACGACCACGGTGCCGGCGGGGAAGGACGTCCCCCACCGCTGCCGCACGGTCCCGTCCACCGCGAACCGGGCCATCGCGCCCAGTCCGCCGAGGAGGCAGATCAGAAGGGCGGTCACGCGCGCCGCCCGCGGGCCGCGAGGACGGTGCCGGCGAGGCACGCCAGGAACCCGCAGACCAGCGAGATCCCCACGTAGGCCAGTGCCTGTCCCGCGGCCCCGCCGGTCAGCAGCCGCTCGGTCTCGAGGGCGAGCGAGGAGAACGTCGTGAAGCCGCCCAGCGCCCCGGTGCCCGCGCCGAGGCGCAGCAGCATCCCGCGGGGGGTCTCCTCGCCGCGCCGCAGGAGGGCCTCCAGGAGCACCCCCAGCAGGAACGCCCCGAGCAGGTTCGCCGTCAGGGTGGCCAGGGGCCAGCCGGCCACCGTCGGCACCAGCGCGGCGAGTCCGTGGCGGGCGCCGGTGCCCAGCGCCCCGCCGGCTCCCACGGCGAGGACCAGCAGCAGGCGCCGGTGCGGCGGTCGGCTCATGGGGGTGCTCCTCGGGGCGGGCTCCCCGGGGGGAGCGGTCGGCGGGCTCGATCCTACCGGCCGGTCCGTAGGATGTCCGGGTGCAGACGATACGCGGCGCCCGGATCCTCCTGGCCCTCAAGACCTCGCTCGCCGTGGCCCTGTCCTGGGTCGTGGCCCAGCGGATGCCCGGGGTGATCGACGACTACCCGTACTACGCCCCGCTGGGCGCGATCTCCGCGATGTACCCGACCGTGCTGGGCTCGATGCGCGCGGGGCTGCAGACGGTGGCGGGCATCGCCCTGGGCATCATGCTGGCCGCAGGAGTCCTGCTGGTCGGTGAGCCCAATCTCGTGACGGTCTCGGTGGCGGTCGGCCTGGGCGTCCTGCTGGCGGGCATCCGCCGGCTCGGGGCCGGGGCGGAGTACGTCCCGGTCGGCGCCCTGTTCGTCCTCATCGTCGGGGGCCAGGACGCCGAGGGCTTCTCGGCGGGCTTCCTCGTCCAGATGTCGGTGGGCGTGGCGATCGGGCTGCTCGTCAACGTGACGGTCCTCCCGCCCCTGGACTTCCGCACGGCCCGCCTGCAGCTGGATCGGCTGCAGAACGTCGTCGTCGACTACCTCGAGGACGTCGCCGGGGAGCTCGCCGAGCCCGGCACCACCGGGGGACGGGACTGGCGCCGGCGCAACCACTCCCTGGTGCGGATCACCGGCGAGGTGCGCGAGGCGGTCGACGAGTCGGCGCGCAGCGCCCGCGGCAACCCCCGGATGGTGCTCCGGCGGCGGCGGCGACCCGCCGCGGACCCGGGGGACCCCGGCTACGGCTCCCTGCTGAAGCTCGAGAACGTCATCTTCCACCTCCGGGGCTTCACGGACGCGGTGCGCGAGCTCTACGACCACCAGGCGCACGACTGGCTGGTGCCCGCGGCCCTGACCGCCCGGCTCGGCGAGGCGGTGCAGTCCGCCGCCGACGCGGTGCGGGCGTGGGCCGCGGATGAGGATCCGGAGGAGGCCGCCGAGCGGGTCCGCTCCCTGGTGGGCCGGCTCCACTCCGATCTCACCGACCCCTCCCGGGCGGAGGACCGGCTCGTCATGGCCGCGGCCCAGGACCTCGCCCGGCTCGTGGCGGTCCTGGACCCGCCGACCGCCCCGACGGCCGGCAGCAGCGCCGTGACCCGGGGCTAGAGGCCTCCTCCGTCCCGAGGCCTTCGGATCCCAGGGCGGTCTCGGGCCCCGGGGCGGCGTCGGCGCGGCCCCGGGGTCGCGCCGTCCCGGGGCCAGTGGGGCCACCGGGACGGCGGGCGGCTCAGGACCGGCTGCGCCGCCGCAGGCGCAGCGCGCCCGCCGCGCTCGCGGCGATCCCCGCGGCGAGCAGGCCCGCGGCCAGGCCGGCGCCGGGACGCTGCTCCGGCTCCGCGACGGCGGTCTGCATGTTGAGGCCCGGGTTGACCTCCACCGGCGCGGTCTCGGCGGGCACCTCGACGGGTGCTGCCACGACGGGTGCTGCCTCGACCGGCGCCGCCACGACGGGTGCCGGGGCCTGCTCCACCGGGGCCGGGAGCACCGGCGCCACGGGGGCCGGGGCCGCGGGCGCCTCGCAGGCCAGGACGGCCTGCTCGAGGAGCACGAGGAACTGGTCGACCGCGCTCTCGTCGAGGGCCAGCTCGGCCAGCAGCGCCTCGAACGCCACGGCGGCCTCGGCGACGGCCTGCTCCGCGACGGCGGGGTCGAGCGTGCCGAGCGCAACGGTGAGCTGCTGGTCGAGCTCCACCAGGCGGGCCTCGGCCAGGGCGACGGCCTCCGCGTCGCCCGACTCCTGGGCCGTCATCAGCGCGGCAGCGGCCGCCTCCAGCTCCTCCAGGCTCGGCCCGCCGGCGCCCTCGACGAGCGCGGCGTACTGGGCCTCGGCGGCGGCCACGGCCTCGGCCGAGAGGTCGAGCGCCCCGAGCGACTCGGGGGTGAGCCCGGCCCCGGCCAGCGCCGCGTCCAGCTGTGCCGTGGCCTGCAGGCAGGCGGGGTCCCCCGGGGCCGCGACGGCCGCCGGGGCCCCGAGGAGGAGGCCTCCGGCCAGCATCGCGGCGGTGGCGCCCGTGGCCGCCCATGTCTTTCCAGCAGTCATGTCCTGTGTCTCCTGTGCTCGGTCGTCGCCCCGGGGTCGCCCCGCGGCCGGCAGCGCGCGGCAGGACCTCCCCCCGCGCCGCCGGTCCGCGCGGCGGCGGGGGCGACAGGAAATGTCGTGCTGCTGGTCGTGCGGCGTGCACCGCGGAGCTCGCGGAGATCCGGAGCGCGTCCGACGGACTGCTGTGCCGTCAAACTACTTGCCGGTAGTCCGTGTTGACAATAGTGAACGGGTCGGGCGCGTGCGGGCCCCGGCCGCTGGGCTCCGGCGGCGTCCTGCGCGCCCTGGGTGTCCCCGGTTGCCGTCCTGCGCGCACAGGACGGGAGCCGGGTACGCAGGACGCCGCGTCCCCCCGGTGCGGTGGCACCGGGAGGACGCGGCGTCAGGGGCGGGGCTGCCGTCCGAGCGGAGCGGGGCTCAGCCGGCGGGGGTGGCCTCCAGGGCCTCCTGCCCGGCGGACCAGGCGGCGTAGGAGCCCTCGAGCTCCACCACGTCGTAGCCGGCGTGGCGCAGGGTCGAGGCCACGACCGAGCTGCGCAGCCCGCTCTGGCAGTAGGTCACGATCGTGCCCTGCTCCGGGAGCCGGTCCAGGTTCCACAGGACCCGGCCGCCGTGCAGCTGGGTGGAGCCGGGGATGTGGCCGGCGGTGTGCTCGCTCACGGCGCGCACGTCCAGCAGGACGGCCTTGTCGAAGGTCTCGACCTCCTCGGGGGAGACCAGCCGCGGGGTGGTCTGCGGCAGGCCCTCGATCCCGGTGACGTAGCCGGCCACGGCGTCGATGCCCACGCGCACCAGGTGGTCCCAGAACTCCTGGGCGGCCTCCTGGTCGGGTGCCAGCAGCACCAGCGGCCGGTCGTCGGCCTCGGGGTTCACGGCCCAGGCGCCGAAGGTCGCGATGGACTTCCCCGCCGGGATGTTCAGCGCCCCGGACACGGTCCCGGTGTGCACCTCGTCCGCGGAGCGGGTGTCCACGAAGGTCACCTCGCCGGCCGCCAGCTGCTGTGCGACCTGCTGCGGGTCGAGCTCGGGCAGGGGTGCCCGCTCGCCCATGACGGCCGGGCCCCGGCGGTTCTGGTTCTTCATCCGGCCGAAGTAGAACGGTGCGTCGGGCTGGCCGTCGAGCAGCTCGGCGACGAAGCCGGCCTCGTCGTCGGCCGCCAGGTAGGGGCCCCACCAGGCGTAGAGGCGCTCGTAGCCCACCGTGGTGGAGGGGATCGCACCCAGGGCCTTGCCGCAGGCCGAGCCCGCACCGTGGCCGGGGAAGACCTGGACGTGGTCGGGCAGGGTCAGGAACTTCTCCTTGAGGCTGGCGAACATCTGCTTCGCGCCGAGGAAGCGGGTGTCCACGCCGCCGGCGGCCTCGTCGAGGAGGTCCGGGCGGCCCAGGTCGCCGGAGAACACGAAGTCGCCGGTGAGCAGGTAGCCCGGGGCGTCGGCGAAGGCGCCGTCGGTGACCAGGAAGGACAGGTGCTCGGGGGTGTGGCCCGGGGTGTGCACCGCGGCCACCACGATGTTGCCGATGCGGATCTCGTCGCCGTCGTGCAGGCGGGCGGCCTCGAACTCGTACTGCCAGTCCTCCCCGCCCTCGCCGGAGACGTGGATGTCCGCGCCGGTGGCCGCAGCCAGCTCGCGGGTGCCGGAGAGGTAGTCGGCGTGGATGTGGGTCTCGGTGACGGCGGTGATCTCCATGCCGTTCTTCGCGGCCATGTCCCGGTAGACGTCGATGTCGCGGCGGGCGTCGACCACCAGCGCCTGGCCGGTGCGCTGGCACCCGATGAAGTAGCTGGCCTGGGCGAGGTCCTCGTCGTAGATGCGCTCGATCAGCATGGGGTTCTCCTTCGTTCGATGGCTGGTGACGCGTGTCCGGAGGGGGTTCCCGCGTCGTCCTGAGCACAACGATAATACCCCTGGGGGTATCGTGCAAGTACCCCCTGGGGTATCTAGCCGTGGGGGTGCCGGGGCGGCGGCCGGCGGCTCCGGTGCCGGCGGACCGCCTCCTCGTAGGAGGCCACGAGGAACTCCGTCGCGGCCCGCCAGCCCAGGCCCTCGGCCTCCGCCAGGCCGGCGGCGCCCATCCGCGCGCGCAGGGCCGCGTCGTCGAGCAGCCGGGCCAGGCCCGCGGTGAGCGCGTCCGCGTCGCCGGGCGGCACGAGCAGCCCCGTCCGCCCGTGGGCCACCGCGAACGGGATGCCGCCGGCCCGGGCGCCGACCACCGGCACCCCGCTCGCCAGGGACTCCAGGGCCACGAGACCCAGCGTCTCGGTGGTGGACGGGAAGGCGAGCACGTCCGCCGAGGCGTAGGCGGCCGCCAGCTCCTCCCCGGCGAGCCGGCCCGGGAAGACCGTGGGGGTGCCCGCGAAGCGCCGTTCGAGCTCGGGCCGGTGCGGGCCGTCGCCCACCACGGCGAGCCGGGTGCCCGGCAGCCGCCGGATCGGCTCGAGCAGCGCCGCCACGTTCTTCTCCCTCGACAGCCGCCCCACGGAGAGCACCAGCCGCTCCCCGGGGTGCCCGCCGGTGAGCCGGGACCGCATCGCGGCGGAGGCCCTGGCGGGGTGGAACAGGGCGGTGTCCACGCCCTTGGGCCACAGCGCCACGCGGCGCACGCCCAGGGCCGCAGCCCGGTCCACCATGGGCCCCGACGTGCACAGGTTGACCTCGGCGAGGTTGTGGGTCGTGCGGATCCACCGCTCCACGGGCCGGCGCAGGGCGCCGAGCCCGTGCCCGAACACGCTCATGTACTGCGGCACGTCGGTGTGGAAGGACGCCAGCAGCGGCAGGTCCCGCGTCCGCGCGGAGAGCGCGCCCCACGCGCCGAACCACACCGGGTTCACGGCGTGCACCACGTCGGGGCGGAACGCCGACACGGCCCGCTCCGTGCGCGGGGACGGCAGGCCTCCCCGGACGTCCCGGTACCAGGGGAACGTCACGGACGGGGCCCTGACCGCCCGGTGCGGACCCCAGCGCCCGGGCGGATCCCCCGGCGTGAGCACGAGCACCTCGTGGCCGAGGTCCCCGAGCTCGTCCAGGGTGCGCGTCAGGCGCGTCACCACCCCGTCGACGTTCGGGGCGAAGACGTCCGTCCAGAGCGCGATCCGCATCCGCCGGCTCAGGCGCCCGCGGACATGGGCGCGGGCGCGGCCGGGACCGCGGAGCGGACCGGCCGCGCCGGGATCCCCGGGCGCCGGCGGGAGTTCCACACGGACGTCGCCGGGATGCGGGAGCGGTCCACGCGGTGGGCCCAGCGCACGGCGGTCCGCTCGACCTCGAGCAGCAGCCCCTCCGAGAGGGTGGTGGGCCGCAGGCCGAGGTCCAGGAACGCGTCGTTGTCCACGTGCAGGTCGTTCTCCGCGGACTCCTGGCGGGGATTGGGGACCATCTCCACCTCGGCGCCGGTGAGCCCGGCCACGAGCTCCGCGAGGTCGCGGACCCGGTGGGTCTCCGTCATCTGGTTGAAGATCTTCACGCGGTCGCCGGCCGCCGGGGGGTGGAGCAGTGCCAGCTCCACGCACCGGACCATGTCCTGGAGGTGGATGAACGCCCGGGTCTGCCCGCCGGTGCCGTGCACGGTCAGCGGGTGGCCGACCGCCGCCTGGACGAGGAAGCGGTTGAGCACCGTGCCGTAGTCGCCGTCGTAGTCGAAGCGGGTGACGAGCCGCTCGTCGAGCGCCGTCTCCGCGGTGCCGGTGCCCCAGACGATGCCCTGGTGCAGGTCGGTGATCCGCAGGCGGTCGTTCCTGGCGTAGAACGCGAACATGGTCTGGTCCAGGACCTTGGTCATGTGGTACAGCGAGCCGGGGTGGGAGGGGTAGAGGATCTGCTGGGGGACCGTGCCGTGCGGTCCGGGGACCTCCACGTCCAGGTAGCCCTCCGGGATGCGCATCCCGGCGGTGCCGTACCCGTAGACCCCCATGGTGCCCAGGTGCACCACGTGGACGTCCAGCCCGGACTCCACGACCGCGCACAGCACGTTGTGCGTGGCGCCGACGTTGTTGTCCACCGTGTAGCGCTTCGTGGCCGGGGTGCGCATGGAGTACGGCGCCGCCCGCTGCTCCGCGAAGTGCACCACGGCGTCCGGGCGCTCGACGACCAGGAGGTCGAGGAACGCCTCGTAGTCGGCGGCGAGGTCGATCTCGGCCCCGCCGATCCGCCGGCCCGTCAGCTCCTGCCAGGCCGCGCGGCGCTCGTCGAGGCCGCGGATGGGCGTCAGCGACTCCGTCCCGAGCCGGACGTCGATGGCGCGGCGGGAGAAGTTGTCCACCACCACCACGTCGTGGCCGCGCGCGGACAGGTGCAGGGCCGCGGGCCAGCCGCAGAAGCCGTCGCCGCCGAGGATCGCGATCTTCACTGGTGCTCCGTTCCCGGGCCGCTGCCGGGCCCGTCCTGTCGGTCTCGCGCTCAGCGTGGGGCACGCGCGTGAACCGGGAGTGAACGGTCCAGGACCAGCTGCTGGTGCCCGAACGAACCGGGGAGCACCTCCCAGCCCGGACCGGTCAGCTCGCGCAGCTCGTGGGGCAGGTAGGCGCGGCGCAGGGACCGCAGCCCGTCGGTGCGCAGGAAGGAGCCCGGGGCCAGGGGCAGCACGCCCACCGAGTACAGCCGGTAGGCCGCCGGGCTGCGCACGAGGTCGTTGTGCAGCACGAGCCGGCCGGCCAGGTGCTCCGAGTCCGCCGCGAGGTCCCGCACCGGCCCCGGGTCCAAGTGGTGGAGCAGGTGGTTGGAGACCACCACGTCGAACGTCACGCCGGCCGCGACCAGTTCCCGGCTGGTGACCCGCCGGAAGACCGGGGGCACTGCCCGCGAGTGCCGGGTCGACCAGCGGCGGGTCCGCGCCGAGGCCCACTCGTGGGCGCGGGCGTCCGGGTCGATGCCGGTGACCCGCAGGTCGATCCCGTCCCGCTGCGCCCACCGGGCCAGGGCGCGTGCCACGTCCCCGCCGCCGGCGCCGACGTCCAGGAGGGTCAGCGGCCGGCCGGGCACGGCCAGGGGCCGAATCCGGCGCCGGTAGGTCGCGGCCCACCCGGCGACCAGGGAGTTGACCACGTCGAAGCGTGCGTAGGTGCGCCGCAGTGCGACGAGATCGCAGCAGGGGTCGTCCATGAGCTCGCGCAGCTCGGCGTCCCGCCGGGAGAGGTCGGGCCGGGAGCGCGGCTGGACGGAGGGCATCTGCCCATTCTCCGCGGGCCGACACGATCCGCCAAGGAGCACGGCGGGCCGGGGGCGGCGCGGGGTGCCGTCACTAGACTGGGGCTCCCGGCCGGTGCCGGGCAGGACCGGACGGCAGGAGGGGACCGCGTGGGACACACCGTGCACGCCGTGGGCTCGCGACCCGGCCCGTGGATCGGCCTCGCGAGCGCGTGCTGGGCCGCCAACGCGGCCCTGGGGGCGTCCGTCGGCGCCGGGATCGTGCGCACGGGCCGGTTCCGCTGGATCCACCACGCCCTCTACGTCACCACCACCACGACGACGGCGCTGGCCGCGGTCCTCGCCGCCGGCTCCTCCTCCGCCTCCGGGCGCGCGGCGGGCCGGGCCCTGGCGCCGGCGCTGCTGCCCCTGGCCGCCCTGCCGCACCTCGGCACGCCCGCCCAGGGGCACCCGCGCCGCCACGCGCTCGCCGCGCTGTCCGCGGCGCCGTTCTACGCCACCGCCCTGTTCCGAGCCCGCGCCGCCCGCGCCGGCTGAGCCGCCCGACCTGACCGGAGAGCACATGGAGTTCCTCGACGTCGTCTTCAACCGCCGCACCACCAACGGCCCGTTCCTGCCGGACCGGGTGTCCCCGGAGCATCAGAAGCTGCTGCTGCGCACGGCCGCGGCCGCACCCTCCCAGTTCAACAGCCAGCCGTGGCGCTTCGTGCTGATCGAGGACCGGGGGACCATCGACCGGATCGCCCGGATCAGCGCCGACTCGATGACGCAGGTGATGGCCGAGGGGAGCTTCTTCGACCGGTACAAGCGCTACTTCCGCTTCAGCAGGCAGGAGATGGAGGAGCAGCGCTTCGGGATGCTCTTCGACAAGCTGCCCGCGGTGCTGCGCCCCTTCACCAAGAAGGCGTTCACCCCGGGCGGGCAGGCGATGATGAACCGGCTGCGGGTGCCCCAGACCCTGGGCGCGGAGAACCACAAGCTCGTGGCGGGCTCCCCCCTGCTGATCGGTGTGATGCTCGACCGCCGCGAGTACCGGCCCGGGGAGCTCTCCGGGTTCTACTCGCTGTTCTCGATGGGCGCGGCCATGGAGAACCTCTGGCTGACCACCGTGGAGCTCGGCATGGGCATCCAGTTCATCTCCTTCCCCATGGAGGCGCCCGCCCGGTGGGCCGAGGTCGTGAACCTGCTGGACGTGCCCGAGGACCTCGAGCTCATGGCCGTCTACCGCCTGGGCTACGTCCCCGAGGAGCACCGCCGCCCGGCCATCGACTGGTCCAGCCGGGAGCGGCGCCGGATCTCCCAGTACGTCTTCCGGGAGTCCTGCGCCACGCCGCAGGAGGGCTGGGACGACTGAGCGCCGCCCGCCGGCGACGAGAGCCGCGGCGTGGGGCGGGCGGCTCTTCCATTAGTGTGTGACACACACTATCGTGTGGTCATGGCAGCTGAACCGAGCGACCCGATCGTGGCCTCCCACTTCCAGGAGCTGCGCCGCGGCACGGTGGTCCTGGCCTGCCTGCTCGTCCTGGACGAGCCCCGCTACGGCTACGCCCTGCTCCGGACCCTCGGTGACGCGGGGCTCGACGTCGAGGCCAACACGCTCTACCCGCTGCTGCGCCGGCTCGAGGCGCAGGGCCTGCTCGAGAGCGACTGGAACACCGACGAGTCCCGGCCCCGCAAGTTCTACCGGATCACCGGTCCGGGGGCCCGCGTCCGGGACGCCCTCGAGGCCGAGCGGCTCCGGCTGCACGCCGCCCTGTCCACCCTCGCCCGCCCCACTCGTCCCGAGGACTGATCGCCATGTCCGCCAGCACCCTCACCCCGCGCACCGAGAGCTATCTCCACGAGGTCGCCCGGCGCCTGCCGCCCCGAGCCCGCGAGGACGTGTCCCGGGAGCTGCGGGGCACCGTCGCCGACATGGTCGACGATGGCGTGGCGCACGGCCTCCCGCCGGCCGAGGCGGAGCGCCGCGCCCTCGAGGAGCTCGGCGACCCCGCCCTGCTGGCCGAGGACTACGGCCCCGGCCCGCGGCACCTGATCGGGCCCGAGCACTACCACGACTTCCTCGAGCTGCTGAAGGTCCTGGTGCCCGTCCTGGCCGGCCTCTTCGGCGGGCTCACCCTGATCGGCCGGCTCTTCGGGGAGGCGGGGCGCGAGGACCTGGTCACCTACCTCGTGCTCTCGCTCGCCCCCGCGGTCGGTGCCGCGATCCAGGGGGCGCTCATGGGGGCGGGCATCGCCGTCGTCGTCTTCGCCGTGGTGGAGCGCACGGAGGTCGCGGAGGCGGTGGAGCGCGGCTTCCGGGGGGAGACCGGGGCGGCGGCGGAGGCGCCCCCGCGCTGGACGGTCGAGCAGCTGCCGCCGCCGCGCCCGGAGCGGGACTCGACCGTGGGGGAGCTGGTCTGGGCCACCATCGCCCTGGGCCTGGCCTTCGCCGCGCCGTTCCTGCTCTCGCGGCCGCTGCTCCGTGAGGGCCCGCTCGCCGGCGAGCCCCTGCTCGACCCCGCCGTGTGGACGCCCTGGGTGCCGCTCTACCTGGGGATCGTGCTGCTGGCCTGGGGGTGGGAGCTGCTGCGCTTCTTCCGCCGCCGCTGGTCCTGGGCGCTGTTCGGGGTCAGCGCCGTCCTGGATCTCGCCATGGCCGCGCTGCTCATCACCGTGCTGCGCACCGAGTCCGTGGTGAACCCGGTCTTCCGCGAGCGCGGCTGGGTGGGTGAGGAGTTCGCGCAGATCGGGGTCGCGCTCGTGGTGGTCGTCACCGTCTGGGACCTCGTGGCGAGCTTCCTCGCCTGCCGCCGGTCGACGGGCCGGCGGCGCTGAGCGGCGGCGCCCACCGGCGAAGGCGCCCGCCGCTCCTGTCCGCGGGAGCACTGAGCCGGTGGCAGCACTCGGCCCGCGGGAGCTCCGAGGAGCTCNCCGCCGCTCCTGTCCGCGGGAGCACTGAGCCGGTGGCAGCACTCGGCCCGCGGGAGCTCCGAGGAGCTCCCGCGGGCCGGAAGGGGGCCTCTGCCGCCGCGGGGTGCCGGGCAGCGCGGGACGCGGGACGCCTCGTGGGCGACCGGCGCCGGCCGGGATGCACCGAACCGGGTCAGGTGGCGCATCGTGTGACCATCATTCGACACCCTGGTCGGCACTGTGCGCAAACGTCTACTCTGGAACCGGTCAGATCGATCAGATCGAGGCGGGGAAGTGGGGCTGCGGTGGTCAGCATGACGAACGGCGGGGCGGCAGCGGGTCCGCTGGACGCGACGGACCGGAGGATCCTGGCGGCGCTGGACGAGGACCCGCGGATGACGGTGCTGGCCCTGGCCCAGCGCACCGGTCTGGCGCGCGGGACGATCCACGCCCGGCTCGAGCGCTACCGCGCGAGCCCCGCGCTGCGCCCGCACAGCACCCGGGTGACGCCCGCGGCGCTCGGCTACGGCCTGGCCGCGAGCGTGGCCGTGGAGCTCGACCAGCACCAGCTCGACGAGGCGATCGCGGGACTGCAGGCGATCCCGCAGGTCATCGAGGTGTTCGCCCCCGCGGGGCAGACGGACCTGCTGTGCCGGGTGGTGGCGAAGGATCCCGAGGACCTCTACCGGGTCTCCGAGGAGATCCGGCTGTGCCCCGGCATCCTGCGGACCTCCACGAGCATGTTCCTGCGCACGGTCATCCCGTACCGGGTGGCGCCGCTGCTCGCGGGGGACGAGGTCCTGGGGAGGGGCGGGGTCAGTTCCGGGCGGCCGCGCCCATGACCTCGGCGCGCAGCCGGTCCAGGTCCACGGCGTCCCCCTCGTGCAGGCCGTGGGTGCGGACCCACGCGCGGGCGCTGAGCATGATGTCGTCGTAGTGCTGGTGCGTCTCGCAGTGGGCGGCGCCGATCCGGGCCTGGGCGCGGTGCTCCCGGTCGTCCTCCGTGAAGGAGATGACGGCCACCGGGCTGAGGGCGAGTCCCACCACGCCGCGAACGGCCGTGATGGTGCGCCCGTGGAAGGTGTCGCCGGGAGCGAGGTCCCAGGCCCTGGCGGCGGGGTGCTGATGGGTGAGGTCCATGATCGGCTCTTGTGGTGTCGGGAGCCCGTCCCCCGCGCGCAGTGCCGGGGGACGGCCTCGGGGGCGTCGGGAGGAGGAGCGGTCCGGGGGTCGTCCGGTGTCCGGCCGGCCCCCGGTGCCGTCCGGTCAGTGGCCGAGACCGGTCCAGTGGCTGGTCTCCTGGTACCAGGGGGACCAGTGCTTGCCGTCGTAGTAGCGGTACTTGACCACGTGGTAGACCTTCTTGGCGTCGTGGTGGTCCAGGTGCTTCCAGTGCTCGCCGCCCCAGGAGCCGCCCCAGTAGTAGTCGTGGTGGCCGCCGGTGTAGTAGTGGTGGTCGTGCTTGTCCACCGCGTAGTAGTACTGCTTGACCTCCACCTTGTATCCCTTGTGGCACTTCACGTGGAAGGGGTACTTGACGTACTTCTTCCCGTGGTGCCACGTCCAGGACGGCTTGTGGGCGTCGACCGAGCAGTGCTTCTGGTGGGGCTTGTGCGACGCCGTCTCGAGCACCGAGGACTGCGTCGAGGCGGCCTGGGCCGGTGCGGCCTGGGCCGGGGCGCCCAGCAGCGGCAGGGCGCCTGCGGCCAGGGTCAGGGAGGCCAGGGACAGCACCGCCTTGCGGGCGTGGCGGCGGGCGCCGGCCGGCTGCGGGGCTGCGGTCGTGCTGGTTTCGATGGACATTTCGGGTCTCCTGCGGGACAGAGATTTCGTGGGTGCCGGCGGTTCCTGCCCGGGGTCCGGAGGGGAACTTCTCGAACCGACAGGACCAGGGTCGCAGTGGGGGGCACCTCCCGGCGTCCACCCGGGAGGTGAACTCCGGCGTACAACCGGGGTGGTACGCGCGGGACCGGGGGCAGGGCTCAGAAGCGGTCGGTGGGCTTGACGAGCCCGCTCTTGAACGCCGCCGTGACCGCCTGGGCGCGCTCGCTGACGCCCAGCTTCAGGAAGATCCGGTGGACGTGGGTCTTCACGGTCGCCTCGCTGAGGAACAGGCGCCGGGCGATCTCCGAGTTCGTCAGGCCGTGGGCGACGGCGACCAGGACCTCGCGCTCCCGCCGGGTCAGCTGCTGCAGCCGCTCCGGCGGAGGGGCGGAGGGGTCGGGCCCGCGGCCGAACTCGGTCAGGAGCCTGCGGGTCACGTCCGGGTCCAGCCAGCCCCCGCCGCGGGCCAGCGAGCGGACGGCGTCCGCCAGGACCTTCGGCGCGGAGCTCTTGAGGATGAAGCCGGAGGCGCCCGCCCGCAGGGCGGCGTGGACGGCGGCGTCCTCGTCGAAGGTCGTCAGCACCAGGACGGCGGGGACGTTCGGCACCCGGTCCAGGAACGCGTCGGAGGTGAGCACCCGGGTGGCGGCCACCCCGTCCGTGCCGGGCATGCGCACGTCCATGACCACCACGTCCGGCTGCAGCCGCGCGGTCTCCTCGACGGCCTCCGCGCCGTCGGCGGCCTCCCCGACGACGATCAGGTCCGGCTCGGCCGTGAGGAGCATGGCCAGCCCGGAGCGCACCATCGCCTCGTCGTCCACCAGGAGCACCCGGACGGGTGCGGGTTCCGCGCCCCGTGTCATCCGGTGCCCTCCCCGCGGCCGGTGGCCGCCGTGGTCGCCGCGGCGTCCTGCGCCGCGGCGTCGCCGGGGCCGGGCGGCCGGACGGGCAGCCGCGCGGACACCAGGTACCCCCCGTTCGGATCGGGCCCGGCCGTCGCCTCGCCGCCCACCGCCCGGGCCCGCTCCGCCATCCCCCGCACCCCGTGCCCGGTCGACAGCCGCGCGGAGAGCCGGCCCCGGGCCCCGGCGCCGTCCGTGCGGACGGAGAGCTCGACGTCCCGGGGGCCCCAGTCGAGGGCGACCCGGACCGGGCGGTCCGGGGCGGCGTGCTTGACCGCGTTGGTCAGCGCCTCCTGCGCGATCCGGTACGCGGCCTCGTCCACCGCCGGCTCCAGGGCCCCGGGCTCGCCCGCCACGCAGAGCTCCACCTCACGGCCCGCCGTGCGCAGGTGGTCGAGCAGGCTGTCCAATCGCTGCAGGCCCACTGGCTCCGGCGCGATCTGTGCCGCCGCGGACGGCGCCGGGGAGAGCAGGCCCAGCATGCGCCGCAGCTCCGTGACGGCCTGCTCCCCGAGCTCGTCGACCTGCCGCAGCGCCGCCCGCGCCCGCTCCGGGTCCCGGTCCATCACGCGCTCGGCCCCTCCGGCCTGCAGCACCATGAGGCTCACCGCGTGGGCCACGACGTCGTGCAGCTCGCGGGCGATGCGCTGGCGCTCCTCGGCCTCGGCCCGGGCGGCGGCCAGCCGGGCCACGAGCGCCCGCTGGGCCACGCTCCAGCGGACCCACCGGCCCACGCCGAAGACGACCACGTGGGCCACGGTGAGGAACAGCGCGGCGACGACGAACGTGGCCACCCGCATCGACGGGTCGGGAGTGTCCCGGACGGTGGCCTGCACGCTCGTGGCGACCGGCAGGAACGCGAGCGCCAGGCCGAGGAGGGCGTTCCGGTCGGAGCAGTGCGCGGCCGCCGCGAAGAGGGCCAGCCAGACGCAGAAGACGGGGTGGAACGCGAAGCCGAGCAGGGGGACGGCCACGGCGCCCAGCGACACCAGGGCCAGCACCGTCAGGGGCCGGCGCCGGCGCCAGAACAGGGGCAGGTACAGCAGCGCCGCCGTGAGGACGACCACCCAGGTGGCGGTCGCGTCCGGCTCCGCCGTGCGGTCCCACGTGATCTGGAGCTCGATGCCCCACAGCACCGGTACCGCGACGAGGTCCACGGCCAGGCGCGAGGGGTGCCTCCGGGATCTCATCGGGTCCCGCTCAGCTGCACACGGACCTGCCGAAGACGGTGCAGATCCACATCCGCTCGACGGGAGGAGCGGGCAGCCGGCAGTCCTCCACGATCGAGTGGCGCCGGATCTCCTCCCACGCCACCACGGGTCGCAGGGCCTCCTCGGTGCTGTCCGGGGCCTCCTCGGCCGGGGCCGGGCCCAGCACCGTGTCCACGGCCGAGCACAGTTCGGCGCCCGTGGCGAGCCGGCGCTCGGAGCCCGCGCCGTCCGGTGGGCCCTGGGCCGGGCACCCGGACGGGTGGTCGAGCCGGATGCCCGTCATCTCGGACGCGGGGTCGTGCAGGACGCCGTGCAGCTGGATCCGGGCGATCCTGATCCGCTCGACCTCGTCCGTCCGCCCCGACGCGACCCGGGCGATCAGCACCTCGGGGTCGACGTCCCGTCCCAGCCAGTCCGGCGGCCCGTGCACCAGCACGTAGTCGCTGTCCACCAGGCGTCCCCACGCCAGGTGTCCCTCGACGGCATCAGCTGCCCGCGCGTCCTGGACGGACACCAGTGTCCGGAATTCTGTCTCGAGATTCGCCATGTCGAGCCCCCCGCAGGTCGTGCGGCAATTCTCCCCGTCCGCCCACGTCAAGTCCATAGTCCTCCGTGGGGCGCCCCGGGCCGGTGTCGGCCGGCCCGGTGCCGGCCGGGCCGCCGACCCCTGGTCACACCGCGCGCCCAGCGGTATCGTAAGCACACTGGCGAATCGGCGACGCTTCGCCGCCCCTGATCGTCGAGACGGATCGAAGGAGATGCCATGAGCACCAAGGTCGAGAAGAATGTCGTGGTCGACGTGCCGCTGAGCACCGTGTACAACCAGTGGACCCAGTTCGAGGACTTCCCCCACTTCATGAACGGCGTGCAGAGCGTGACCCAGCTCGGCGCCGACCGCCTCCAGTGGGTCGCCGAGCTCGGCGGCGTCCGCCGGCAGTGGGAGGCGAAGATCGTGGAGCAGGTCCCCGACAGCCGGGTCTCCTGGGCCGCCACCGAGGGCGCCACCAACGCCGGCACCGTGACGTTCCGCGACGCCGGCAACGGGCGGACCGAGGTGCACCTGGTCCTCGAGTACGAGCCCGAGGGCCTCGTGGAGAAGGTCGGCGACAAGCTCAACGTGGTCGAGAACCAGGCCGAGGGCGACCTCGAGCGGTTCAAGAAGTTCATCGAGGCCGAGGGCTATGCGACCGGCGCCTGGCGGGGCTCCGTCAACGAGGGCGCCCCGGTCGGCACGCCCGGCGTGGAGCACGCCGCGGCCTCCCGCGGTGACGACGGCAAGGCCGGGGTCTCGGGCAAGGCGGTCGCCGCGGGCGTCGCCGCGGCCGGGGTGGCCGCCGCCGGGGTCGCGGCCGCGGCGAAGAAGAAGGACTCCGGCCCGGACACGGAGCCGGTGACCTTCGAGTCGACCGCGCCCCCGGCGGCGCCGGCCGCACCGGTGGCACCGGTGGCGCCGGGGGCTCCCGGGGAGACCGTGACCGGGGAGGTACCGCCGATCCCGCCCGTGGACGAGACGCTCGCCGACGGCACCGTCGACGCGGACCCGGGCGTGGACCCCGCCACCCGGCGCATCGACGACCGCCCCGCGGGCGGCCCGCTCTGATTCGTCCCCGTGCACGCACCGGGCCCCGACCGCACACGGTCGGGGCCCGGTGCGTGCACGGGGCGTCCCGTTCGGCGGGGCGGCGGAACCGGCCGGTCAGCCGGTCACGGCGCCCAGCGAGGCCGAGCGCACCAGCTTGACGTACTTGCCCAGCACGCCGCCCTCGTACTGCGGGCGCAGGGGAGCCCAGCCGCTGCGCCGCCGCGCCAGCTCCTCGGCGTCCACCAGCAGGTCCAGGGAGCGGGCCGCCAGGTCCACCCGGATCCGGTCGCCGTCGCGCAGGAACGCGACCGGTCCGGCGTCGACGGCCTCCGGCGCGATGTGGCCGATGCACAGACCCGTGGTGCCGCCCGAGAACCGGCCGTCCGTGAGCAGCAGGACGTCCTTGCCCAGGCCCGCGCCCTTGATCGCCCCGGTGATGGCCAGCATCTCGCGCATGCCGGGGCCGCCCTTGGGGCCCTCGTAGCGGATCACGAGCACGTCCCCGGCCGTGATCTCCCCGGCCTCCAGGGCGTCCATCGCGGCCTGCTCGCGCTCGAAGACGCGGGCCGGGCCCTCGAAGACCTCGGCGTCGAAGCCCGCGGACTTCACCACCGCGCCCTCCGGCGCCAGGGAGCCGTGCAGGACGGTGATCCCGCCCGTGCGGTGGATCGGGTTGTCGAGCGTGCGGATCACGTCGCCGTCCAGGGGCCCGGGGTCCAGGGCGGCCAGGTTCTCGGCCACCGTGCGGCCGGTCACGGTGAGGGCGTCCCCGTGCAGCAGCCCGGCGTCGAGCAGGGCCTTCATGACCACCGGGATGCCGCCGTGCCGGTCGACGTCGTTCATGACGTACCGGCCGAACGGCTTGAGGTCCGCGAGGTGCGGGACGCGGTCCCCGATCCGGTTGAAGTCCTCGAGGGTGAGATCCACCTCCGCCTCGTGGGCGATGGCCAGCAGGTGCAGGACGGCGTTGGTGGACCCGCCGAGGGCCATGAGCACGGTGACGGCGTTCTCGAAGGCCTCCTTCGTCAGGACGTCCCGGGCCGTGATGCCCTGCCGGAGCATCTCGACGACGGCCTCCCCGGAGCGGTGGGCGAACTGGTCGCGCCGCCGGTCCGCCGAGGGCGGGGCCGCGGAGCCGGGCAGGCTCATGCCCAGGGCCTCGGCCACGGAGGCCATCGTGTTGGCCGTGTACATCCCGCCGCAGGCGCCCTCGCCCGGGCAGATGGCCCGCTCGATGCGGTCGAGGTCCGTCCTGCCCATCAGGCCCGCCTTGCACGCGCCCACGGCCTCGAACGCGTCGATGAGGGTGACGTCCTTCTCGGTCCCGTCGGTGAGCTTGACCCACCCCGGGGCGATGGTCCCCGCGTAGAGGAACACCGAGGCCAGGTCCAGGCGCGCGGCGGCCATGAGCATGCCCGGCAGGGACTTGTCGCACCCGGCCAGGAGGACGGACCCGTCGAGGCGCTCCGCCTGCATCACCGTTTCCACGGAGTCCGCGATGACCTCGCGCGAGACCAGCGAGAAGTGCATCCCCACGTGACCCATCGAGATCCCGTCCGAGACCGAGATCGTGCCGAACTGGAGGGGGTAGCCGCCGCCGGCGTGGACGCCCTCCTTGCAGCCCTGGGCGAGCCGGTCCAGGGAGAGGTTGCAGGGGGTGATCTCGTTCCAGGAGCTCGCGATGCCGATCTGGGGCTTCTCCCAGTCGGCGTCGCCCATGCCCACGGCGCGGAGCATGCCGCGGCTGGCGGTCGCGTCGATGCCGTCGGTCACCTGACGGCTGCGGGGCTTCATGTCGGGGCTCATGCGGTCTCTCCCGGGTCGTCGGTGCGCGGTGGGGTGCGTGCCGCGAACCTATCAACGGAACTCGAGGAGCGTCGAGGGGTGTCCACGGCCGGCGCGGAAGATTGTGCCCCCGGGGGAAGACAAGGGGGCGCCCGTCCTCCTAGGGTGGGAGAAGCAAACGATAAGCAACCTGATCGAAGGAGCCCGACATGCCCGAGGCACCCGTCTCCCAGCACGCCCGCGCGATGGCCGACGACGAGGGCGGGATGCCCGAGCAGCAGCAGACGCCCCCGGGGCTGACCGCCGCCATGGACCCCGTCCCCGACCACGGCGAGGCGTCCTGGGAGGGCAGGGGCCGGCTCGAGGGGCTCAAGGCCCTCATCACCGGCGGGGACTCCGGGATCGGCCGCGCCGTGGCCATCGCGTTCGCGCGGGAGGGGGCCGACGTCGCGATCAACTACCTGCCCGAGGAGCAGGAGGACGCCCAGGACGTGGTGGGGTGGATCGAGAAGGCCGGCCGCACCGCCGTCCTGGTCCCCGGCGACGTGCGCGAGGAGCAGAGCTGCCGGGACATCGTGGACCGGGCGGTCGAGGGCCTCGGCGGGCTCAACGTGGTCGTCAACAACGCGGGCTTCCACTGGGCCCGCGGGGAGGCGGGGCTCAAGGGCCTCGCCACGGAGGACCTCGAGCGCGCCGTGCGCACCAACCTCTACGGCACCCTCTGGATCAGCCGGGCGGCGCTGCCGCACCTCGGCCGCGGGGACAGCATCATCAACACCACGTCCGTGCAGGCCTACGACCCGTCCGTGTCGATGATCGACTACGCGGCCACGAAGGCCGCGCTGAACAACGTCACCGCCAACCTCGCCGCCGAGCTGGGGCCCGAGGGCATCCGCGTCAACGCGGTCGCCCCCGGACCGGTGTGGACCCCGCTGGGGCCCGCCACGAAGGAGCCCGGAGCGGTCGCGAACATGGGCAAGGAGACGCCCCTGGGCCGGATCGGCCAGCCCGCCGAGCTGGCCGGCGCCTACGTCTTCCTCGCGAGCCCGGCCGAGGCCAGCTACGTCAGCGGCACCGTCCTCGGCGTCACCGGCGGCATGCCCGTCTTCTGAGCCGCGCCCCCACACCCCTACGGAAGGAGCACCTCGTGCCCAAGACCGGCAAGGACGACCACGCCAAGAAGAGCGAACTGCCCTCCACCCTGCAGCGCTCGGGGCAGAAGGCGCAGGACACGTTCGCCAAGACCTACGACTCCGCGCTCGAGGAGTACGGCGACGAGGAGCGCGCGGCGCGCACGGCCTACAGCGCGCTCAAGCACACCCACGAGAAGGTCGGCGACCACTGGGAGGGCAAGGAAGAGTACGGGCCCTCCGACGAGCACGCCGCGGGCGGCCGCGACTCCCGCGCGGAGACCGCCGGCGGGGTCGACGCGAACTCCTCGAAGGAGCACCTCTACGAGGTGGCGAAGCGGCTCGACGTGGAGGGGCGCTCCTACATGACCAAGAAGGAGCTCGTCGACGCGATCCGGAAGGCCAACGACGCCGCGACGCGCCGGGCCCGCGAGGACTGAGGGGCGGCCGGGCTCAGAGCACGCCCAGCAGCCCGCGCACCAGCGTGATCGCCCCGCCCAGCCCCGCGAGGACCAGAGCGACCGTGCGCGCCGTGCTCAGGGACACGCGGCGGGCGACGACCCCGCCGATCCGCACGCCCAGCACCACCGTGAGGACCACGCCGGGGGCCACCCACCACGGCGGCATCCCGCCGGTCCCCGCCGCGCCCAGCAGGGTCTTGGTGAGCACCGACAGGGCGCCCATCGTCATGAACACCGGCTGCAGGGTCGCGGCGAAGGAGCGCTGCTCCCAGCGGGCCAGCCGGGAGTGGATCACCATGACCGGTCCGGCCACCCCCGCCGTGGTGTTGAAGAACCCCCCGATCGCCCCGGCGAGCACCGTGGGCAGCCGCCCCGGCCACTCGGGCAGGCGGGGGAGCCCGAACATGGTGGTGAGGGCCAGCAGCACCACGCCGCCCACCAGCACCTGCAGCCAGGCGGCGGGCAGCTCGCGGACCACGAGCGCCGCCGGCACGGCGCCCACCGCCGCGGCCGGGGCGATGAGGGCGAACCGCCGCCAGTCCACGTGGCGCCACACCGAGAGCATGATGAGGAAGCCGGAGACGGTCGTCGTCGCGTTGGTCACGAGCACGCCCGTGGCGGGGCCCAGCAGCAGGGCGAGGGTCGGGGCCACGACCAGGCCGACCCCCGTGCCCGAGACGCGCTGCAGGACCGAGCCCACCAGGATCGCGAGGGCGGCGATGACGATGATTTCCACGGGTCCCATTCTGCGCCTCCGGCAGCCCGGCCCCGGACCGCACACGGGCCCGCCGTGGTGATTCCCGGATCCGGTGCCTACCCTGGCCGTGAGGAGAGACGGCCGCAGGGTGCGGCAGCGGACGGGAGCGGCACCATGGGCACCAGCCGGGACCTGGTCGACGACGACGAGGGCGGGCACGGGCCCGCGACCGTCCTCGCCCGGATCCCCCGCTGAGCCGGTGGGTGCCGCCACGGGCGCGGGCGGGCGCGCCGCACCGGTCACCGCGGAACGGCTCCGGGAGGTCGCCGCGTCCGGCTTCGGCATCACGGAGTTCCGCGAGGGCCAGCTCGAGGCGATGGCGGCGGCGGCGGCCGGCCGCGACGTCCTGGCGGTGATGCCCACCGGCCACGGCAAGTCCGCGATCTACCAGGTCCCGGGCGCCGCCCTGCCCGGGACCGCCGTGGTGGTGTCCCCGCTGATCGCCCTCCAGCACGACCAGGTCGAGGCGATCAACGAGGACCTCGGGGCGGAGGCCGCCTTCGCGGTGAACTCCGCGGTGGGGGCGCGGCGCGAGCGCGCCGCCTGGGACGCCGTGGCGCGCGGGGACGCGAAGTTCCTCTTCCTCGCCCCCGAGCAGCTCGCCCGGGAGGAGATCACCGAGCGGCTCGCCGCGCACCCGCCGTCCCTGTTCGTGGTGGACGAGGCGCACTGCATCTCCTCGTGGGGCCACGACTTCCGCCCCGACTACCTGGTGCTCCAGGAGGCCGTCGAGCGGATGGGGCGCCCGGCCGTCGTGGCCCTGACTGCCACCGCCTCCCCGCACACCCGGGCAGAGATAGTCGACCGGCTGGGCCTGCGCGACCCCCTGGTCCTGGTGCACAGCTTCGACCGGCCCAACATCGAGCTGCGGGTGGTGCGCCACCACCAGGCCTCCGACAAGCGCCGGGCGGTGCTCGACGAGGTCGCCGGGCTCGCCGGCCCGGGGCTGGTCTACGTCGCCACCCGCCGGGAGACGGAGGACTACGCCGCCGAGCTGGTCCGGCGCGGCGTGCGCGCCGAGGCCTACCACGCGGGACGCCGGAGGTCCGAGCGGGACGAGGTGCACGCCCGGTTCCACGGCGACGAGCTGGACGTGGTCGTGGCCACCACCGCCTTCGGGATGGGCATCGACAAGCCGGACGTGCGCTTCGTGGTGCACGCGGACATCCCCGACTCCCTGGACAGCTACTACCAGGAGATCGGCCGGGCCGGCCGGGACGGGAGACCCGCCCTCGCCGTGCTGCACTACCGCTCCGAGGACCTGGGGCTCCAGCAGTACTTCGCCGGCGCCGCCCCCGAGCCGGCGGACCTCGAGCAGGTCTTCCGCGCCGTCCTCGGGCACGGGCCGGTCCGGGCCCGCGAGCTGCGCGAGCACACCGGCCTGGGCCCCCGGGCCCAGGCCCGGGCCCTGCACCTGCTCGAGCACAGCGGCGGCGTGCTGGCCCGGCCCGAGGGCTACCGGGCCGTGGACGGGGTCGCGCCGGAGGACGCCGTCGCCGCCGCGCTCGCGGAGGCCGAGGCCCAGCACCGGATCGACCGCTCGCGGATCGACATGATGCGGGGCTACGCCGAGACGGACGGGTGCCGGCGGGACTGGCTGCTCCACTACTTCGGCGAGGAGACCGACGGCTGGTGCGGCAACTGCGACACCTGCTCGGAGACCGGCTCCGCCGCCGAGGCCGCGGAGCGGTCCGCCGCCACCCCGCACGGCTGGGAGATCCAGAGTCCGGTCACCCACCGCGAGTGGGGCCACGGGATCGTGATGGGCGCGGAGCCGGACCGGATCACCGTGCTGTTCGACGCGGTCGGGTACAAGGAGCTCTCCCTGCGCCTGATCGAGGAGCACGACGGGCTGCTGGTGCGCGGCTCCGGGGAACGGCCGGATGAGGGACCGTGAGCCCCGACGGGCGGCCGCCGGTCAGCGGACGACGTCGTAGACGGACTTGAGGACGCCGTTGGCGTAGGCCTCGTGCTCCACCAGCTCCAGGGTGCGGAACGTGTCGGTGCTGTCGTCGAAGAGACGGCGGCCCGCGCCGAGCAGCACGGGGAACACCAGCAGGTGGTACCGGTCCACGAGATCCGCGGCGGCGAGGCCCTTGGCCAGGGTGGCGCTGCCGTGCACGAGGATCGTGCCGTCGACCGTGGCCTTCAGCCGCGCGACCTCGTCGAGGGAGCGCAGCACGGAGGTGTTGTGCCAGCGCGGGTCCTCCAGGGTGGAGGAGACCACGTACTTGGGCATGGCGTTGTACTCGGCGAACTCCTCCATCGACGGCCAGACGGGGGCGAACTCGTCGTAGCTGACCCGGCCCATCAGCATCGCCGCCGCCTCCTTCTGCTCCCGGTCCTTGAGCTCGTAGGCCGCCTCGTCATAGGTCACGTGCCGGAAGCTCCAGCCCGCGTGCGGGTGCGGGCCGCCGCCGGGGGAGTCGACGACGCCGTCGAGGGTGATGAACTCGGTGACGATCAGCGTGCCCATGGGGATCTCCTGTCGGTGGGGTCGGCGTCCGGCGCTGCGGTTCCCACTCTCGCGCTCCCGGTCGGCCGGGGGAAGGGGGCGGCGCGGGATGACGCGTCCGGCCGGGACGCCGGCCGGGCCGCCTCTTGCGCGACCGCCACCCCGGTGGGATCGTCGGCAGGGACAGCGGACGAGCGAGGGCCCGGGAGGCACCCGTGGCGGCGGAGCGGACGACGGAGCAGGTGCGGACCACGTGCTGCGTGGTGGGCGGCGGCCCGGCCGGGCTGATGGCCGGGGTGCTGCTCGCGCGGCAGGGCGTGGACGTGGTGGTCCTGGAGAAGCACGGGGACTTCCTGCGCGACTTCCGCGGCGACACCCTGCACCCCTCCACCCTCGAGCTGATGGCCGAGCTCGGCTGGCTCGAGGACGTCCTGGCGCTGCCGCACACCCGCGTGGAGCGCGCCACCGTCTCCCTCGGCGGCGAGACGGTGGTGGTCGGCCGGTTCGACCGCCTGCCCGTGCGCTGCCCGTTCATCGCATTCCTGCCGCAGTGGGACTTCCTGGACCTGCTCGCCGAGAAGGGCGAGGCGATGCCCGGCTTCCGGCTGCTGCGCTCCACGGCCGCCGACGGCCTGCTCGTCGAGGACGGCCGGTGCACCGGCGTCACGGCGCACGACGACGACGGGGCGCCGGTGCGGATCCGGGCCGAGCTGGTGCTGGCCGCCGACGGCCGCGACTCCGTGCTGCGGGCCGCGGCCGGCCTGGTGCCCAGGGCCTCGCCGTCGCGGATGGACGTGCTGTGGTTCCGCGTGCCCCGCCGCGAGGGGCAGGAGCAGCCGCTGTTCAACGCCGGGGACGGCGCGGTGGTGGCCCTGCCGCGCACCGGCTACTGGCAGGCCGCCATGATCGTGCGGGCCGGCGAGCACGACGCCCTGCGCGCCCAGGGGCTGGACGCCTTCCGGGAGAGGGTGCGCGCGCTCGCCCCCGGGCTGGGGGAGGGGGTCACCACGATCGAGGACTGGGACCAGGTGAAGCTGCTGCGCGTGCGCGTGGACCGACTGCGCCGCTGGTGGCGGCCCGGGATCCTGTTCCTCGGCGACGCCGCGCACGCGATGTCCCCGGCCGGGGGCGTGGGCATCAACCTCGCGATCCAGGACGCGGTCGCGGCGGCGAACCTGCTCGGGCCGCGGCTGCTGCGCGGCGGGGTGCGGGCGCGGGATCTCGCGCGGGTGCAGCGCCGGCGGGCGTGGCCGGCGCGCGCCACCCAGCTGTTCCAGCTCGTGCTGGCCCGCCGGCTCGTGCCGGCCCGGACCGGGGCGCGGCCGCGGCCCCCGGTGCCGCTGGGCCTCGTCCGGGCGCTGCCGTTCCTGCCCCACCTCACCGGGCGGGCGATCGGCATCGGTCTGCGGCCCGAGCACGTGCGCCCGCTGTCCCGCGCCTGACAGGAGCCCTCCCGCCCGGCCGGCGCGGTGCGCTCAGGGGCGTGGGCTGAGCCGGTCCACCGCGGCCAGGAGGTGCTCCAGGATGGTGTGCCGCCGGGCGCTGCCGTCGGGCAGCAAGCCGATCGACGCGTTGTGGTAGAGCCCGTCGCCCATCTGCTGGACCGCGGTCGCCACCACCGGGTCGCCCACGTCCGCGAGGATCAGCTCGTACCATGCCACCTCGAGCCGCTTCAGGGCGGCCCGGGCGTTCTCGTCCCCGGCCTGGACCAGCCGGGAGGCCACGATCAGGGCCCGGTCCAGCCGGCTGTCCTCGAACAGGGACGTGACCAGGAAGTAGCGCGCGGCCCCGTCCGGCGCCGCCGCCATGGCCTCGAGGTCCAGCTGCATGAGCTCCTCGAGGCGCTGCAGCGTCGCGTCCACGAGGGCCTGGCGGTGCGGGAAGTGGTAGAGCAGACCCCCCTTGGACACTCCGGCGGCGGCGGCGACGGCGTCGAGGGTCGCGGCGCGCTCGCCGTCGTCGAGGACGATCTGCTCGAAGGCGGCCAGGAGCTTGTCCCGGGCCACGGGTGGGCGGGGCATGTGAGGAAGACCTCCCTGGGTCGGACGTGGTGCCCATTGTGTCAGCTCGCCCATAACTGTACCGTCTAGACGGTACAGTTACTGAGGCTGTCCGCTCCCGATCCGTTCCCCGGAGGTGAACCATGACCACTCTGCTGACGCCCCGCCCCACGGCCGGTGCGCGCGAATGGGCCGCGCTCGCGGTCCTGATGATGCCCGTCCTGCTCGTGTCGGTCGACAACACGGCCCTGAGCTTCGCGCTGCCCACCATCTCCCAGGCGCTGCACCCCACCGGGGCGCAGCTGCTGTGGATCGTGGACGTCTACCCCCTCGTGCTCGCCGGCCTGCTCATCCCCATGGGCTCCCTGGGGGACCGGATCGGCCGCCGGCGGCTGCTGCTGATCGGCGGCACGGGCTTCGCCGCCGTCTCCGCGGCGTCGGCCTTCGCGCCCACCGCCGAGCTGCTCGTGGCGGGGCGGGCCGCCATGGGGCTCTTCGGCGCGATGCTGATGCCTGCGACCCTGTCCCTGCTGCGCAACATCTTCCTGGACCCGGGGCAGCGCCGGATCGCGATCGCGGTGTGGGCCGGCGGCTTCAGCGGCGGCGCCGCACTGGGCCCCATCGTCGGGGGCTTCCTGCTCAACCACTTCTGGTGGGGCTCGGTGTTCCTGATGTCCGTGCCGGTGCTGCTGCCCCTGCTGGTGCTCGGCCCCCTGCTGGTGCCGGAGTCGCGCGACCCCCGGCCCGGGCCGGTGGACGTCCCGTCCGTGCTGCTCGCCATGCTCGCCATGACCCCCGTGGTCTACGGCATCAAGGCGGCGACGGCCTCCGGGGAGCTCTTCCAGGGCCTGCTCAGCGCGGCCTTCGGCGTGCTGGCCGGTGTGCTGTTCGTCCGGCGCCAGGCGGTCCTGGCGCACCCGATGCTGGACCTCGGCCTGTTCCGGCACCCGGGCTTCCGCGGCGGCGTCACCGTCAACGTGCTCGGCAACGTGGGGCTCTACGGGTTCCTGTTCATGCTGACCCAGTACCTGCAGCTCGTGGTCGGTCTGGACCCGATGACCGCGGGCCTGACCATGGTCCCGGGCCTCGTCCTCACGGTCCTCGCCGGCTTCGTGGCCGTGCGCGCCGTGCGGTGGCTGAGCCCCCGGACCGTGATCACGGCGGGGATCCTCCTGTCCTCGACCGGCTTCCTCGTGGTCACCCTCGCGGACCTCTCCGCGACCGCCGGCGCTGTGGTGGTCCTCGTGGCCTTCTGCCTGGTGGGCACCGGCATCGGGCTCGCCGAGACGCTGTCCAACGACCTCGTCCTCACGGCGGCCCCGCCGCACAAGGCCGGCGCGGCCTCGGCGATCTCGGAGACCGGCTACGAGGTCGGTGCGGTGCTGGGCACGGCCGTGCTCGGCGGACTGATGACCGCCTTCTACCAGCGCCACCTCGACCTGCCCACGGCCCTGGACGCCGGCTCCTCGGCCGCGGCGCACGAGACCCTCGGCGGAGCCGTCGAGGTCGCGGAGGGCGCCGGGGCGCTCGGTCCGGCGGTGCAGGAGGCGGCGGTCGCTGCGTTCACGGCGGGCATGCACTGGACGGCGCTGGTCATGACGGCCGTGGTGGTCCTGGCGGCGTTCACGGTCGCCCGCATGCTGCGGCCGGCCGTGCGCTGACCCGCCCGCACCCGGGCCGTCACTTCATCGGGACCCGGCGCCACGGCCCCTGGGGGACGTAGGCTCGGCGGCAGGGGCCGGCCCGGCCCCGGCGAGGAAGGAGTGGTCGCGATGACGCCGCAAGAACTGTTCGAGGACGCCGCCCGCCGCCCGTCCGAGGTGGCGGAGCACGTGCTCGAGGGCATCTCGGCGGAGGTGCTGCACACCATGCCGGGCGGGACCGCGAACTCCGTGGTCTGGCTGGTGTGGCACGCGTCCCGCCAGCAGGACGCACAGGTGGCCCAGCTCGCCGGCACGGAGGAGGTGTGGACCGCCGAGGGATGGAGCGGGCGGTTCGGCCTCGACGTCCCGGACTCCTCCATGGGCTTCGGAGACGGGCCGGAGGACGTCGCGCGGATCCGGGTGGCGTCCCCCGACCTGCTGCGCGGCTACCTCGACGCGGTGGTCGAGCGCACCGTGACGTACGTGCACGGACTCACGGAGGCTCAGCTGGACGACGTGGTGGACCGGTCGTGGACCCCGCCCGTCACCCGGGGCGCCCGCCTGGTGAGCACGGTCGACGACGCCGCGCAGCACCTCGGCCAGGCCGCCTACGTCCGCGGTCTGCTCGAGGACGGGTGGTCGGGGCCCTACTGACCGTCCGACCCGAGGCGTTTGCGTTTGCATCAAGTCGTCGCATGACAAGGCGCTGATGTGGGGACGGGAGTTTCCTCGGTGGTCAGACTCCGTTCGCTTAAGCTGATCACGCTGGGTCCCAGCACCTCGAACTCCTGCACGATCTTCACGTCGCTCGTCGCGACATCCTGGGGGAAACACCGTCATGCCCCGCGACTCCTCTCGCCGTTCCGCCCGCCCCGGTCTGCGCCAGCGCGCGTCCTCGCCGGTGACCGCGCTCACCGCGTTCTCGGCGCTGGTGGCCGTCAGCGTGGCGGTCAGCTCCGGCATCAGCCCGGACACCGGGCAGGGCCGGGGCTCGGCCTTCGGCGCCCCGGCGGCCTCCGCGGAGCGGACGGAGCAGCGGGACAGCGGATGGAGCCTGCTCGCGGCCGGGCAGGAGCGGCCCGCTCCGCCGGCCGGGCCGCTGCGGGACGACCGCACGACCTCGCCCGTGCGGGACGGCGGCGCGGGCCAGGGCTCCTGGCGGGCCGGGACGGGCCGCGGTGACGGGGGGCGCGAGTCGGCCTCGACCGTGCGCCCGGGCCGGCAGGCGCCGAAGCTGTACCAGGGCGAGCTGCCAGTCAACACGATCATCGCGCCGGCCCGTCCCGGCGCCGTCCTGCCCGGCGGCCAGTTCGGCTGGCGGATCGCCCCGGACCGCGGCGGGCGCGAGTTCCACAACGGCACCGACGTCTCCGCCGCGGCGGGCCTGCCCGTCGTCGCCGCCCTCGACGGCGTGGTGACGGCCGTGTTCTGGGACGTCTGGGGCGGCAACCGGGTGGAGGTCACCCACGCGGACGGGATCAGGACCACCTACAACCACCTCGAGGACGTCCGGGTCCGGACCGGGGACCGGCTCGCCGCCTCCGAGCAGCTCGGCACGGTGGGGGCCACCGGCGTTCGGGTCACGGGCCCGCACCTGCACTTCGAGACCTGGGTGGACGGGCAGGCCGTCGACCCGCAGTCCTTCGACTGGGTCGACGGCATGCGCGTCATCCCCGCCTCCCGCAGCAAGTACTCCCTCGAGGTCCCCGTCCCGGACACGGTCGAGGACCCGGCCGCGCAGAAGGCGGAGGCCGCCAAGAAGGCCGAGGCGGCGAAGAAGGCCGAGGCCGCGAAGAAGGCCGAGGCGATGAAGAAGGCGGCGGCCGCCAAGAAGACCGAGGCGGCGAAGAAGGCAGGGGCCGCGAAGAAGACCGAGGCTGCGAAGAAAGCCGATGCGGTGAAGAAGGCGGAGGTCGCCAAGAAGGCCGAGGCCGCGAAGCGAGCAGAGGCCGAGAAGGCCGGAAACGCCAAGCCGCCCGTGCAGCAGGCGGAGGCCGCCCCGGCTCCGGTTGCCCCACCCGTGCCGGCCACCCCTGCCATCCCGGCCGTGCCGGCTGCCCCATCCGTGCCGGCTGCTCCTCCGGTCGATCCTGACGTGCCCGATCCCGTTCCGGCCCCGCCAGTACTCGAGGAGCCAGACCTGCCTCCGGTGGCACCCGAGCCCGTGGTAAAGCCCGAGCCTCAGCCCGTGGTGAAGCCCGCGCCTCAGCCCGACGTGGAGCCCGAGCTCGAACCGGGAGTCGCCCCGCGGATTCCGGACGCGCAGCGGGACACCGACAAGGACGGGATCCCGGACGTCGACGACGACAACCTGGACGGCGACCTCCTCGACGGCGCCCCCCTGCTGAACCACGAGGACCCCGATCTCGACGGGGACGGCTTCCCCAACGACGAGGACCCGGACCTGGACGGCGACGGCCTGCGCAACGAGGACGACCCGGACCGCGACGGCGACGGGATCCCGAACGACCAGGACGCGGAGCCGGACAGCCCGGCGCCGAAGGCCGCGGCCGAGCCGGCCACCGGCCGGACCGGGACCACCGACCCGGCCGGCCCCGCAGAGGGCGCCGGTGCCGCCGGGGCGGAGCCGGACGCCGAGCCCGGGCCGGCCGCCGGAGCGGACGGGACCGCCCGTCCCTGACGTCGCGCGCGGAGTTATGCAGGCGTGACGAGGTCATCTGCCGAGTCGGGAACGCGGACGACTAGAATTTGCCCCCGGGCCGACGAATTATTTTCGCGCAGGAGCGGGAACCATGAGCACCACC
The DNA here is from genome assembly GCF_000349605.1 of Kocuria sp. UCD-OTCP. Lineage (NCBI taxonomy): Bacteria > Bacillati > Actinomycetota > Actinomycetes > Micrococcales > Micrococcaceae > Kocuria > Kocuria sp. UCD-OTCP. The sequence goes on from NZ_KB714683.1 coordinate 111,030, forward strand.
GACCACGGTGCGCCGGACCACGGGACGGCCAGGGCGCTCCAGGAACTCCGGGACCGTCTCGCCGGGGCGCTGGTGGAGCCGGGGGACGCCGACTACGACAGGGCCCGCCGCGTCTGGAACGGCCTGATCGACGCCCGTCCCCGGGCTCTCGTGCGGGCCGGGGACCTCGCCGACATCGACCTGGCGCTGGCCGCGGCGCAGCGCACGCGCCTGCCGCTGGCGGTGCGGGGCGGCGGGCACGGCGTGGCGGGCCACGGCACGGTCGAGGGCGGCCTGGTGCTGGACCTCGGGCGGCTGCGGGGCGTCGTCGTCGATCCCGCGAACCAGCTCGTGAGCGTGGAGCCCGGCACCACCTTCGCCGTTCTCGACCGCGCCACGGCCCGGCACGGCCTCGCCGTTCCCGGCGGCCTCACCGGCGCGGTGGGCGTGGCGGGGCTGACCCTGTGCGGGGGCATGGGGTGGCTGACCCGCAGCAACGGGCTGAGCCTCGACAACCTGGACTCCGCCGACGTCGTGACCGCAGCCGGCGACCACCTGCACGTCAGCGAGGAGGAGAACGCCGGGCTGTTCTGGGGGCTCCGCGGCGGCGGGGGCAACCTCGGGGTGGTCTCCTCCTTCACCTTCCGGGCCCGCCGGCTGCCGTCCGCCGTGCTCGCGGGGAACCTCCACTACCGCAGGCCGCGCTGGGAGGGTGCCCTGTCCGCCTTCGCGGCGTGGTCGCGCGGTCTGCCGGACGAGATGAACCCGGTCCTCACCTTCGCGATCCCGCCCCCGGCGGCCGGGATGGGCGAGGAGCCGGTGCTGACCGTGGGGTTCAGCTGGGTCTCGGAGGATCACGCCGTCGGCCTGGACGTCGTCGACGGACTGCGGGAGGACGCTCCGCCCGACGCCGAGGAGATGGGCCCGACGCCCTGGCTCGCGTGGCAGGGGGCACGGGACGGCTTCTTCCCCCGGGGCTCGCACGGCCACTGGCGCAACCTTCCCTTCTCCCGGCTGGACGACGAGGTCGTCGACGTCCTCGTCGGGCTGGCCTCCGGGATCACCTGCCGGGGCACCGGCATCGACGTCCACCACCTCGAGGGCGCCTTCGGCAGGGTGCCCGAGGAGGCCACCGCCTTCCCCAACCGGTCCGCGCGGTACTGGCTGACGGTGCACGGCGTCCGGCACGACCCGGCCGACGACGAGCACCTCGCAGCCTTCGTGCGGACCGTGCGGGGCACGATGCAGCCGTTCGCCGAGCACGGCGAGTACGTCGGCCTCATGGGGCCCGACGCCGAGCTCGGGGGCGACCCGGCGGAGGCGGCCCGCCTGGCCTACGGGCGGGAGAAGCACCAGCGGCTGGCCGCCCTCAAGGACCGCTACGATCCCGGGAACCTCTTCCGGCACAACCTGAACGTGCCGCCCGGCCGGCCCTGAGCGCACGTCCGGCAGGGCCTCCTGGTGCGAGCTCGCGCCCCGAGGAACCTGCGGCCCCGCCCCGTCATGTCCGGGCGATGTCGATGGCAGCCCTTCCCCGGCCACGGACCCCGCACTAGGGTCGTCAGTCCAGAGACCCAGCGTTCACGGGAGGCGCCCCGCATGCCGATCTACGAGTACCGGTGCCGGGAGTGCGGCGACTTCGAGGTCCTCCTGGCCATGGGTGCGGCCACGCGCGAGAGCGACTGCCCCGGCTGCGGCTCCGCGGCGCGGCGGCTGATGAGCGCGCCCGGGCTCTCCCGGGCCGGCACCTCCGAGGCCCGGCTGATCGAGCGCACCGAGCGCACCGCCGCGGAGCCCGACGTCGTCGCCGCGCCCCCGCCCGGCTCCCGGCGAGCGACCCGCACCACCGGCAACCCCCTGCACCGCAGACTTCCCCGGCCCTGAGAGGCACACCACCGCAGCACAGCCGCCAAGGAGGCACGTCATGCCGGAGCTCATCTTTCCCCTGGACTCGTCACGGCCGTTCGAGGACCAGCAGCTGGTCGGGCACAACCGGTGGCACCCGGAGATCCCCCCGGTGGCCACCGTGCGACCGGGGGACACGTTCCGGGTGCACTGCCGGGAGTGGTTCGACGGCGCGATCGTCAACGACGACTCCGCCGAGGACGTCCTCAACGCGCCGCTGACGACCGTGCACAAGCTCTCCGGCCCGTTCGCGGTGCAGGGCGCCCAGCCGGGCGACCTGCTCGTCGTCGACATCCTCGACGTCGGCCCGATCCCGCAGGAGGACTCCGGCCCCCTGGCCGGGCAGGGCTGGGGGTACACCGGCGTCTTCGCGCGGTCCAACGGTGGCGGCTTCCTCACCGACCGGTTCCCGGACGCCTACAAGGCGATCTGGGACTTCCGCGGCCAGACTGCGACCTCGCGGCACATCCCGGAGGTGTCGTTCACCGGCATCGTCCACCCCGGCCTGATGGGCACCGCGCCCTCCGCGGAGCTCCTGGCCCGGTGGAACGCGCGCGAAGGGGCGCTCATCGCCACCGACCCGGACCGGGTCCCGCCCCTGGCGCTGCCGCCCGAGCCGGAGAACGCCCTGCTCGGCGGGGTTCCCGGCCCGGACGTCGAGCGGGTCGCCGCGGAGGCCGCGCGCACCGCGCCGCCCCGCGAGAACGGCGGCAACCAGGACATCAAGAATCTCACCAAGGGCACCCGCGTCTTCTACCCCGTCTTCGTGGACGGCGCGAACTTCTCCGTGGGCGACCTGCACTTCTCCCAGGGCGACGGCGAGATCACGTTCTGCGGCGCCATCGAGATGGGCGGGTTCATCGACTTCCACGTGGACGTCATCAAGGGCGGCATGGAGACCTACGGGGTCACGGAGAACGCAATCTTCCTGCCGGGCAGGACGGACCCGCAGTACAGCGAGTGGATCGCCTTCTCCGGCACCTCGGTGACCCTCGACGGGGAGCAGCGCTACCTCGACTCGCAGCTGTCCTACCAGCGGGCGTGCCTGCACGCCGTCGACTACCTCACGAAGTTCGGGTACTCCCCGGAGCAGGCGTACCTGCTGCTGGGCGCCGCGCCGATCGAGGGCCGGTTCTCGGGGGTGGTGGACATCCCCAACTCCTGCGCCACGGTCTATCTGCCCACCGCGATCTTCGACTTCGACGTCCGGCCGTCCGCGTCCGGACCGCACCGGGTGGATCCGGGCGCGGGGGCGCCGCACGCGGCCGCGTGAGCTCAGCCGGTCCCGAGCGCGAGGTACAGGTCGACCACGGCGGTGGCCACGTCCTGGCCGCAGGCCGCGGAGGGATAGCCGGAGCCCAGCACCGCGATGTGGTGGGCGGTCCCGCCCGACACCGTGCGCCCCACGCTGTGGGTGTCCCACGCGCCGCCGGCGTCCGGCAGCCACCCGTTCTTGACGAGGGAGTCCGCCGCCCCGGACCCGTCTTCGCGGGCCGCGCCCACGCCCCAGGTCTGGGACGGATGGGTGGGCCGCATCTGCTCCCGCAGCCAGGCCAGGTCCTCCTCGGGCAGCCAGTCCGCCCCGCGGACGACCGTGCCCAGCACGGCCAGCTGGTCGGAGGCGGTGGTCAGGTTGTGGCCCCAGCCGCCCGAGGACCGGGTCGAGCTGACGCCCATGAGGTCGTAGGTCTCGTTGAGCTCGCCCTCCATGGCGGAGAGCGTGGGCCCGAGCGCACCGTAGAGAGCGGTGGTGGACTCGTTGCCGCTCTCGTGGACGCTGTCGCGGATCAGGGCCCGCTGCTGCTCCGTGAGCCGGCCGTCCCGCTCGGCGGCCAGGCGCATGGTGGTGAGGGCCAGCGGGACCTTGGAGAGGCTGGCCTCCATGCCGGACACCTCGGGGCGATGGGCGAAGACCGTGCGGCCGTCCGCGTCCTGCACCAGCAGCCCGATCTCGGCGCCCACCGCCGCGCTCAGCCCGTCCAGCGCGGTGGTCAGGGCGCGCCGGTCGTCCTGCGCCGCGGGTCCCACCGCGGTGGGCAGCGGACCCGCGGCCGGACCGCAGGAGGCGGGGACGGTGACCGCCGCGGTCGTGGCGGCCGCGCCGCCCGGGGCGGCCGGGACCGCCGCCGCGGGGGCCGGGACGGTGAGTCCCAGGAGGAGCGCGGCGGCCCCCAGGGTGCGGACGGTCCTGCGGTGCTGCGGGTGCGATCGGCTCATGGTGCCCATGCTCTCGCACGGCGGCCGTCCTGCCGAGCCGGGCGGGTCCGCCTCACGCAATGAGACCCCGGTCCGTCCAGGACGTCGGCAGGTGCCCGCCGGAGGGGAGCAGCACGAGCTGGGCCGAGGGCAGCCGCTCGGTGAGGCAGCGCGCGTGGGCGGGGGGCACCACGTCGTCGTCCTCGGCGTGGACCACGACGATCTCGAGGTCGGCGAGCTTCCGGCCCACGGTGGAGGGCAGGGCGAAGCCCTGCTCCTCCACGTCCGGGTGCTCCGGGCACCAGCACGGGGCCGCCACGGTCACGACGCGCTGCAGCAGGGTGGGGATCCGGTGGCAGAGGAAGCGCAGGGCCTCGGACCCGCCGAGGGAGTGGCCCACGATCACCCAGGGCTCGTCCGGGATGGCGCGGACGGCCCGGCCGATCGCCTCCTGCCACTGGTCCGGGTCGGGGTCCTCCGGGCTCGGGAGGTCCGGGGCCACGAGGTCGGCATCGGGCCACTGCCGCCGCACGGCCTCGAGCACCGGGTTGTCGCCGGTGCGGGGCTGGGGCCCGGCACCGTGCAGGAAGAGGATGCGCTGGACCATGGGTCACCTCGGGGACGGGGGAGGTGACGGCGGACGCCGCCTCCACCAGCGTCCCCGCCGCCGCGGCGAGGTGTCAAGAGCGGCGGGAGGCTCCCGGGCCCGCTCCCACGACGTCGAGGCCGGGCCCCTCGAGCCGGTCCAGCGCCGCGGTGCGGCCGGTCAGCAGCAGCAGCAGCGCGTCGATGGCGCCCCGGACCTCGGGGCCGCTGCCGGCGCGCCAGTCGACGTCGGTCGCGGTCAGCGTCACCCCGCGCAGTCTCCGGCGCGCCCGGAACGGGAAGGGCATGGACCACACCCGGTCGGCGGCCGTGCGCGCGGCCTCCGGGGGCATGGCGTGGTGCCGGCCCAGGGGCAGGACGATGTCCTGGGTGTGGACCAGGACGTCCAGCAGCGGCTCGCGGACGGTCGTGCCCGGCGGGTGGCGCCTCGAGCCGTCCAGGCGGCGGTAGTCGGCGAGGATCGACTCGACCGGCCGGCGACCGCGGGCCCGGGCGTCCAGGTACAGGGCGCGGTTGTAGTCCCCGCGGCCCCGCCACAGGGCCGGGACGAGATCGGCGAGACCGACCTGGGGCGAGGCGATGACGTGGGCCGCGACGTCCCGCACCGCCCATCCCGAGCAGAGGGTGGGGTGGTCCCACTCCTCGGGGCGGAGCGTCTCGAGCAGGTCCGCCAGCGCGGACCGCTCCCGGTGGACGGCGTCCCAGATGGCGTCGCGGTCCATGATAATCTCCTCCAAATGGTCAGGTTTCCTGACTGAATTTTCCGGCGGCGACGGCCAGGCTGTCAAGGGGTGGGCATGCACGAGGACGCGAGGACCAACACCGGGCTGCTGCTGTACTACCCGTACCGGGACATGGAGATCCGGGTGGTCGAGGCCCTGCACGCCGCCGGCTTCGCGGACCTCTCCTACGCGCAGGCCCGGATCTTCCAGCGCATCGGCCCGGGCGGCACCCGCACGGTGCAGCTGGCGGAGCAGGCCCGGGTCACCAAGCAGACGGCCAGCCTCCTCGTCCAGGCCCTGGAGGAGGAGGGGTACGTGGAGCGGCGCCCCGATCCCGCCGACGCCCGGGCGCGGCTCGTGAGCGTCGCCGAGCGCGGCCGGGCCGCCCAGGCGGTGGCGGCCGGGGTGGTCGCCGAGGTGGAGGAGCAGTGGCGGCGCCGGCTCGGGGCGCGGCGCTATGCCGCGCTGCGCCGGGCGCTCGCCGAGCTGCACGAGGAGCCCGGCGACGTCCGCTCCCCGCCGGCCGACCACGGGGCGCCCGGCTGACCCGGCAGCGCCCGGCCGACCCCGCGGCGGCGTGGTCGGCCGGGGGCACGGGGGTCACGGGGGCGCGCCGTGGTCACCCGGTGGCGCGGCGCGGCCGTCAGGACACAATGGGACCATGACCGACGCCGCTCACCCCGCCCCGCCGGAGGACCCCCGCACCGGCCGCGCCTACTGGACCGTGGAGCCCGGCCGGGGAGAGCTGCGCACCGCGGAGCTGCCCGTCCCGGGCCCCGAGGACGTCCTGGTGCGGGCGCTGCGCTCCGGGGTCAGCCGCGGCACCGAGTCGCTCGTCCACCGCGGCCTCGTCCCGGCGCGCGTGCACGGGCGGATGCGCGCCCCGTACCAGGAGGGGGACTTCCCCGGCCCCGTGAAGTACGGCTACCTCTCCGTGGGCGTCGTGGAGCAGGGGCCGGAGGACCTGGTGGGCCGGCGGGTCTTCAGCCTCCACCCCCACCAGGACCGCTACGTGCTCCCGGCCTCCGCCGTGACCCCGGTGCCCGACGACGTCCCCTCCGGGCGCGCGGTGCTCGCGGGCTCGGTGGAGACGGCCGTCAACGCGCTGTGGGAGGCCGCGCCCCGCTTCGGGGACCGCGTGGCCGTGGTCGGCGCCGGGATGATCGGCGCGTGCACGGCCGCGCTGCTGGCCCGCTTCCCGCTGGCCCGGCTGCAGCTCGTGGACCCGCAGCCGTCCCGCGGGGGGCTCGCGGCCCGGCTCGGCGTGGAGCACGTGCTGCCGGAGGACGCCGCGGGGGAGTGCGACGTCGTCCTGCACGCCTCCTCCACCGCCGCCGGCCTGGCGCGGGGGTTCGAGCTGCTCGGCGACGAGGGGGAGCTGATCGAGCTGTCCTGGTACGGCGACGAGGACCCTGCCGTCCCGCTCGGCGCCGACTTCCACGCCCGCCGGCTCCAGCTGCGCGCCAGCCAGGTGGGCGTCGTCGCCCCCGCCCGCCGGGCCCGCCGCACGACCGCCGACCGGCTCGCCACCGCGCTGGACGCCCTCCGGGACCCCCGCTTCGACGCCCTGCTCTCCGGGAGCTCCTCGTTCGAGGAGCTGCCCGCCACGATGGCACGGCTCGCCGCAGGAGCCCCGGACGTCCTGTGCCACGTGGTGCACTACGACTGACCGCCCCCCACCGACCCGAGGAGCTCCGTGTTCACCCTGACCGTCCGAGACCACATGATGATCGCCCACAGCCTGCCGGACCCGTTCTTCGGCCCCGCCCAGAACCTGCACGGGGCCACCTACGTGGTGGAGACCACCTGGTCCCGGCCGGTCCTCGACGAGCACGGGGTGGTCATGGACATCGGCGTGGCCAACGACCTGCTCGCGGGCGTCCTCGACGGGCTGCGCTACCGCAACCTCGACGAGCACCCGGACTTCGCGGGGCGGCTGTCCACCACGGAGGTCCTGGCCCAGTACGTCGCCGAGCGGCTCGCGGCGGGGGCGGCGTTCGTCGAAGGGCTCGAGCGGCTGACCGTGACCCTCCGGGAGACCCCCGACGCCTGGGCCTCCTACACCCTCGAGCTGCCCGTGCTGAGCGAGCGCGGCGGGCCCGCCCCCGCCCGGTGAGCACCGCGCGCGCGGGCATCGACGTGGTGGTGCCCGACGACGGCGGGCGGCCCACCGGCGGCTCGCTCTACGACCGCCGGCTCGTGGCGGCGCTGGACGCCCTGGGGCGCCCGGCCCGGCTCGTGCCGGTGGCCGGGTGCTGGCCCGCGCCGGACGGTGCCGCCCGGGCCCGGCTGCGGCGCGCGCTGGGCGCACCGGCCCCCGGGCGGGCGGTCGTCCTCGACGGCCTCGTGGGGTGCGCGGCACCGGAGGCGGTCGACGACGCCGTGCGCTCCGGGGTGCCCGTGCACCTGCTCGTGCACCTGCCCCTGCCCGCCGAGACCGGGCTGGAGCCCGCGGCCGCCACGGAGCTCGCCCGGCGGGAGGCGACCGCTCTCGCCGCCGCCACCGGCGTGCTGGCGCCCAGCGCCTGGGCGGCCCGCGACCTCCTCCGCCGCTACGGCACCGCGGACGCCGTCGTGGCCGAGCCGGGGGCCGAGCGCGGACCGGTGGCCGCGGGGTCGCGCCCGCCGCGGCTGACCTGTCTGGCGTCCCTGACCCCGCGCAAGAATCAGGGCCTCCTGCTGGAGGCCCTCGCGCCGCTGACCGCCCTCGGCTGGACCCTCGACCTCGTCGGCCCCGAGGGCGACCCCGGGCACGTCCGCACCCTGCGTGCCGCGGTCCGGGACCTCCCCGATCCGGGGCGCGTGCGCTGCCCCGGTCCCCTCGAGGGCGCCGCGCTGGCCCGGCAGTGGGCGCGCACCGACCTGCTGCTGCTGCCCTCCACGACCGAGACCTACGGCATGGTCGTCACCGAGGCGCTCGCCCACGGCGTGCCCGCGGTGGTCGCGGCCGGCACCGGTGCGGTCGAGGCCCTCGACGGCACGCCGGGGCCCCGGGGTGCGCCCGACACCGGTGTTCCGCCCGGCGCCGGCCTCCGGGCCGGTGCCGCCCTCGACCTCGCCGACCCGTCCGCCTGGACCGCGGTGCTGCGCGACTGGCTTTTTCGAAAGAATTTTTTGTTGGCGAGGNAGGCGGCGCGGAAAAACGGTTCGAAAAGCACTGGCCCGCCGCGACCGTCTGCGCAGCTGGACGGACACCGCCCGCGACGTCCTCGCGGCGATCGGCCCGCCCTTCGACCCGTCCTTCGACCCGTCCGACGCCCTCGGACGCAGTCCCGACCACGACCCCGACCGCACCAGGAGACCGTCATGACGAACCACTCCGCCCCCGACCGTCCTGTCGCCGGCGACTGGCTGGCCCTGCGCGAGCCCGCCGACGCCGCGGCCCGCGAGGACTCCCTGCCGCTGATCGCCCGCATCGTGCGGCACTGGGAGCAGCTGCCGCCGGCCACGGCCCCCGGCGCCGCGGACACCGAGCCGGTCGTGGTGGTGGACCTCGGCGCCGGGACGGGCGCGAACCGGGCCTGGCTCGCCCGGCACCTCCCCGGCCCCCAGCGCTGGATCCTGCTCGACCACGACCGCGAGCTGCTCGACCAGGCCGTGGCCGCCGCCCGGGCGGAGGGGGCCGACGTCGTGCCCGTCCTCGCCGGGGTCGAGGAGCTCGGCCGGGTGCTCGCGGAGCACCCGGCGGCCCGCCGGCTCGTGACGTGCTCCGCCCTGCTCGACCTGCTGACCCGGCAGCAGCTCCGGGACCTGGCGCGCGTGCTCTCCGAGGAGGCCGTGCCGGCGCTCCTCGCCCTGACCGTCGACGGCGAGGTCCTCCTCGACCCGCCCCACCACCTGGACCCCTCGGTGCTGGGGGCCTTCGAGGACCACCAGCACCGCGGCGAGCTCGCCGGGACCGACGCCGTGCGGCTGGCCGCGGAGGCCCTGCAGGAGCGCGGCATGGTCGTGGACGTGACGCCCACCCCCTGGTGGATCTCCGACCAGCCGTGGGCCCGGCCCCTCCTGGAGCGGTTCCTCGCCGACCGCGCGGACGCCGCCGTGGAGCACCGCCCGGACCTCACGGCCGAGGCCCACGCCTGGCTGCGGACCCGCCTGGTGGACTGCGCCCGCGGCCGGCTGCGGGCCACGGTGGGGCACGCGGACGTGCTCGGCCTGCCGCCCGTCAGCTGAGGCCGCGGGCGCACCGCTCCAGCCACAGCACGTCCCGGCCGAAGGACACCAGCAGCAGGACGAGCGCGATCACGGTGGCCGTGACGGCCAGCGGCAGCGGGATCAGGGGGACCAGCGCGCCGAGCAGGACGCCGCCCTGGATCCCCGCCACCACCCGCCGGTACGAGGAGAAGGGCAGCTCGCGGCGCCACGCCGGGCGCACCCGCAGGCCCAGCAGGAAGAGGTAGCGCAGGGCGCCGATCACCACCACCCACCACGCCTCCGGCAGCCCGATCCGGGCGGCGACCGCCACCGAGAGGAGCAGCAGCAGCACGGCGTCGACCTCCTGGTCGAACCGGGCCCCGGCGCGCGTGGCGGTCCCGGTGCGGCGCGCCACCCACCCGTCGATCCCGTCGAGCAGCCACGCGGGCAGCGCGACGGCGAACACGGCCCAGCACCAGGCGTCGGCGGGCCGGCCCCCGTCCTGCCCCAGCACCGGGGCCAGCCCCACGGGCAGGAGCGCGGCGGCCAGGGCGACGAGCACGGAGCGGCCCACGGTGACCCGGTCGGCGGGGCCGTAGGGCTCGCCGCGGCGGCGCACGGTGCTGCGCACCACCGCCCCGAGCACGGCGAGACCCAGCAGCACCGAGCACGCCAGCACGGGGAGCGCCGCGTCCGCCAGGAGGAGGAGCGCCGCGAGGGCGCCGCCCAGCACCACGAAGGCGAGCAGACCGTCCCGGCGCGCCGAGGAGTGCGGGCCGGTGGAACGGGCCAGGGGCATGCGGTCGCCTTCCGCGTCGGGGGTCTTCATCCTGGGCGGGCACGGCCCGCCGCGTCAATCCGGGGCGGCGGCGGGCGGTGGCTAGACTGCGCCCATGCCCGCCGAGACCACGCCCGCCCTCACGCGGCGGCGGCCCGTTCTCCGCGTGCTGCTCGCCGCCGGGCAGGCGGTGGCCGGGCTGGTCCTCCTCGCCATGCTGTTCCGCGTGCTCGGCACGGACGCGGTCCGCAGCGCCGTCGGGATCCTCACCCCCGCCACGGTGGCGCTCGCCCTGGGCGTCGGGCTCGTGGCCACCGCGGCCCAGGCCCAGCGCTGGCGGCTGGTGGCCCGCAGCCGGGCCACGCCGATCGGCTTCCGGGAGGCGCTGGGCGAGTGCTGGGCGTCCGGGCTCGTCAACCTGCTGCTGCCCGGGGGTGTGACCGGGGACGCCGTGCGGGTGCTGCGCCGCCGCCGGCGCGGCGACAGCTGGCCCGGCGCCGGCGGCTCCGTGCTGGGCGAACGGCTGGCGGGGACGTCCGTGCTCCTCGCGGCCGGGGTCGTCCCGGCCCTGGCGGTCGGCGGCTGGCTCGCCGCGGCCCTCGGCCTCGGGGCGCTCGCCGTCGGGGCCGTCGCCTGGCGCTCCACGAGCGGCGCCCCGGCGCGGGACCGGGCCGGGGTCTGGGCGCTGTCCGTGCTCGCCTGGGCCTGCTACCAGGGGCTGTTCCTGCTGGCGGCCGTGCGCACCGCACCCCAGGAGACCCTGGCGAACCTGTGGGGGACCACCGTGCTGGGCCTCGCCGGGATGTCCGTGCCCGTCGGGGTGGGCGGCTGGGGTCCGCGGGAGGGGATCACCACCCTGGCCGCGATGGCCCACGGCCTGCCCGCCGGGACCGGCTTCGCGATCTCGATCGGCTACGGGCTGCTCGCCCTGATCTCGGCCCTGCCGGGAGCCGTGGTCCTGGCGGGCTGGCTGCTGCCCCGGCGCACCGGCTCTCCCCGCGCCGGTTCTCCCCGCGGCTGACGAGCCGGTCCCCCGGCGTCGGGAGGCCCGTGGTGCGCGTCAGCCGCCGATCGCGCTCATGGGGCGTTCCGGTTGGACGTAGTCGGAGGAGTCCAGGCCTACGTGGTCCATGCCGTGGGCGGCCGGTTTCGCCCACATCGCCGCCCGCCAGCGCTCGGCCAGNCAGGCCTACGTGGTCCATGCCGTGGGCGGCCGGTTTCGCCCACATCGCCGCCCGCCAGCGCTCGGCCAGCTGGGCGTCGGTGGCACCGGTGCGCAGCAGCGGCAGCAGCTCGACCTCCTCGTGGGAGAACAGGCAGGAGCGGATCCTGCCCTCGGCGGTGATCCGGGTCCGCTTGCAGTCGCCGCAGAATGGCTCGGTGACCGAGGCGATGACCCCCACCGTGCCCAGCGGCTCGCCACCGGAGCCCCCGGCGCCGGCGGCCCGGGTTTCGTCCGGGGTGGGGGTGCGGGGGTGCACATCCCACAGCTCGGCCGGGGCGCCCTCGCGCGGGCCCGGGTGCGGGGTCAGCCGGTACCGCTCACCGAGCCGGTGGCGGATCTCGGCGGCGGTGACCATCTCCGCCCGGGTCCAGCCGTGGTCGGCGTCCAGGGGCATCTGCTCGATGAACCGCNAGCCGGTGGCGGATCTCGGCGGCGGTGACCATCTCCGCCCGGGTCCAGCCGTGGTCGGCGTCCAGGGGCATCTGCTCGATGAACCGCAGCGCGAAGCCGCGCGCCAGCGCCCACGCGAGCAGCTCCGGGGCCTCGTGGTCGTTGACCCCGGCCATGAGCACCGCGTTGATCTTCACCGGGGACAGCCCGGCCGCAGCCGCCGCTTCGGCCCCGGCCAGCACCTCGGTCAGCCGGTCCCGGCGGGCGAGGGTGCGGAAGGTCGCCGCGTCCAGGGAGTCCAGGGAGATGTTGATCCGGGTCAGCCCCGCCGCCGCCAGGGTGGCCGCGCGGGTGGTGAGGCCGATGCCGTTGGTGGTCAGCGACACCGGCAGCTCCGGGTGGGCGGCACGCACCCCGGCGATGATGTCCTCGAGGTCGGCCCGCACCAGGGGCTCCCCGCCGGTCAGGCGCAGCTCGGTGACCCCGAGCTGCTCGACGCCCACGCGCACGATGCGGGTGATCTCGGCGGGGG